>CAYTAU010000013.1:0-58327 GCA_964435855.1 uncultured Bacteroidales bacterium | reverse complement strand
TCTAGATTTTTTATCTTTGAAAGGGAAACTGTCGCACTTACTAATTGAATTTTCGAAGTTAACTGAATTTATAAAAACTGGCATAATGTACAAATAATGGTTACTAAAATGTATTCAAATGTAGTAATATTAAGGATTTAACCTTATTATTTTAATTTTTTATATACATTAATATCCAGTAACGATATCAGTTTTCTGTATGTCCATGGATATTTTGAGCCTATTTGCAGAATTGCTTCCTTGTTCTTTCTAATATTATTTATATCATCCTCTCTCCACATAGCTCCCATAAGAAGTCCTATATTATCTCCATATCTGCCTATTGACTGTGCCCCTACAATCTTACCATCTTTCAGGATAATTTGCAAATAATCATTAGTTTTTTCATATTTTATCAGTTCAATATTTTTTTTATCCTGATATGAATTTAAAGTTTTTCCAAATGAACAAGAGCGTGTTTCAAAAAAATATGCTCTGGCAAAAGGATATGCTCCTATGTACTCTTTTTCACAACCTGAAATATTTTGTGAAACTATGTATGCTTGTTCAATTGCGTTATGCTTTAATTGGTACAAACAATCTTCACCCGTTATAGCATCTTTGCTTTCAATACAATCGCCACAAGCATAAATGTCTTTAATATTTGTCTTAAGGTAATTATTCACAATAATACCTTTATTTGTATTAATATTAGCTGATCTTGCCAAAGTTTTATCAATAACAACACCTGTAGCAAATATTACAGTATCACATTTAATTTCACGTTTATCAGTTTTTATTCCTGTTACTTCTGAGATTCCTATCACTTCTTCAACTTTCTCATTAACAAGTACATTTATGCCGTAATTAATTAATGCTTTTTCAAGTTTTTTTGCAATATACTCATCAAACATTGTTGGAAGGATACGGTCAAGCAATTCAATTATAACAACATCATATCCTTTTTTTTTCAATGCTTCTGCTACTTCAACTCCTATTGCACCTGAACCGACAACAACAGCTTTTTTCCCTTTATGCTCTATAATTTTTTCGGCATCACTTAATTTTTTACAACAAAAAACTCCTTTTAAACCTATTCCTTTTATGGGGGGAACAAAAACCCCTCCTCCATATGCAAGAACAAGTTTGTCATATAAGACATTCTTGCCATTCACAGTTGTTACATTTTTGGCTTTTGTATCTATAGATGTAACTTCATTGTCAAGTACAAGATTAATGTTATTTATCTTATAATCATAGAGTTTCTTTCTGAATACAATTTTTCTTGATATATCACCTCCAATATAATATGGTAGCGAACATGGATCGTATTCAGGATATTTTTCTGCCGAAATTATTGTTATTTCAATATCACTATTAAGCTTTCTTAGTTTAAAAGCTGTTTCGTTACCTGCTATTCCATTGCCAATAATTAGTACTTTCATTCAAATTTTATTTCTATAATAATTTTTTTATTGACCAGATAACGACTGCGATAAAAATCGGAGCAATATTAATCCCAACAAAAAATGCTGAATCTTTCTGTTGGCTATAAGAAAACTTAAAGAGTCCAAAAAAACAAATTATCAATATCAGTTTTGTCATTTTCATTGCTTGTGCATAACACATAAATATAAACTATACTATCTTTTAGAAACAATAAATTCTCCGATAGCTCTGATGCCTTTATCAACATCTTCTTCTGTATTATAAAAATGAGTACTCATCCTTAATCCGCTGATACCCCCAAGTGCCCTTGCTGAAATTTTTACAGGCTTTTGTCCTATTGGAGGAGCATTTAGTCTGCCAAGACATTCTACATCACTTTCATAACTGCCGGTTGTAAATGTTACTATACCATGCATTTTTTTCGGGTCCGTAGGACTTACTATATTTACATCTAATTCACGTAGGCTATTTACAGTATATTGACCTAAATGGCGGACACGTTTTTCAATATTTTCAATACCAAGTTTTTCAAAATATTTAAGTGTTGCAAGCCATCCGAAAACAGATGGTCCGGTAATTACATCCTGTGAAAATTTTTGAGCAGTTTGTCTAATGGGATGCTCCCAGCTTTTAATATTATCGTGATGTTGTAAGCTAAAAGGTACACCCTCGGGCATAGTAATTGCCAGATAGTTACGAAACTTTGGGTCGAATTTTTCAATAAGGTCCTTTCTAATATAAAATATTCCTGCACCTTCAGGACCACAAGTCCACTTATATGACCCTGTAAGTAAAAAATCCAGATTATCATCATGGACATCAACTTTTATTGCGCCAACAGATTGGAAGGCATCATCCATTACGTATGCCCCGTGTTTGTGAGCAATTTCACATACTTTTTTAACATCAAAGGTAAAACCACAAAAAGCTGTAGTTCTGTTTATAGAAACAAGTTTGGTATTATCATCTATAGCTTTTTCAAGGTCTTCCATCAGTATTTCCCCGTTTACATTATTAACACGTCGCAGTTCTACCCCAAGTCTTTCTTCAAGCCCCATAAATATATAGCTAAATGAAGGATAACAAAGATCTGTAAAAACAATATTATCTCCTTCTTTCCATTCAAGCATATCATTTACAATAAGGTTACAAGCCTGCATAGGTCGGTACATTGCGGTAACTTCTTCGGTATCTGCACCAATCAGTTTTGCACTTCTCTCAATTGCCTCGGCTGTAGCTGCCATTAAGAAAGGGTGAGTTGCAATATCCTGAACAGGAATATCTTCCATCCTTCCTCTTTCCTGAAAGTCAAAAAAGTTACGTACTGCTTTCAGCCAGTATTGACCCGGCAATGCCTGGTCAGCAGTATTGAGGAATGTCCAGTGCTCCAGCATACTAAATTGTTCTCTTACTTCCTCAATGTTGTTTTCAAGGTAATTATTATTTGTATTCATATATTTTTTCCTCCTATATATAGTTTTATCATTTTACTTATTTATTTTTTGTTCTTTTAACCATTTTTTGTAGATTTTTTTGCCTGATTTCATATCCGGAATTATTTCCTGAATACCGAGTTCTTCAGCTTTTTCAGGTGTAATAAATCCATCTTCATCCCAACCATGCTGTTTGTAATACTCCTTTTGCGCCCATTCCCATTCTTTTCTATCAAGTTTCATCCCTTTATAAGGTCCATCATGTACAGTTTCGTCAAAATATCTGTCAATATGAGTATCATCCTGTTTGGCACTTCCTTCTCTTAACCAATGAGCTCTCTCAATAGCAATTGTTCTTTCGGCAGCTTCAAAAATATCATCATCGCTTAATCCAACGCCACTTACTGTCTTGACAAGAGGTGCATAAGCTTCTTTCCATGTACCTGCATCTCCCCATGATGCAATAGGATCACAACAGCATCCTACAAGATCAGAAACACATTTATTTTTTTCAGACCATGTGCATAATTCAGGTTTTGTATCAATCTTATACATTTGTTCAGGAAAATTTTTCCAGAATTTCTTTAAGGTTTTTGATGATAAAGCTTCTTTGAGCTGATCTTTATTCTTAACAGCCAGTCCTGGAAATTCAAGACATGAATAGTTTTTCAAATGATCTGAGCCTCTTGTTGACATAGCATAGCCAAGACTAAATCCTAATGCAATCCTCGGGTCAACACTGATATGTTCCAACCCGCGACAATGTGGAACAATATCCATTCCTACACCAAGTATTTCTGCTGCCCTGATAGTACCTTCTGCCAAGATATCGCCAAATCCTTCTCTATTAGCTATCATATTAAGAACTTTAAGAGACCCCTCTATGTCACCCCACTCAAGCCTGATTCCACCTGTGTCCTTTTCAGTAATATATCCTTTTTCAAATGCTTCCATTGTCCATGATAGTGCTGCACCTGCTGAGATACTGTCTATTCCAAGCTCATTTACAATTCCGCAAAGTACAGTAACACCAGCAACATCAGAACTGTCAATTCTTGGACCAAGATTACATAAACTCTCCATCTCCGGTCCGCCACAGTGAAAACCTGCATATTTACCTTCCTTGATATATGTATACCTGCCACAGCTAACAGGGCAAGACCAACACGATTTTCTTCTGAAAAGAAAATTTTTTGCCCATTTTGAACTGTCATATATTTTTTCAATGTCTTTCATATATCCTGTAGAACAATTTTTATGAGCACTAATGCCTATAGAATTTCCACCATCAAAAAGTTCCAACGAGCCCAGTTTTCCATGCTTAATTGCTGCCGGTGCATTATGTATTTTATCACGGAGATCCCAGCATAGCTTTTTAAATTCCTCAGGATTACCAATATTAACAGGGTTTGATCCTTTTAATACAATTGCTTTCAGGTTCTTGGACCCCATTATAGCTCCCATTCCTGTTCTTCCTCCTGCAGAACTGAAATTGTTTAAAACACAGGCAAACTTGATAAGATTTTCTCCAGCAGGACCAATTACCATAACTACTATATCGGGATCATCAAGTTCTTCAAGTATCTTTATTGTAGTTTTTTTTGACCCAAGTCCCCATAAATGACCTGCATCACGAAATTCAATATCATCATCATTAATTAATAAATATACAGGGTTTTTCGCTTTTCCTTTAACTATTACCTGATCATATCCTGCATATTTCAAAGCTGGTCCAAAGCCCCCACCCATGTTTGTATCACCGTGTCCATGCATATTTGTTCCCATTATTGAACATGTATGAGGTGATCGTGCACTAACAACAGTTCTCCCTGATGATGGAGCAAATGTTCCTGATAAAACTCCGGATGCAATACAAATAGGGTTGTCAGGGTCAAAAGGATCCATCCCCTCTCGTGTTTCATGATATACAACATCTGAATTAAAACCACGTCCACCAATCCATTTTTTACAGTATTCCACAGATAATTCTTCTATCTCAAACTTACTATTTGTCATATCAATCCGTAGTCTTCTTCCCATCCATCCATTACTGAATTTATTCTTGTTCATAATCATTCCTAATTAGTTTATAATTCTATTATTCTATTTATTTGTTAAATCAAATCCATATCCATAATTTTCATCTGAATCCTCATCTTCCTTTAAAGATGGTGAAAATTCATCCTTTATTAGTTTAGTCCAATTTCTTCCTCTTGCCTTTACAGAATCCTGAACATTAACAAACTGTAATGCCTTTTGCATTGTACAAGCTTTTACACACCATGGACCCAGTTCGTCTTCCATACATAAATCGCAACTCATAGTCTTTTCAGTAACAGGGTTTATCATTACTGCTCCAAACGGACATGAATTAATACATGCTTTACATCCAATACACCTTTCCTCATCTGTAACTACTGCACCATTTTCCTGCCTGACACGTGCATTTACAGGACAAACCTTGATGCAAATTGCGTCTTCACATGCCTGGCACATTATAGGAATAAAGGTATTTACATCTCTGAATTCATGAATCCTGATACGTGAGTAGCCAGATCCGCATACATCAAAATGTTTGATTGAACACGCCATCTCACAACTATGACAGCCCGTACATTTATCAGGGTCAATAACAATTACTTTTTTATTTGTTTCTTGTGCCATAATTTATGTGTTTTTATTTTATTAATTATACTTGTTAATCTTCAAATTCTGTTCTTTCAATGATTTGTTTCTTCACATCAATACCAAGATATATAAATCTGTCCGTAAAACCTGCAATCATTATCATCAGGTCGAAATTTTGTATTTGTAGCCATAATTCAGTATTGCTAATTAAAATTTGTTAACAAAAGTAAAAAAAAAAAATCCAGTTTACTGGAATGTCTTTTATTTTGTTTGGTTTTTCTAATTTCACAGATTATTTCTGTTTTGTTATCTGCAATTTATTTATCGACAATGTGTATTGCAAGACCATTATATTTTAAGGATTATTTTCTTTAAAAGCCTGTAATCTTCTTTCAAGTATTGGAAAACTATCAAGGTCAACAAGAGAAACACAGGCACGCAGTCCTTCTGTTCTTTCACTTCCTGTTACGGATAATGATATTGCACTAATGCCATAATAGAATAATTTTTCAATAAGTTCTTCACCGCTATACCCCGGATAAGCAATTGTAAAATAAAAACCATCCCCAATTGGAACATCAATATCTTTATCATATACAATGTAAAAGCCATTATCTAAGAATATTTTTTTCATCACTTTTGCTCTTTTTCCATATTCTTTCACTTTATCCAGAAAATTATATTCTCCGTTATTAACTGCTTTTAATAATGCTGCAATTCCATACTGGGCAGAATGTGCTGTTCCTGCAGTAGTACTATAAACAGTTCCATAAACAAATGAATGTCCAAAATTATGTTTGGGATAATACTTTAATAAACCATCAAAGTTTGCATTAAACAATTTATCTGAAATTGCTAATAAGCCAACTCTTTGCCCTGCATAACTAAATGATTTTGATGTCGAGATCATTAAAACATAATAATCAGTATATTTTGCTACACTTGCCTGAAAAGGAGCTTGACCGGGTTGTGATAAATCTTTTCGAAAATCCATGCCAAAATATGCCAGATCTTCTGCTACTACAACTTCATATTTGTTGGCAAGTTCTCCAATTATTTTTAATTCTTCTTCATTAAAGCAAATCCAAGATGGATTATTTGGGTTTGAATAAAGAATAGTTGATATATTTCCTTTTTCAAGATAAGATTCTAATTTTGCTCTTAGTTTTTTACCTCTGTAATTGTAAACATCAAAAGATGCTTTTTTAAGCCCAATCATTTTCACAAGTTGAGTATGAACAGGAAATCCCGGGTCAATAAATAATATTGTATCTTTAACAGGATTCATTCTTCCTGCTACCATAAAAGTAACATAACCACCATTAATTGAGCCAACTGTTGGAATACAGTTTAAAGGATTAATTTCAACATCTAAAAAGTTTTTTATAAACTTAGAAATTTCTGTTTTTAATTCAGGCAAGCCATCTAGTGGTGGATATTGAGCAGGACAGTCATTATCTAAAGCCCTTTTTTCTGCCTCTATAGCAATTCTAGGTGGTTTAAGTCCAGGTATTCCCATTTCCATTCTAATGAATTTTTCACCGCTAGCTTCTTCTATCTTATTAACCAATCCTCTAATTTCTCTTATTGAAGCTTTGCCTACACATTCCAAACCGCTATTATCAATAACAGATTTTACTATTTCGTAATTAATTGGAATATCTTTCATTTGGATATTTTTTTTGCCACGAATTCGCGAATGTTTTATAACTACTTATAAAATTTTGATTTATAATTTACACATTTGACATCATACATTAATCTCTCGTCCTGCATCAAAAGATATTTTATTAGCAGACTTTATATAATCATTTGGTGAAACTGACATTAAAGCTTCTAACCATACTTCATAAGGTATCTTATCAAAAGGTGATATTGTTGAAAGTAAACCGAGAACAACAACGTTTGCAGTCCTACCTTCTTTATCGCCAAGTTCATAAGCTGTTTTGTTTGCATCAATTTCAATAAGGTCATAATCTTTAACAGAATTCATTATATCCTTAAAATCAGGATAATCTTCGGGTTTTGCTGTTGGAGGTAAAGCTTTGAAATTATTTACAATTAATTTTCCTTCCGGTTTTAATAGGTCTAAAAATCCGGGGCGCAACACTTCACTTGTTTCCATTACCACTAAAAGATCTGCTGATTGAGGAGCTAAATTTGAGGAATATACTTTTCCACAACTAAAAGTTGAAATAACGGAACCTCCAAGTTGTGCCATTCCATGAGTATCTCCTTTTACAATATGAGAATCTGCATAAGGAGTTCTTAAAGCAACTTCTGAAAGTACTTTACCAAAAAACAGATTTCCTTGTCCACCAATTCCTCTAATTGCCAAACGCAGAGCATCAGGCAAAATTGATTTATCTATTTCAGGTATAATTATCTTATCTAAGTTTAATAATTCAGGTAATTTTGGTTTTTCAAGTTTGCTTAGATCAATGGGTGAAATTGATTCATTAGGGCATCTTTGCATGCATACCTGTGGAGAACTTCCGCAATTAGTACATAGATTTGTAAAATGAGGTAATTTTTCATCATCAAGTTCAATGCCCGGACAAATATTACATCTACCACACCTTGTACAAGTATCTTCATTAATATAAATAGTTCTTACCTTATTTTTGCTTTCTACTTCATTAATACATGGTCCTTCAAATATTAATGTTGTAAATACTCCTTGTTCAGCTAATTCCAATGCTTCTTTAAGAACAGTCTCTACTTCTTTTAAATCATAAGAGCTTGCCACAACAACTTTTCCTCCTTCAGCTTCAACGGCACGTCTTAAATTAAATTTGTTAGGCTGACCTGCAAGATTTGTAGTAGTGCTCGGAGCAGGTTGCCCACCTGTCATTGCTGTGATACTATTATCCATTATAACTTTTACGCCCGGAGTGTTTCTAAAAATTGCATTTCGGGTTGAATCAAGTCCTGAATGACATTCACAAGAATCTCCAATGATACTAATTGTTTTATGCTCCATTTCGGGTCTTGAGATTACAAACCCCTGTCGCATTGAATCGGAACCACCCATACATAATACGGTGTCTAAAGCTCCCATAAAGTACAATAAAGTAGAGCAACCTATATCACCAAATGCCTGATATATTTTTTTCTGTTTTTTTAATTTTGCCACTATTAATCCAAAAGCTCTGTATGGGCATCCGGGACAAATTGCCGGTGGACGACCAACAGGAACAACATTACTTTCAATTTTCTTTGATTCATAATTAATTTCAAGATACTTTGAAAGTTGCTCAAGAATCATTTCAGGACTCCAGTTGGTAATTACTGAATATTCTTCTTTACCAATAATATCAATACCAGCAAGCAATATTTTTTCTTGCAAAAATTTATCTCCATCTTCAAAAATAAATAGTTTACCTTTTATACCTGCTGCAAATTTTTTAATGCTATCAACAGGTACGGGATATGTCATTGATAAAGAAAATATTGAAGGGTCAAGCCCAATATTATTCAATGACTCTTTTACAATAATGTATGTTTCTCCACTAGCAATAATTCCCCAGTCATCTTTTCCTTTTTCAATATTTATTAAACTTGATTTTTCAAGCCAATTTTTAATTTCAGGAATTCTAACTTGTGTTGCATAATTATAATTTTTTCTGGCAATTAAAGGTAAAGTCATCCATTCGTGTAAATTTTCCGGCAATTCTCTTGGAGTAATTATTCTTGATTCTTTAGTTGTTACCAAACCTTCAGAATGAGTTAATGTTCCCGAAGCCAAAACAACTACGGGTGTTTTAAACTTTCTGCTAACATCTGCCGCATGCCAAGCTATTTCATACATCTCCTGATGATCTCTAGGTTCAAAAACAGGTAATCTTGCCGAAGCAAAAAAATATTTCATATCAATAACATGCTGAGTACTTGAAGGCACATAATCGGTTGCAACAAACAAAACCAATGCACCTGCATCAGCTGTATAAAACGCAGATGTTGTAATTGTGTCGCCTGCCTGAAATGCTCCGGGAGTTTTCATTGTAACAACAGTATCAAAACCAGCTGCTGAATGACCAATCCCCACTCCCACAGCTACAGCTTCATTTACCGACCAACCCACTTTTATTCTGTCCTGAACATGTTTTAATGATTTATCTATTACCTCTGTACTTGGTGTTCCCGGATAACCATCTGCTGCATGATAACCAGCATGAACAACACCGAGAGCAAAAGCAGCATTTCCTTGTAAAATAAATTTACTTCCAACATTCGATATTACAATTTCTTTAAATTTTGTCACTTTTATATTATTCTGTTTCTAATTTTTCTGTATTTGACTTGCAATTGCCAGTATAACTACTAAAACAATACTTAATTAATATTATATAATTTGTCGGTAATAAGAAAACTCCTATTTGTGTCCAATATCCATAAAAAGATAAGCTAAACACTTATTTACTTTAGAATTTATGTTTTTAAATATCCACATTAATTCCAATACCAGCAGCAACAGCTTTGTCATAGATTAACTTAGCAGTAGCTACATCTTGAATAGCAAGCCCGTTTGATTTGAAAACAGTAATTTCTTCATTGTTTTCTCTTCCTGCTTTTTTACCTGTAACCAAATCACCTAGTTCTGCATAAAAATGACTTTCTGTAACAGCACCTTCTTCTATCGGTATCATTATGTCACCGGCTTCGTTAAAACAAGCTTCTTTTGAATCACCAACAAATTTTGAGCGTTTTACTGTTTCAGTATCAAGTTCTCTTGCCTTAGGTGAATGACTACCAATATTATTAATGTGTGTTCCCGATTTTAGTTTTGCTCCATCCCATAACGGATTTGGTGATGATGTAGCTGTACATATTATATCAGAAACAAGCAAGTCATCAAAATTTGTAGCTTTAATGATTTCAATTCCATGGGTCTCGCTCATTAACTTTACAAAGTTATCAGCTGCTGCATCTACAAGATCATAAACCAAAACTTTTTCAATTTCAACAGTTTCTTTCATTGCCCAAAGCTGCATTTGTGCCTGAACTCCTGTTCCAAAAATACCAATAATTTGTTTACCATCTTTTTTTGCTAAGTATTTGTTGGCAACACCACTAACTGCACCTGTTCTGACTGCTGTTAAATATCCTCCATCCATGATACAAATAACGTCACCTGTATTAGGGTCCTGAAGTAATACTTTTCCTATTGTTGTAGGTAAATTATATTTACTTGGATTATCTTTATATACAGTTACTACTTTACATGCCAATGCGTTTAGTCCTTTCAGATAAGCAGGCATATAAAGTGCCAATCCTGGAAGATTGTCTTTTGGTGAAATATTATTACGAAGCGGTAATGCTGCTGTACCATTTGATAATTCTGCAAACGCACTTTCTACAACATTGATACAGTCTTTCATGTTTAATACAGATTTTACATCTTTTCTGTTTAATAGTAATGGCATAATGTCCTCCTTTTTTAGTTAATTTCTTTAAAAATATTAAAAGAGGGGTAACTTAAAAAGTTCTCCCTATAAATTTACAATATCATTTCATAATTAATCAATCTCCTCAAATCTTCCCTGAAAAAATCTCAGGTATTGTGGTTCATAAGTAAACTTTAAACCTTTAATTTGATCTCTTTTCTTATAGAGATTGATAATTGATTCAGCAACAAGATCCATATGGGCATTAGTATATGCACGCCTTGGAATTGTTAATCTGACCAATTCAAGTGAGGGTCTGTAATTTTCACCATTAGGCTGTCTGCCTTTAGATACGTTACCTCTTTCCATTGCACGTACTCCTGAATCAATAAATAATGCAGTTGCCAATGCTTGAGCCGGATATTCATCCTGATCAATATGTGATAAAAATCTCTTTGCATCTAAAAATACAGCATGAGTTCCGATTGGTTCAACAATTGGCACACCTGCTTCTAATAACTTATTACCCAGATAATGTGTTTGCTCAACACGATTTCTGATATAGTTGAAATCAATCATTTCTTCAACACCTTGTGCATGAACTACCATATCAGCAGCTGTCATTCCTCCATTAGTAACAGAACCTTCATATTTACGAAGCATATCCATAGCATTATGATAAAATTCTTCATCATCTTTGATTGCAAGGTATCCACCTATATTTACCATATAATCCTTCTTACTTGAAACAGTACATCCATGTCCATAACTAAACAATTCATGAAGAATATCCTTAATATCAACATTATGATATCTTTCGTCATATTTTTTAATCATATATGCATTTTCAACCACACGGGTGGCATCCCACATCAGATAGATATCATTTGCCTCACAATACTCGTAAATTTCTTTTGCATTATCCATATGAACCGGTTGTCCACCGGCAAGATTCACACTTAATTCAAAACTTATATAAGGAATACTGTCTGCACCATGCTCATCAACAATCTTCTTTAATTTGTTCAAATCAATATTGCCTTTCCATCTGAATGTATTTTGAGGAACATGTGCCTCATCACAAATTACATCTGCAAATGTTCCACCAGCAATTTCCTGATGAAGCTTTGTTGTTGTAAAATACATATTTCCAGGAACAAAACCATCTTTTATAAGGCATTGTGACATAATGTGTTCAGCAGCTCTTCCTTGATGAGTAGGAATAATATACTTATATCCCGTAACTTCCTGAAGCGTTTCAACGAAATCAAAATATGTTTCACTTGTAGCCTGTGTTTCAACACTATCAATATACCTCGCCCATTGAGTGGTTGTTTGAGCAGTAGTACCTGAATCAGTTAAAAAGTCAATACCAACGTGTTTTGATTGTAACAAAAAAGTGTTGTACCCTGCTTCTTTTGCATCTTTAAGTCTTTCTTCTTCTGTTGTTTCGCCAATATATTCAATCTGTTGAATTGTAAAAGGTTCACAATTGAATGTATATTCTGATATTACAGGTCTTTTCCATTTAAAAATTGCTTCATCATTCCATTCAGGCTCATTTTCAAGGAATAATCCGGTTATTTTATCTCTTTCCTGATATACTTCATTAATTACATTTGCAATCTCAGTCAACTGATCATTTGTAAATCCCATTCTGGGAATCTGAACAGGTAAAATAGAAGAGTCAAATCTTTCGTCAAGAAAACACCTAACTCCTGATTTAAGATAAATTGCTGCTGCCAAAGTATGAGCAGGGTTTTCACAATTTGGTAAAAACTGCTCTGCTTTGATATAGATTCCATCTGCACCATGATAAAAAGGAATGTCTTTTAACAATAATGCAAATCTCTCTATTTGGGATAATATCCAGTCTGCCTGCTTTTCATAAACCATTTCGTCAAGGCCTCTTGCAAATACTTCCATTGTTCTTCCGGCCATTCCACCATAAGTATGAAGACCTTCATAAACAACTACCTCATTCATATACTTACCATATAATTCATTTATATTTGTAGATATCAGGCCACCGGTATTACTTCTTGGCTCCTGACCAGCATCAATAATAAAAACATGTGCACTTGAAGCTAGTTCAAATACAATTTCAGCTAATGTTTTATTTTCATGCCCTTTTTCATTTTTTCGGATGTAATCAGCATTTGAAACAATATAAGATCCATTTAATACAAGTACAGTATTGTTTGCTTCTGCAATTTTTGCAGCTTCCTTTACATTAACAAGTGAAACGGGTTTAAAACCATCAGAATATAATTCAATATAAACAAATGGAGCATTTGTTTTTCCATTAAGGCCGGATTTCAATTCTGTAGTATCAATATTACCGGGGAATTTCTTATCATCGACTGCAAGAATTTCCATGTTAGCCTGTTTATCATGAATCAAATCAACAGGTTTTAAAGAATTGGCAAAAATCAAATCACCTTCTTTAACCATGGTTGCAGTGATTAGCTTGTGTGATCCTTTAATATTATGAGTTGGACATATATTTTCATGACCAAACGTTTTTTTAATAATATTTACAAGGTTTTCAAAATTTCTACTTCCTGCATATGTTTCATCACCAATAAATAATCCTGCAAATTGTTCCTGACTTACAGCACTGGTGCCTTGACTTGTCATATCAAAAGTTACCATATATGAAGGTATATGAAAAGTATTATAACTTGCTTCCATCAATGCATCTATTCTTTCCTGCATTGATGTAAATTTTACATTTCTTACTGTTTTAAGCTTATAAGGTTCTGCTATCATTTTAATAAATTTTAATATTAATTTTATATATTTCTGAATAATTTAAAATAATTTTAATTAAATGTGTTGCCAAAATACGCAAATTTAATTTGTTTCTATAAATATTCTTATAAAAAACATCCCTTTACCCATCTATTAATTTTTTATGACAAATATGATTCGTTACTATAATTTTTATAATCATCTTATTACAAATTTAAATTATTATTTTTCAATTCTAATTCTGGCATCAACAGCTACAACTTTATCAATTTTTCCAAGCAATGGATTTAAGTCCATTTCAAAAATTTCGGGAGCAACTGTTACTAAAGCTGAAACTCTTCTAACAATATCAGTAAATATTTCTTCATTAACTCCCTCCTGTCCTCTTGCTCCCTGAATTATTCCATAGCCACTTAGTTCCTTAATCATACTTCCGGCTTCTTTAGTAGTTAATGGAGATAGACCAGCATTAACATCTTCTAATACTTCTATGAAAATACCACCTAAGCCACAAAGAACAATGTGTCCGAACTTATCTTCATATTTGGCTCCAACAAACAATTCAGTACCCGAAAGCATTGCTTGTAATAATATTGCAGTTGTATCTTTAATCTGCATCATTCTTTCAAATTCAGCATCAACTGTTTCTGTATCTTTAACATTAAGAACAACCCCTCCAACATCCGATTTATGAACCGGTCCTACTACTTTCATTACTACAGGTAGTCCAAGTTTTACTGCTTCAGAAATTGCATCTTCTTTTGAAGTAACAACTGCTTCTCCGGCACGTGGAATTCCTGCAGCATCTAATAACAATTGAACTTTATCGGGTTCAAGATATCCATTATCAGCATTATCAATTATTTCTCTAATACCTTTTTTATCAACAGAAGGAATTTCAATATTTTCCGGAGCAGGTTTTGGTGTTGCATAAACTTTGGTTAAAACATTGCCAAGAGTAACCTCATCGGGGAAATTAATTCTACCTTTTGCAAGGAAATTATCAATTTCTTCTTTTGCATTAATAATTGACGGTAAGGTCGGATAAATAGGCTTTTTACAAACCTTCATCTTCTCATCAATAACATCATAAACCTCGTCTACATTAAATAATCCCGGACTACCAAAAATCACAACCATTGCATCAATATTATCAAAATCATTTTCGCAAGCATCAATAATAAATCCTAATTGCTCGGCTGTACCTGTTGCCAAAAAATCTATAGGATTTGCTACTGAAGTTCCGGGGAACATTTTCTCTAATAATTTATCTGCTTTTGGACCTTCGATATTAGGAATTTCCAATCCTCCATTTGATAAAACATCGGTCAACATTACTGCCGGTCCTCCGGCATGAGTAATAATTGCAATATTTTTTCCTTTCAATTCTTTATGTGAAAATATCGCTGCAACATTTGCTAATTCTTCTCTTCCGTGGCAACGAACAATTCCTGCTTTTTTAAATAATGCATCAACAGCTACATCAGAGCTTGCCAGAGCACCTGTATGAGATGATGCAGCACGACTTCCTGCTTCAGAACTACCTGATTTAATTGCAGCAATTTTACATCCTTTTCTTATTAATGAAGAAGCATGTTTTAAAAGCATTTGGGGTTTGTCAATGCTTTCAATATAAATAAGTTTAACTTTAGAACTCGTATTTGGGTCATAACTTTCGTCCCAATATTTTACAATTTCTTCTACTCCCATTTGAGCACTATTACCAACAGAATAAAGACTTGAAAAAGTAAGTCCCTTTGGTATACTGGCTTCCATAATAAAAACAGCTGTAGCACCTGAACCTGACACAAAATCTACACCTTGTGCATCTAGTTTTGGTATTGGAGTCGTGAAAATTCCATTATAATTCGGATTTAAGAAACCAATACAGTTTGGTCCAATCATACAAGCATCAACATTATTGATAATATCAACAATTTTTTTCTCAAGTATTGCGCCTTCTTCGTTCTCTTCGCTGAATCCTGCAGATAATACAATAAATGCCTTCGTGCCTTTTTCTTTCGTTAGTATCTCTATTGTTTCCAAGCAAAATTTTGCTGCAATAGCAATTATTGCCAAGTCAACCTGGGGTAATTCACTTGGATGACGATATGATTTAATATTTTGAATAATATCATTTTTTGGATTAACGACATATAAGTTACCATTAAAATTTCCATCAATAATATTTTTCAATACTTTACCTCCCGGTGATTGTATATTATCAGTTCCACCTACAACTACTATGCTTTTTGGATTTAATAAATATTCATTAATCATAATAAATAAATTTTATTATTATTATTTTCAAAAGAAATGGGAATTGAAAATTTAAACAGAATAGAAATCTCTGTTTTTGATATTAATATACCTTCTTACAGCAAGTTTAGATAATATTAATATTTTTGTAGCATATAACATAATAGTTTTCAAAGTTAGTTAAAAATATTTTAATATTATAAATAAATTTAAAAATTAATCTTATTTATTAATTTTGCACTGTCTAATAAACAGTTAATATGAAATACATATCCTTCTTTATATTTATTCTAATTGTTTTAAATCTTAAAGTTACAGGAGTAAATGTAAATGACACAATTCCAACAAGTCCTGATACTATACGAACAAAAGTTATTACTAATTATATTATAAAATCTGATACTGTTCGTACAGATACTGTAATAACATATAAAATATATCAGGATACTACATTAATAGATACATCTTTGAATATTACTAATCTTTTAGGCTCAATTACAAAAGATACTGTTGTATTGAAAACAAAAGTTATAAAACCAAGTCCATGGGCAATTGGTGGTAACGGTCTTTTTCACTTTTCGCAAGGTTATCTTTCATATTGGGTGGAAGGTGGCGAGAGCTCAATAGCAACCTTAAGTGGGTTGAGTCTATTCGCTAACTATAAGAAGAATAAAGTGAGTTGGGATAATTTTTTGCAATTCAAATATGGACAATTAAAAACCGGTGAAAATAATTTCAGAAAAAATGATGATAAACTTGAATTAAACACAAAATTCGGACATAAAGCATTCAAGAATTTTTATTATAGTTTTTTTGCGGAACTAAAAAGTCAACTATTTAAAGGTTATGATTACCCTAATGATGATACATCTATAGTTGTTTCAAATTTCATGTCTCCAGGCTATGTTGTAATTGCTATTGGTATGGATTATAAACCATCTGATAACTTATCGGTTTTAATCTCTCCTCTTACATCTAAAACTACATTTGTATTAGACACCTCAAATGTAGACCCATTAAAATTTGGTTTGGAAGTTGAAAAACTTACTAAGAAAGAAATTGGGGCTTATATAAAAGCAAATTACAAATTAAATATTACTAAAAACATTTTACTTGAAAATAAATTGGATTTATTTTCCAATTATTTACTTAATCCTCAAAATATTGACATTGGCTGGGAAATAATTCTTGTAATGAAAATCAACAAATATATCAGCACAAATGTATCATGTCATTTAATATATGATGATGATATTGATATACCGGTTTATCTTGATGATGGTTTACCAAAATTAAATGAATTAGGCGAACAGGTTACAACAAAACACTTGCAATTTAAAGAGGTATTGAGTGTTGGGTTTTCTTATAAATTTTGAAAAATGTGATTTGAAAAAAATAAAAATATGAAACATCCTCGTGCTAACGCACACACAAGGAGATAATTATAAATAAAAAATATTGCTACAGATTCACAGATTAAAATATAAATAATCTGAATAAATCTGTGAATCAGTGGCTAAAAAAAGATAAACACATGAAATACAATATTAGTGGTGTAGGAGAAATAGAGATAAACACAATTGTAATGGATCTTAACGGTACACTTGCAATAAGAGGAAAAGTTATTAAAGGAGTAAAAGAAAAACTTTCTAAGCTCAAAGGAAAAGGGTTTAAATTAATACTTGTATCATCCGACCAAAGGGATAATGCTGAACAAATTGCCAAAGAACTGGAAATTGAATTTTATGCAGCCAAAACTCTTGAAGAAAAGGCTGAGTTTATGCAAAGCTTGAATCCTGAAAATATAACTGCAATTGGCAATGCACAAGTAGATATTGGTTTATTTTCAAATGCAAAACTTTCTATTGCCACATTACAAGCAGAAGGTATTCATGCCGAGATAATAAAACATGTTGATATCATTGTTCCTTCTATTATTGATGCTTTAAATTTATTACTTGATGAGGATACTGTTGCCAGTACTATGAAAATATAATAAGAATGTAATCAAAAATTTTAAAAATCATCTCAGCAAATTGATTGTTCCATATTTATCTCTTTCTGCATTATTAAAAAATCTAACTTTTACATAATAAGCATAAGTATCTATATTTTGTAATTTCCCCTTATAAGTTCCATCCCAACCTTGATTTATATCATCAGTATAAAAAATTTCCTGACCCCAACGATTATATATTCTAAATTCCAGTAATTCTTTTATTCCCCATCCTCTTACATAAACGATATCATTAGTTCCATCACCATTTGGTGTAAATGCAATTGGAACATCTAATGAAAACTCATCTAAAACCACAACTTGTATACTAACAATAATGAGTACACATCCAAGACTATCGGTATATTCAATATAATATTCTGTAGTTTGTAAAGGTGAAGCAATAGGATTTGGACATGTTAAACAAGAAATTTCATAATCAGGCGACCATATATATTCAACATTGTTTTGATCGCTATAAATAAAAAGAGGTGTAGATTCTCCAATAATAATAACTGTATCCATGCCATAAGTAACATTAGGTATATCCTGTATCTGTATATGTATGCTTTCTGTATTCGTACAATTATTTGTATCAGTAACAATAACATAAAATGTAATACTGGAATCAGGGGATGCTAATGGGGTTGATAATGAGGCATCATCCAGCCATTCTGAGGGAGACCAAATATAAGAAACACCTCCTGTTGCCCATAAATTAATTTCAGTTCCATTACAAACAAGAGTATCAGGCGAAATATGAACTATTGGTGTCGGATATATTGTTACTTGTATAGATGACTGATAACTTAAACAACCATTATATTCAATATAAAGGGAATAAGTTCCTGCAAACATAGAAGACAAATCAGTAAGAACCAGTACAGAATCAGCAGAAAAGAATCCATTTGGTCCTGACCAATGCCAAATACTACCAAGTGGAGAATTGCTGGAAATCAACAGGGTATCAGATTCACAAACAGGACTGTTAGAAAATAACTGCGGAGTAAGAGATTGCAGCGAATCAAGAACAACAACCGTTACGGGAACATGAACACTATGACAAAATGAATTAGTTGAATAAACATAATAAGTAACAGAATTATACAATGCTGGCGTAATCCACGTTGAATCGGTCTCGAAAGGAGTTGTAGAGGTATCAGATAAAACCCAATTATAATTATCGGCACCCGATGCTGTTAAAACAGATGTTTGCCCCACACAAATAGTGTCATCATTAGCTATTGGCGCAGTAACTTCTATAGTATTTATTACAATTGTATCAGAAATTGCTTCACATCCCATAATATCTATTGCAATTAAATAATAATTTCCTGAAGAATGAACTGTTATGGTTTCATCATCAATTCCTCCTGGTACCCAATTATAAATATCCATTCCATTATTTGCAAGTAGCACGACAGAATCTCCCATACAAAATGTTGTAGGTCCTTGTGGAGTTATATTGGCTATAGGATTATTTACACTTATAGAAATACTAGCATTAGTAGTAATTCCGCAAGAACTTGCCTGACATGAATAAATGCCCTGATCATAAACAACCTGGCATAAATCAGTACCGGATAAAGGATAATTCCAAGTATAATTAGTTCCGAGATTAGTAACCAAACAGATTTGGACACTATCACTTTGACATATTGTTTCATTAGGTGATGCTACCAAAAATGGTGTAACATATTGTTTTACCTCAACAGTATTTGAAGAAATTCTACAACTATCAGGAAAGGTAACAATACAAAAGTAATAACCTGTACTATTTACATATATTGTTGATGAATTATTCGGGATTAAGCCTGTTGGACCAAACCATTCATAATTAACCCCCAGAGAAGTAATTGATAGCATTACAGAATCATTTGGGCATATCAATCCATTTGCCGGTAACATATCAATTTGCGGTGTATCCCAATATTGAACATTATGATATAAATTATATGCAAACGAACATCCATAAGAATTAGTTGTATCTCCTTCTACATGATAATACCCCGGTGATAATACTAAAATACTATCATTATAAGGATCACCTATAAAACTCCCATTATTTGAATACCAGTGATATTCTGTATCACAACATGCATATATCCATAAAGAATCTCCCGGACAAAATTCACTTGCACCAAAAATATTTATATCAATTTCAGGTACAGGCATTACTTCAACATAAAAAATCTCATCAATAAAATATATATTTGTATCACAAATATTTTGCTGAATTATTGTATCATATATATGATAATACCCTGAAGTATCAGGATAAAATCTCTTACAAGCATAACAGTAACAGGACAATGTTAATATTTGAGGATCTATACTCCAGTAATGTATTCCTGATAATGGAGGGGCACAGCTATTCTGATGAGTTGGGTCAGATATAGAATCAAAAACATGAATTGTAAACGGGTTACCCTCGCAGATAAATATTGTGTCATTATAAAATAAATCTGTAACATCATAAAAGTAAGGTATAATATCAGGAAGGGGTTCAAAAAATTGAATGTAAACTGTATTTTGCACATAACAACCATTAGTATCAATAACACGAAAATGATATATCCCATCATTATAAACAGTAACAACAGAATCATAGCAATAACCAACACCCGGACATGACCAATAATATTCTTGTGTAGTTATATTGCTTCCTGTAAGCACCACTGAATCTCCACAAATAGCAATACTATATGGAATTGGTGAATTCGTTCCAAATCCATAGTTGTCTGATATCCATGGCATAGCAGGAAGCGGATGAATAATAGCTTCGATAGAATTTGAACTTTGAAAACATCCGTCTTCAGAAGTAACCGTAACGCTGTATGTGTCAGATGAATACACGTGGCAATATCTTGTCCATGCTCCTGTTGACCAAAGATATGTAAATGCAGGACCAATAGAAAGACCTGATCCATAATATTTTAATGATGTATTAGAACATGCCTGCAAATTTGCTTCTTCACATATTTCTATTGTATCAAGACATGTAGAATCACTATATTGTGATACAGAATAATCACTTATACAGCACCCCACATAAGGTCTGTCACAAATGCTGCCTGAGCGTTTATAATAATCATAAGGCTCACGGTTTAAGTCGATTGCATCAAGAATAAAAATATCACTACTACCAAAAGCTTCAAGTCCTGTAAATATACCATAAGAAGGATCACTACAATAATTTTTATAGTAATTTACTGCATTATACATGTGATGTGGATAATTAGTAACAACAGGATAATTGTTTAATATTCCTGTTGTAATAGGCATAATTAACACACTTATAAAACTACCAACAATGACAGGTTTATCATTTGAAATAAGCATATCATGAATTTTGTCTTCTTTTTGTCCTCCAAAATTTCTTGACCATAAACGTTGTCCGTTGCTATCATATTTGCTTACAAAAATATCATCATAACCTATACTGTTAAAAGTTCCCTGTCCATAAAAATCGGCATATTCAGAAAGTTTACATTTAAAAATTCCGGAGATAAAAATTTCACCAACATCATTTGTTGTTACAACTTTTGGTGATACTTCAGATTCAGAACCATCGGAAACAGCCCATATTAAATCACCATTTTGGTTAAACTTTGCAAGAAAAGCCTGATAATCATAAGTATTTGACAAAATATAACTCGAATTATCATAAAAATGAAGTATTCCATATACTTCACCTGTTAAAAATACATTATTGCTATTATCAGTAGTAATGCTATATGCAACATTATTAATACTACCACCAATTTTTTTAAACCATTGCTCATTGCCATTTACATCAAATTTTACAAGATATATTGAGTTGTAAATATTGTTGTTATGTGTAATATCAAAACTAAGTGTATCGGAATACTCTCCGGTAGCATAAATATTTCCGTTACTATCTGAAGTTACAGCAATCCCACGACAGTTTTTATCACTTGCTCCATGTTTTACCCATTGAAAATTTCCATTATTATCATATTTTGCTATAAAGGCATTTATACAGTACTGAGAATTTTGCGGATTAATTAAAGATGTGATTGTTGTTGTTCCAAAAACAGCAGAACCTATGAATTGTCCGGTAATTATTAAATTACCATTGCTTTCCAGATTTAAGTTACCGGGGATATCCATTTCACTACCTCCGGCCTTAATAAGCCAAACTAAGTCTCCAAGAGTATTATATTTTGCAATAAATATATCATGTCCTCCCGAAGATATAAGTGTTTGTGTTCCAAAATCTGCTGTTCCATAAAAAAATCCGGTTATATAAGAATTTCCGGCATCATCAGTTTTTATTGAAAGCCCCCTGTCTTCACCAAAGCCTCCGGCTGCAACAACCCATTGTACTTCTCCAATTGAATTCTGTTTCATCAAAAAAATATCTGATGCACCTGATGTACTAAAAGAAATAGTATCTGAAAATTCACAATAGCCACCAAAATAACCCGTTGTGTAAATATTTCCAGCTGCATCTTTTGAAACGCTCATTGCTTCATCTTCAACAACACTACCGGAACCATGCATCCAATATTGAGAAAACCCTGTTTTAGCAAAAAAAATAATCAAAAAAAATAGAAAAACTATTAAAGAATATTTTTGATTATTATACATTCAGATTTGGTATATGCTAATATCAACAAATATAATATATAATTTTCTAATAATCAAATTGAAATAAAAAATAGTAATTTATCTCAATAAAGAAATAACTCCTTTTTTATCAAATTCTTGATTGTTAAAAAATCTAACTTTAACATAATAAGCATAAGTATCTATATTTTGTAATTTCCCCTTATAAGTTCCATCCCAACCTTGATTTATATCATCAGTATAAAAAATTTCCTGACCCCAACGATTATATATTCTAAATTCCAGTAATTCTTTTATTCCCCATCCTCTTACATAAACGATATCATTAGTTCCATCACCATTTGGTGTAAATGCTTGGGGTAAATCAAGAGAAAACTCATCTAAAACAGTTATATAAATACTCACATAAGGATACCCACATTTTAGTGTATCTGAAAATTCAAGATAGTATTCTGTGGTTTCTAACGGAGTAACAATAGGGTTTGGACATGTTAAACAAGAAATTTCATAATCTGGTGTCCAAATGTAAGTAAGATTATTTTGATCGCTATTTACAAATATTTCAACACTTTCCCCAACAATAATTATTGTATCCAGGTTATAATACAAATTTGGTGTATTTTGAACAATAATGTTAACCGTTGCACTATTTGTGCAATTATTTGCGTCTGTAATTGTAACATTATAACTAATTGAAGAATCGGGTATTGAGATTGGATTTGAGATTAAAAAATCATCTAAATATGTTGATGGCGACCATACATAAGATACACCTCCATAAGCAAATAATTCTGCTTGATCATTTATACAAATTAATGTGTCGTTTGAAGTTGATATTTCAGGTGTTGAATAAACTGTTACAGGAATTGATGATTGAAAGCTAAAACATCCATCAACATTAACATATAGCGAATATATTCCTGAATTTAAATTGGAAAGATTTGTAATAATTGGCAATGAATCGTTTGAAATATATCCTAATGGACCTGACCAATAGAAATCGCTTAACGGGTCTGCATCGCTACTTAAAAATATTGTATCAATATCACAAACCGGACTATTAGAAAACAGGTTCGGATTTATTGTTTCAAGGGAATCGAGAACTATAATATTTACAGGTACATATTCACTACTACAAGCAGGATTAGTAGAAAACACATAATAAGTAACAGAATTAAATAAAGCTTGAGTTGTCCATGTTGAATCTGTTTCAAAAGGAGAAGTTGAAATGCTATCTAAAACCCAATTATAATTATTTGCTCCTGTTGCAGATAATGTAGAAGTTTGCCCAGAACAAATTGTATCATCATTTACAATTGGAGTAAAAATATCAAACACTACTACTGAAATTAAATTTGAAAACGCTTGGCAACCTATTAAATCTGTTGTTGTAAGGGAATAGTCACCAGAGCTATAAACAACAATACTATCTTCTCCTACACCACCTGGGAACCATTCATAAACTTCCATACCTGAATTTGCTTGTAAAATAACCGAATCTCCTTCGCAAAATATTACAGGACCTAATGCTGTTATATTTGCAATTGGATGATACACAATTACATTTACTGGCACATGTTCACTATTACAACCAGGATTGGTAGAATACACATAATAAGTAACAGAATTGAATAAAGCTTGGGTTGTCCATGTTGAATCTGTTTCAAAAGGAGAAGTTGAAACACTATCTAAAACCCAATTATAATTATTTGCTCCTGTTGCAGATAATGTAGAAGTTTGCCCTGAACAAATTGAATCATCATTTACAATTGGAGTAAAAATATCAAACACTTCTACTGAAATTGTATCAGAAATTGCCTGACAACCCATCTCATCTGTTGTTGAAAGACAGTAATAGCCGGAGTTATAGACAACAATACTATCTAATACTTCACCACCCGGGAACCATTCATAAGTTTCCATACCTGAATTTGCTTGCAAAATAACAGAATCTCCTATGCAAAATATTGTAGGACCTAATGGTGTTATGTCTGCATTTGGATCAAGCACAACAATATCAACACTTGCAAGTGTAGTTATACCACATGAATTAACTTGGCAAACGTATGTTCCTTGATTAGTAATTATTTGACAAGTTTCATTTCCACTCAGAGGGTATTGCCACTGGTAATTGCTTCCTGAATTTGTTATCAAACAAATCATTGCACTATCTCCATAACAAATTGCATCGCTGGGTGTAGCAATAAGAAATGGTGTTACATATTGTTTAACTTCAACTGTCAAAGAAGTTATAATACAACTGTCCTGCATTGTAACAATACAAAAATAGTATCCTGCAATATTTACTTGAATACTTGAAGAATTTGATGGTAACACTCCAGTTGGTCCATACCATTCATAATTCAAACAACCAGATATTGTTGACAATGTAACATAATCATTTGGACAAATTACACCGTGACTTGGATTCATTAATACTGCAGGACTACTCCAATGGTGAAGGTTTACCCAAGTAGTATCAGCTGATGTACAACCATAAGCATTTGTGTCAAATCCTGCAACCCAATAAGATGTTGGTATATATGCTAAGATACTATCATTAGTTGTTCCGTCTATACTAGAAGGATGGTACCAAATATAACTTGATGCACCTGTAGCAACTATCCAAATTGAGTCTCCTGGACAAAAATGATTATTTCCAATAATATTCAAATTTAATGTTGGAGAAGGGCTCACATGAATATATACTGAATCTGTTCCTGAATATCCAAAACCACCACATGAATTTCCAGCCGAAAAAGCATAAGTTAGAGTATAGTAGCCAGATGTATCAGGGAATAAATGTATATGAGGAAAAGTATCACATTCATATGGAATTGGTGGTAAAACTGTCCAATATGAATTATCCCAGTTCAATCCTAAAAGTGGATTATCAATTATTTGATGATTTGGATCTGATATAGAATCAAAAACAAATACCGTTGCTGTATCTCCTTCACAAATAAATATTGTATCACTAATATTATACAGATATGGATTTACTTCAGTAGGTGGACCTGTTGCAATATTCACATCAACATAATTTGTAGAAGTACAACCATTTGAATCGACAAGTGTAAAAATATACGTGCCACCTACAATTACTTCTACTATTGAATCATATAGCATTCCTGTAATTCCCGGTCCTTCCCAGAAAAATATTGTTGTTGATATATTGCTTGCTGTAAGTAATACAGTGTCGTTGCACACTCAGATATTATAGGGAGTACAGGAATTAGTCCCTACTCCATGATCATCTGAAATCCAAGGAACCTCAGGACTATAATTTACAACTAAATTAAATGTATCAATTGTTTCAAAACATCCATCTTCTGTTGTAACCGTTACAGCATAATTGTCAGTAACAGTAGTTAATATGGATCTTGTATTAGCTCCTGTTGACCACAAATAGTTAAAATTAGGTCCTACTTTATAATACCAAAAATATTCCTCAGATGTATTTGTACAAACATGCAAATAAGTTATATCACAAACTTCAGATGAATCTCCACATCCTATATTAGTTTCTAAAGATACTGAATCACTTTCTACGATACAACTTCCAACATAAGGTCTATCACAAACACTGCCAGGTCTGTGATAATAATCATAAGGTTCGCGATTTAAATCAATTGCGTTCATTACAAAAAAATCACTACTTGTATAGCCATATAATCCTTTAAAATACCCATAATTATTATCTCCACAAAAATTTAAGTTTGTTGGATTTGGAGAATGATGGGTGATATGAAGATAAGAATTTACACTGATACTAGAAGATACAGGTACAACTAATGCTTGGGAAAAGCTACCTGATAAAACAGGTTTATTATTAAAAATTACCATTCCATGAATATTGTCATTTTTTGGACCACCAAAATTTCTCATCCAAAGTCTCTGTCCATCTGTATCATATTGTGCAACAAAAATATCATTATAACCAATACTATTAAATGTTCCCTGACCAAACTCATCAGCATATTCTGAAAATTTACAATGAAAATTACCCGATATAAATATATCATTACTACTACCAACCTTAACAACTTGCGATGAAGTATAACTTTCTGAACCATCAGAAACTGCCCATTCAAAATTTCCGGAACTACTATATTTAGCAAGAAAAGCTTGATAGGGATATATGCTTGAAAGACTGTATATTGGATTATTGAAAAAGTAAAGAGTACCATGTGCTTCACCTGTAATAATTACATCTTCATTAGAATCAGTAGTTATGCTATATGCAATATTATGAAGGCTGGCACCAATCTTTTTATACCATAACTCATCTCCATTAGAATCAAATTTTATTAAATAAATTGCATTATTTATATTATTGTTGTGTGATATACCAAAATCTAAAGTATCTGATAATTGACCTGTAACATAAATATTATTAGAATTATCTGAAGCAACAGATATTGCTCTGCAATTATCATCGCTCTGACCATTTTTAACCCAAATACAATTCCCATTTGAATCATATTTAGCTAAAAAAGAATTTATACAATCTAATCCGGACTGTGGATTTACTAATGAAGTAATATTATAAGAATCAAAACTTGCAGTACCCATATATTGTCCTGCAATTAAAACATTTCCACTATTATCTAGTGTAATTGAATTTGAAATATCTGCTTGTGTACCTCCTGCTTGTTTTGCCCACTGAAAATTACCTGTATTATTATATTTTGCAATAAAAATATCATATGAACCAGAAGATGTTAATGTTTGGGAATCGAATTGAGCTGTACCATAAAAAAAGCCTGTAACATAAATATTACCAGAATTGTCACTTACTACAGACAATGCTCTGTCTTCAGCAAAACCACCTGCTTTCACAGCCCATTGTAATGTTCCATTTGAACTATGTTTCATTATTAAAATATCTGAAACACCAGACGAAACCAAATCTATACCGGATAATGTAATTGCACCTCCAAAATACCCAACGGTATAAATATTACCTACGGCATCTCTTGAAGAACACATTGCTTCATCAACATTATATCTACCACCACCGTACATCCAATATTGAGAAAATCCAGGTTTAGCAAAAAAAATAATCAGAAAAAATAGGAAAACTATTAAAATATATTTTTGATTAGTATACATTCAAATTTGATATTTGTCCTATTTACAATTTGCTAATTGCAACAAATATAATATATAATTTCCACATAATCAAATAAAAATATACAGAAAGTATAAAAAGCAAGTTGAACGTTACATATCATCTAATGAATGGTATTATAATTGGTCAGCCAATTATTTGATGCTTTAAATTTATTGCTAAACGGGCATAAATCGCTATATGTCAAACAGCAAACATAGGGTGCATTTTTAATAATCTTGCCTCGTCGAGCTGCTCGCAGAGGGCATAATTTTAATATTATGGGGTAAGCGAGCAACTTACATAGGGCATATTTTTAGTTTTGTGGGGTATGTGAGTTACTTACATAGGGTATTTTTTTAGTAAAATGGGGTCATCGAGTTACTACATAGGGCATTTTTTTACTAAACAGGGGTCATCGAGTTACTCGTTAAGGGCAGTTTTTTAGTTTTGTGGGGTCATCGAGTTACTGCAGATGGCAGATTTTTAATAAAATGTATGTTGCGAGTTACTCGTTAAGGGCAGATTTTTAGTTTATTGGAGTATGTAAGTAGATAAATGGGTATGGATTTTTGTGAATTGGGTGGTGTTATATAGTAGATATAAGAATCTTTTTAATTAAAAAAGTCATCAGTACCAGTATATATGAGTAAGTTCTCTTCAAATCCTTTTCCTACAAAGAAATTATTAGTAGTAGAAACAGGAAATTTTGTAAAATAAACAAGTCTTATATGTAAATGGTTTAAATTCAAACCTAATCTAAAGAAAGCGGCTGAATTGCTACAATATCCTCCTCCTAATTCTAATACTTCTTTATAAATATCAGTAAATGATAATGAATGTTGAGACCTATTAGTGTAAAACCCATTATATGAAAATTTCACATCTAGCACCTTGCTTATTACAACATGACGAAATGAAACACCAGTTTTTAGTAATGGGTTAAAGCTTGATTCATTAACCAAATATGTATTATAAAATACTGTAGGTGTGTTTAAATGATTATAACTAATATGAACTTTTAAATGATTAATCTTATCATTGTTTAAATAAGATGAATATTGTATACCAGCATTAATATCTAATGCCATATCTGAAACATGACCAGGTTCTACGGGATCACTAAGATCAATAACAATTTGATTATACAAAACTCTACTGTATATCATACCAGCATTTGCACCAAAAGAAAGTTTCTTAAATTTATAAGAAATCCCCCCATTAAAAGAAAAATTCTTAAAATAATTTGGACCATAAGAACCCATATATGTAAGTAATCCTGTAAAATTACTACTGTCTGCAGAAATACCTAATATTATAGCTGATGCATTGTAAGGAAGATGTCTGATTCTATGCTTATTATAGACACTAACTAATATTGAACCATTGGTAGATAGTGCAGGGTTATATAATTCAAGATTTCTATCGGAATAATAATAATCATTTAACTGAGAAAAAGCAGATACACTGCAAATCAACAAGTAAACAAATAGAAATAAGTATTTAATCAGTCTTTTCAAGTCTCCAAATATAAAACTTTTTGTGCTGTTTTCCTAATTGTTATGTATTGACCCCTCTTTAATTCTCCCCTAAAAGGGTAGAAAGTCCTCCTCTTAGGAGGATTTAGGAGGTCATTACTGTTTAATTATCTTCTCAGTTATTGTCTGCTTATCTGTTGTTATTTTAATAATATAAATGCCTTGTGGCTCTTGGCTTAGGTCTATTTCATTGTTTTTGCCTGTGTATACTTGTCTGCCGTGTATGTCAAGCACCTCTATCCTATTGATATTTTTTGCTGTTATTGTTATTTTGTTTGTTGTTGGATTGGGGTAGATTATTGCTCCAATACTGTTTTCCAGTTTCGGTATATTCAAATCGTCTGTATTAAATACGCCATAGAACTTATAAATATTTAATGCCCTATTTGATTTGCTATTACAAACAATTTCGAGATAAACAAGATTAGAGCCAATCGTTGATAAACTTAAACTAACATTAAGTGTTATCGAATCTCCTGCCTGCCAAAAAACCCAGTTTAACATAACAGAGTCTAACCCTATTAAATTAAAGCTATGTATATATGCGCTATCAACAGGTAATAAAACATTGAAAATACAAGTATCAATTGTTATGTTAAGTGTATCAACAAATGTTGTTTGATTGACATAAATGTTTTCAATTATAAATGAAGTATCAATTTGGCAACCATTACTATCGATTACAGACAAATAATAAGAACCATCGCATAAATTATCAATTATTCCAGTATTTTCACCAGTATTCCAAGAATAAACAAATGGCGGTGTTCCACCTATAACATTAGCATCAATATACCCATTACAAACTCCATTTGTTGCATTAAAGATTGAATTAACTGATATTATTATTGGTGAAATAGGTCCCGTAATTGTCACGCTGGCATCAATCATACAACCATTTGCATCTATTACTGTAACAGAATAATTTCCTGCGTCAAGATGTGCTAAAGTATCAGAATACGAACTCGTTATTAACGTATCATTTGTTGACCAATAGAATGTGAAATCGGGTGTTCCACTCGATATTGTAACTGCAATTACACCATTATTATCACCATAACATAATACGTTATTAACATAATCTACAGAAATAGTTCCTCCACTCTGAATGTCAATGTAGACAGATAGTGAATCATTACATCCATTAATATCACTTACGTGTACCATGTAATTGCCAAAACCTAAATTTGTCACAGTTGAATCAGTGGTGGCAAGCGGATCATTCCATAAATAATCGTAAGGAGGAGTTCCTCCTGTTACTGTAACTGTAGCCATACCGTCAGTTCCTCCACAAGTTGCATTACTAAATGTATTAATATTTAAAATTAATAATTCAGGTTCAGCTATTGTAATACTGTTAACACTTGTACATCCATTATTGTCTGTAACTGTGATATTGTATGTTCCTGCCGATAATCCTGTAGCAATAGAGTCTATTGGAGTACTTCCTCCATCCCATAAATAATTATATCCAGATGTTCCTCCACTTGGAGTAACAGTAATTGAACCATTATTGTCGCCATAACACAAAATAGATGTAGAATCTGTAAAACTTGTGAATAATTCTGAAGGTTCAAAAATATCAGCATTATCTGTTTGTGTACTACCAATATTATCTGTAACGGTTACAGAATATATTCCTGCACATAAACTGTCTGTAAATTGAGTAGTATCTCCATTACTCCACAAATATGTATATGGTGGCGTACCTCCTGTTACATCAATATCTATATTACCATCACAACTGGCAAAACATGAAACCCAGTTAGTATTAAATGTAATTACTATTTGAGTGAATAAGCTATTTGTTAAAATCAGGAATGCTACTATTAATACTATTTTGGTAAAAAGTGTTTTCATAATATTATTTTAATTTCATTACAATTTTCAAATATAATATATTTTAATCTGTTTTCCAAATTGTTAGAGTATGACCCCTCTTTATCTCCCCTAACAGGAGAGAAAGGTCCTCCTTTTATGAGGATTTATGAGGTAATTGCTGTTTTCCCTTAAAAAAGAAGTTGTTCTGATACTTTTTATCTTTAATGCTGTGGGCTACATAAACTTTTTTCATAGTATAAGGGTCAAATCCTGTATAATACATAACTGTGGCAAGTGTCATTGGTGTTGGTGTAAAATCCTGAGCTTGCTCTGTTATCAAGTCCATTTGTTTTGCTTGTAACATTAATTCGTTCATATCGCCATTAGTACAAGCAGGATGACTGGAAATAAAATATGGTATTAACTGATAATTTAAGTTCTCTTTTTTATTTATATTATCAAACTCTCTTTTTAGTGTTTTAAATAATTTAAAACTTGGTTTTCTCATTGCATTTAAAACAGTATCGGAAGTATGCTCAGGTGCTACTTTTAATCTGCCCGAAGTATGTTTACTTATCAACTGATGCAAATATTTTTTGTTAACGGACTTTTCCCTGTCCTTATTTTTATCGTTAAATATTAAATCGTAGCGAATACCGCTGCCAATAGAAACTTTCTTTATTTTGTCAATAGAATTTATTTTCCGGTACAATTGCAGCAGATCAGCATGACTTGTATTTAGATTTGAACAGATAGAAGGGTGTATGCACGAATATCTTTTACAGCTTTTGCAGATATCGGGTTTTATGCCTTTCATTTTATACATATTTGCAGATGGTCCGCCAATATCAGTAATATAACCCTTAAAATCTGGCATATTTGTTATTGCATCAACTTCTTTTAATATTGAAGCTTGTGTACGACTTGAAATAAATTTACCCTGATGTGCCGATATTGTGCAAAAACTACATCCGCCAAAACATCCACGATGTATAATTATTGAATGTTTTATCATTTCGTAAGCCGGAATAGCCGGCTTTTTATAATACTTTGGATGTGGTAATCGGGTAAAGGGCAAATCGTAAATAGCATCAATTTCCTTTTCGCCCAAAGGCTTTAATGCCGGATTTACTACCAATTTGTTTTTCCCTGTTATCTGTATAATCCTGTCTTGATACAGTTTATTGCTTTCGGTTTCAATATTCTTAAAATTCTCGGCAAATTTAATTTTACTGTTAAGGCAATCGGCATGTGAATTAAGCTCAATACTTTTCCAATTATTAGTATCAATAGTTTTATTTATATCAGTAATAAAAGCTGTTTGATGTATATCGTGCAAATCTCTAATATTTTTGCCCGTAATTAAACTATTGGCAATTTCAACAATTGGCTTCTCTCCCATTCCATACACAAGCATATCTGCCTTGCTGTCTATCAATATGCTTTGCTTTAAATTATCGCTCCAGTAATCGTAATGTGTAAATCGTCGCAAGGAAGCTTCTATACCTCCAATCACCAAGGGAACATCAGGAAACAAGTCTTTTAAAATATTGGAATAAACAATGGTGGCATAATCAGGTCTTGCTCCGTGCCTGTCGCCGGGCGTATAAGCATCATTGTGTCTTAATCGCTTAAAAGCAGTATAATGATTTACCATACTGTCCATTGCTCCGGCTGTTACACCAAAAAACAAATTAGGTTTACCGAGTTTTTTAAAATCGCGTAAATCGTCTTGCCAATTTGGCTGTGGCACAATTGCTACTTTTAAACCATTATTTTCAAGCACACGCCCAATAACCGCTGCCCCAAATGATGGATGATCTACATAAGCATCACCAGTAAACAATATAACATCAAGTGTATCCCATCCACGTGCTACAACTTCCTTTTTTGTTGTAGGCAAGAAACTATTTATGCTGTAATTCAAATTGTTTAATTTCTTGCAAATTTAAAAATTATGATTCGCATTACTACATAATAATTGACATATTCTTATTTCTGAATAACAAAGCATTGCTTATATAATCTGACAATTAATTATTACATATTTTTTTTTCTACTATTTATTAATTAGTTTTACCTAAATTTAATTATAATTAAAACCCCCAATTATTATGAACTCAAAAAAAGTCTTATTCTTTTTAACAGGAATTCTATTCTCATTTGGTTTATTTGCCCAAACCTACAACCCCGATTTTTTAGACGGGAGATTGATGTTTAAAATAAAAGATGATGTAAGCATTGAATCGGAACAAATAATTAAAAACTTACCGGCAAAAAGAGAAACCAACAAAATTGTTGATATTAATGATTACCCGGAATTTAAAGCCTTGTTATCTAATTATTCTTTCACAAAATTAGAACGACCAAGCTATTATTCTAAAAAACCTGCTTTAATGCGAATATTCAGAGTACATTTTACTAATTATTCTGATATTGATAACATAATTCGCGATTTACAACAGTTAGATATTATTGAATATGCAGAAAAAGAACCTATTTATAAAATAGTTTTTTCGCCAAACGATACATATTACAACCAATCAAATTATAGTTGGTATCTCGATTTAGTTAATGCTGAGCAAGCATGGGATATTAGTCTTGGTGATAATGCAATAAAAGTTGCTATTGTTGATAATGCCGTATTTTGTGGACACAGCGATTTAACAACATACACTCAACGCGATGTTGCTGATAGTGATAATGATGCTACTCCACCTGAGGAATCTGGTGTTGACTTTATGTGGTCACACGGAACTCATTGTGCGGGACTTGCTACATCTGATATTAATAATAGTTTAGGAATGAACTCACTTGGAGGCAACGTTGAACTTATAGGAGTAAAAGCTACACCAGATGGTGGTTCAAGTAATTCAGTATATTATGGATATGATGGCATTCAGTGGGCTTGTCAGAACGGAGCAAATGTAGTTAGCCTATCGTGGGGTGGCGGTGGCTATAGTAGCTCACAACAAAATCTTATAAATTCTTATCCTAGTGTTGTGTTTCTGGCAGCAGCAGGAAACGATGGTTCAACAACAGTTCTATATCCCGGAGGATACAGTAATGTAATTTGTGTTGGCTCTTGCGATGCAGATGATACACGCTCAAGTTTTTCTAATTATAATGGAGGTACTACTTGGGTTGATATTGCTTCACCGGGTGGATATTCTTATGGTGGATTATTAAATACAGTTTATACTGCAGGTGGAAATAATTATGGACAAATGGGTGGAACCTCTATGGCTACTCCATTTGCTGCAGGATTAGCAGGATTGATGTTAAGCCTTAATCCTTCTTTATCTCCTACTGAAATTGAAAACTGCATGACCAGCACAGGTGTAAATATAAATCAAGACATAGGACCACGAATTAATGCTTATATGGCTATGCAATGTGTTCAGTCAACACTTACAGGCGACCCAATGGCTAATTTTACAGCAGACAACCCAAGCATTACCGTTGGGAATTCGGTTACATTTACCGACTTATCGAATGATGGTGGCAATACAATTACAAATTGGCAATGGACTTTTACAGGAGGAGTACCGTCTTCACACAATGGACAAACACCACCTGCAATTTTGTACAGCAATACAGGAGTATATACGGTTTCTTTAATGGTTACAAATTCTCAAAATTCAGATACCGAAACTAAAACAGATTATATTAATGTAACTGTTGAACCTTATGGAGCATGGATTGAGCAAGCTACTGGCTTTTCAGCAGTTTCAAGAGGTATAAATTATATTTCTATTGTTGATGAAAATATTGTTTGGGCTACTGCTTATGATGGCTCGGGCGGTGCAGCAAACATACAAGAATTCACAAAAACAATTAATGGTGGAAATACCTGGTCTCCCGGAACAATTAATATTGGTAATACACTACTCGGTGTTTCAATGATACATGCTTTTGATAATAATACTGCATGGCTTGCAGCTTATCCAAACGCTGCAGGACAAACAGGTGGTATATGGAAAACAACAAACGGTGGTACAACATGGACACGACAAAATTCTGCTACTTATAATGATGCTGCATCGTTTACGAACGTGGTTTATTTTTGGGATGCCAACAATGGCTTCTGTCAGGGAGACCCAATTGGTGGTGAATTTGAATTATATACTACAACAAATGGCGGTACAACATGGACAACAGTTTCCGGAGCAAATATTCCTGATCCTGAATCAGGTGAATATGGATATACAAGACAAATTGAAGTTGTTGGTGATGTTGTATGGTTTACAACAAACCATGGAAGAATATATCATTCTACAGATAGAGGTTATAACTTTAGTGTTTATCAATCTCCTTTAAGTGATTTTGGAGGAGCTTCAATGAGTGGAAATCTATCATTCAAAGATGGAACTACAGGGCTTATTGTTGATGTTAACAATGTAGCTTATGAATCTGTTAATAGTGGTGCTAACTGGACTACGGTAACTACAACAGGAGATGTTTATAATATCGGTTTATGTTACATAGAAGGAACTGATGTAGTGTTTACAGCAGGGCAAACCGGTTCATCATATAGTGAAGATGGAGGAACTGCATATAATCCAATAGACACAGAAATGCATACAGCAATTGAGTTTATTAATTTAGCAACAGGATGGTCGGGTTATTTTAACGAAAGTTCAACATCTAAAGGTATTTGGAAATGGGAACCTTTTTCAACTTTAGCAGCTGATTTTTCAGGTATACCAACTACTATTTGTGCAGGTAATACAATTGACTTTAGCGACCAAACAACAGGAGGTACACCAATATCATGGTACTGGTCATTTCCGGGAGGAACTCCCTCAAGTTCAACACTTCAAAACCCCACAATAACTTATAACACTCAGGGTACTTACAATGTAAGCTTAACTGTTGATGATGGATTCGTACCTTCAAATAAAACAATAACTAATTACATTACAGTAAATGATGTTCCCGCTCAACCAAGTGCTATATCAGGAAATGTATCGCCTTGTATTGGTGCTACAGAAGTATATGATGTTACTCTTGATTTTGGCGTTACTTATACATGGACTTTGCCAACAGGATGGACAGGAACAAGCACTACTAATTCTATTTCTGTTACAGTTGGTGCAACTTCAGGCGTAATTACTATTGATCCATCTAACTCTTGTGGTAGTGGTTCTGCACAAACATTAAATGTTAATACACAATCTGTTCCTGTTGCATCGTTTACATACATTGATAATTATGGTGATGTAACATTTACAAATACTTCTTCACCTAACGGAACAACATTTTATTGGGATTTTGATGATGGAAATACCGATAATGTAGAAAATCCTACTCACACATATTTGAACTCAGGAGACTACGATGTTATTTTTATTGTAACAAATTCATGTGACGACGATACTGTCACAACTGCCATTACTGTTGCAACAAATATCATTGAATTTGGAAATACTTTAATTAGTATTTATCCTAATCCTGCTAATGATATTATAAATATCAAATTAGATAATATTAATTATGATGTTGATTATACATTAATTGATATTAATGGTAAAATGATTGCTTCAGGCACAATTGAAGCAAATAGTAATATTGAGCAAATTAAAATTACTGATCTTGCGGCCGGAGTTTATAATATTAAACTAAGTTCTGAAAATGAAACACTAAACAAAAGGATAATAATACAGTAAATTCAAATACTCACTATAAAAAGAAAGCTGCTTTAAATTTATAAAGCAGCTTTCTTTATTTTGACTTTTGAATTTTGTCTTTTGCCTTTATTAATCCCCCATTTGTTCTTTTAATCTTGCCTGGTCATAAATACGCTGTTGCAAAACTCTTGAGTAACTTAACGCTTTTCTATTACGAAAATCAGAATATGATTTTTTTGCCCAATCAAGTGCTACATCTAAATCGCCTTGCACTTCTGCCTCTAATGCAAGATTATAAGCGGCATAACCTTTTATCTTAATATCAGGGTCATTTATATTTTTCATCCATAATTCTTTTGCCTTATCCCATTCCTGTGCTTTAACATTGAACTTTGCACTTACAAAATCATCATTTCCTTTTTTATAATAACTTCTGCTAACCCAAACCCATAACGGAGAAATTCTAACCGCATATTGTTTACCTGCAAAATATCCTGCATCTTTAATAGCAAGCCTGGAAATAGGCAGTTTTCTTTTTGCTTCTTCTTCCGATAATCCAACACCATTCCAGTGCATATGGTCAACAAATACATTTTGGTCAACAATTTTATTTTTTGCCTGATAATATATTCTCCAACCTGCTTCAATACCAATATCCAGATGTGCAGTGTATTCCATATAGGTAATGGTTTGGTCATCTTTCTTTTTTGTTTTTTCTTTACTAGTCATAGACCTTCCAACATTAGAATCGAATGTTTCAAGCAGAATTAAAGCATCTGCAGAATATTCTTTACAAATTTCTTTTACTTTGCTCCATTCAAGTGGTTCAGCAAATTTTGATGTACCTGTCCCTTTAATATCTATTCCATTAGGAACAGTAATCTTAAATCTTGGAGAACTTAATAAAGCATCGGCAACTCCATTTACTGTTCTTCCAGAAGCTTCTCTGTCAACAAATAAACCTTCACCGGATAATACTCCCTCTACAATATTTCCAAGATGACTTCCCTTTCCCGGCAAACTTCTGTTTACAACCGCAAGTGTTTTTATGTTTGAAGGAACTGTAATTTGTGCAGGTTTTAAAACATTTACAGACAGGCTTGCTGTTTTACACGATGAAAATAAGCATGCTGAAATTATAAGAACTAATGTTAGTTTAATGTATTTTTTCATAGTAATAATTTTAAGGTTGTTATTTAATAGCTTCCAAAGTATTTTCTCAAAAACCACTCCACTGTAATAAACAAAATTAGTAAAAAGAAAATTAACTTTATATTTATTACTTCCATTAAATTTTTTTCTGAATATGAAACCGGTACAATATTTTTATTATTTATAATTTCATCATAAATATCTAAAATGTCATCGGGATAATACAATTTGCCATTGGTATTTTCTGCTATCTTATATAGCAACTTATGATCTGCATTAGTGTTTTGAGCTTCTATGCTTACGTCTATAACAGTAAATTTGCCTGAATAATTTATAATATCATCTTTAATTTTAGTACTTGCTTTAAATGTATAATCTCCTGCAGGGAAATTGCCTGCATTTAACATATATGAACTTGTGCTTTTATTAAATACATAAGGGAATTTTTGTTTTTCGGAATTTACAATTTCAATATTTACTTCTGATTCGTTTATTAATTCATAATTATCGTTATAAATTTCGGCATTGAATATTAAGGGCTCTAATTCGCTATAAATGTTTTTGGAATTAACAATAAACTTCTTTTTACTTACTTTTAATGCCAGATACTGAAAGATCTTATTTATCAGAACATCAAAATTATTGTGGTTTGAATTGTGTATGTAATCATAAATTCGCCATCGCCAAATTCCTTCTCCTGCAATAATTCCTATTTTTTGTTCACCTGTTTTAGTAAAAGCAATTAATGGTTTTGAAGTGTTAATGCCTATAATTTGTTGATATATTAAAACATTTGAGTTTGCGGGCAATTTATATTCGCCAAACGGGGTTATTAGCGGAGGAACTATTTTAAGAAATTCTTCTGCTTCCTTATCTATTCTGAATAAAATAAATTCTTTATTCAAATTAGCAGTGCTTTCTTCAAACCTGTTTTTACTTTGGTCAACCCTAAAACCAGTATTCAGATTATTAAATCTTCTCATTGATACTTGCCCACCCATAATAAACAATACAGGAATTTTCTTTGTGAATATTGTATTCAATATTTTTATTGCCGGATATTTTTCTGTTGGCAATTGATGAAGAATTACAAGGTTGTAATCGGTAATATTATCATTATAAGTTTCAAAATTTGAAATTGTCAAATCAAAATTATCATTAGTTTCCAAAGCATTTTTTATTGCTGAGATATCGGGATGTGAAGAATTTGACAACAATAATATTTTTTGTTTTCCATCAATAACATCAACAACTATATCTTTAAAATTATTTTTAATATTTATTTCTTCATCATTTGGTGTAAGACTAATCAAATAATGCTGTACTCCCACTGCAGTAGCTGTTATTTCAAAGTTTATTTCTTCAAAATAATTGTCTGAGCTAACATTAATATTCTTTTTAAAAATTACTTGTTTATTATGCACAAGTTTTAATTCCGTTGATACACCATTAAGTTTTTTTATATCAACATAAACACGAACAGGGAATTTATTGCCCAAAAACGCGATCTTATTATAATTAAACTCCGATATTGAAATATCCTTATAAGTACCTGTATCGCCCAAAGCGAGAGTATAAACAGGGAAATCGAAATCTTTAATATCGTATAAGGGATTTGAACCATTATTGTAAATTCCATCGCTTGCAAGTATTAATGCTCCTATATTTCTGTTAGAATACAATTGCTTGATCTCATTAAAAAGATTTGTATAATTTGTAAGTTTCCCTTTAAAATCAAACAGCAAATTATTGCTTACAACATTGCCAAACGATAAGGTTTTAAGCTCATACTTATTTTCCAGCTTTTCTACAAGTTTATTGAGTTTTGCAGGATATTCGTTTTTATAAAAGCTACTATCCTTATTAATTATTATTGAACCCGAATTATCTTGTGCAATAAGAATTATAGGTTTCTGAATATTTTGCTTAAGGCTTTTTATTAGGGGAGATAACAAAAGAAAACTTATAAAAAAGATAAACACAAACCTTAAAACAAACAGCAATCGTATTTTCCATTTTGCAACTTCATTAAAACTACTGTCTTTTCTGTATAAAAAATACGTAATAAGTAAGGAGCCTATTAAGCATACAGGTATAAACCAAAGAGAATATTCTGTTTTAATTGAAAGATCCATATAAAAAAATAAGACTGTAAAGGTAAAATAAAAGTTTTGGGAAATAAAATTTGTAACATAGCATATAAATTTCGGCTATACTGCTACAAACATTTGTTATCAGAAAATTTATGTATTTTTGAGAATATTATAGCTAATAAATAGTACTATAAATATTTTTATTATTAAGATAATATGTTTTGGCACATTTATTTAATTGCTGTGTAACATACAAAAAATGACAAATAAAATATAAACAAATGAAAACAGTATTTATAACAGGAACATCGTCTGGTATTGGAAAATCGACAGCTAAATTATTTCAGAAAAAAGGTTGGAATGTTATTGCCACAATGCGTAATCCTGAAAAAGAAAAGGAACTAACAGCAATAGGCAATATCATTGTTTTAAAACTTGATGTTAATGATATTGGTTCTATTAAAAATTCAATTAACGAAGCTATTGATAAGTTTGGAAAAATTGATGTATTAATTAATAATGCAGGGTATGGAACTTATGGGGCTTTTGAAAATGCCTCTGTTGAACAAGCAGCAAAACAATTTGATGTAAATGTTTTTGGGCTAATGAATGTTACACGAGAAATGCTTCCGTTTTTCAGAAAACAAAAAAATGGAACAATTGTTAATGTAGCTTCAGTAGCAGGGCATCTTGCAAGTCCAGGATTTAGTCTTTATAATGCATCAAAATACGCTGTTGAAGGTTTTTCAGAAGCATTATACTTTGAATTACGTCAATTTAATATTAAAGTAAAAGTTGTTGAGCCTGGACCAATTAAAACAGATTTTTTTGGACGTTCAATGAATTTTCTTAATAGCAATCAAATAAGTGATTACAACAATTATATTGAAACAATAAAAACCAAAATGGGTAAAATTATGCAAAAAGGTATGAAACCGGAAAAAGTTGCAAAAACAATATACAAAGCAGCAAACAGCAATAGCTGTAAAATTCATTACCCAGTTGGGACCCTTGCCTATATAATGATAAGAGCAAAAAAAATATTTCCTACTTCTGTTTTTAATTATTCTGTTAGAAAAATAATGGAGTAAATAAAAGGTATCTTATATCAATAAATTAAAACTTGCAAATAGCCTAATATAAGAATATGTTATTGAAAGATTAAATTTAGAAATATTAGAATAAAAGCTTAATTTTGCAGCAAAGACAGATATATGAAAAACCTTTATTTATTATTAGCAATAGTAATTATATCAACAAATCTGGTATTTGGGCAGACTGATGAACATGCTCAAAAGCTTGTTGAATTATACCAGCAAAAAGAGTTTGATGCAATTATCAAATACAAACGTAAAAAGATAAAAATATTTAGTGCTGAAGCTTTATATTATAAAGCTATGGCATATTACATGAAAGAAGATGACAACAATGCTTTAAAATACTTTGATCTGGCAATACAAAAAGGTCCTGCTAATGAAAAAGTATATTTCTACAAAGGAATAACTTTATTTTACTTGAAAAAATATAATGAATCATTAAAATGTTTTGATAAAGCTATTGATATTTCTCCTGAAAACCCTGATCTATATGCACTAAAAGGAGAAGTATATGTGCAGATGAATGAACTTGATTCTGCAATATTTTTCTTTAACACAGCAACTCAATTTGAAAATTGCAACCTAAGAACGTATTTATTAATGGGAGATGCTTATCAACAACTGAAAAATTATGATAGATCATTAAAGACTTATAAATCTGCATTTAATAAACTCGAACCAAATAATGACCAACACAAACTCTGTAGTTACAATATTGGCTTAACACAGCAGCTTATAAAGAAATTTGAAGAAGCAAAAAAAACATTCGAAAGCCACATATTATTATACCCGAATGATTATCCGGCAATCGCTAAATTGATCCAGATATTACATTCATTACATAAATACGATAAAGCTAAACTATTAAAAGAAACACTTTATAAAGCTTATGATGAAAACAAGTTGCCAAATCATATGAGAATAATGTACTGTTTTGAGCAATATGAATGGGATAAAATAACAGTTTTTGCATTTGAAATTTTTGACGAATTCAATAATGATGTAATAATCTGTAAGCATAAATTTATTATTCCCGATGATAAAGAAGAAATAGAATATAAAATTCAATCAGAATTGGATACTTTAAACGGAGACAGTATTTATGTATTTAGATTAATAAAAGATGACACACTCTATACTTACCAAAATTATTTATTCAATAAAAATATTGATTATATCAAATTAAAAAAAGCAGTACTTGATATATTAAATAAAAATGTTGAACCTACTAATAAATTAAGTCCCTATAGCGAATGGATAGCAAAGCTCAGAGCAGAAAAAAACAACTTGGCAAATCTTAAAAACGATGGTTCATCTTATGAAAAAGCAATAATAGTAAAAAGTATATCAGAAGAATACGAATGGATACGCAAATATTATCCTGGAAATTCATTTTTGCAGCAATCGTTAAATTTTTATAATGATAAACCTTATGATATTCTAAGAATTAAAACAATTGATGGTGAAACAAAAGATGTGTACTTTGATATTTCAAAATTCTTTGGAAAGGGATTTTAGATAAAGTTATTCAAAAAGTAAGCAACATTAAAATAATTTAGTATGAAAAAAATAATCTTCTTATTACTTATTGCACCTTTTTTCTTTGCGCTACAAGCTAATTCACAAGCTATTGAAAAAATTAGAGATTTAGCTGAACAAGGAGATGCAAGTGCACAGATTGAGCTTGGCAATTGTTATTATTATGGAGAAAGAATTGGGATACTCAAAGATTCTACAGAAGCTATAAAGTGGTTCACAAAAGCTTCTGAACAAGGACACGCAGAAACTCAATTTAAACTAGGAATTTGTTATATTAATGGGAATAATGTAGTAAAAGATTATAAAGAAGCTGTAAAATGGTTAAAAAAAGCTGCTGAACAAAAAATTGTAAAAGCACAGTTTTTTCTTGGCTTATGTTATTATGAGGGAGAAGGTATACTTAAAGATTATGAAGAAGCTGTAAAGTGGTTCACAGAAGCTGCTGAAAAAGAACATACAGAAGCTCAATTAAAACTTGGAGTATGTTATTATAATGGAGAAGGTGTTATTAAAGATGACAAAGAAGCTGTAAAATGGTTCACAAAAGCTGCGGAAAAAGGACTTTCAGGTGCACAGTATAATCTTGGAAGTTGTTATTATAACGGAGAAGGTGTTGTAAAAGATTATAAAAAAGCTGCAAAATGGTATAAAAAAGCTGCTGAACAAAAAAATGCAAGTGCACAGTATTATCTTGGATTACATTATTTTGATGGAATGGGCGTTCTCAAAGATCCCGGTAAAGCTAAATATTGGATAAAATTATCATATGAAAATGGGTATGAAAAAGCAAAAGAATTTTGGGAAAAACATGAACTTTGGAAATATTAACCCGCTTTATTCATACAAGAACGTAGTGAATTGTATGAATGTGCGATGGGATAAGGTTTGCAAAGCGTATAATCCCGATTTAGATAACCCCATTTTTGATACTCAAAAATGTTGGGTAATCTTAGTCGCTATCATAGATAGCAAAAATTTGTGAATTTTTGGGGTTAATTAGTTTCGGATTATTTATAATTGCTTTCTCCTATTAGCACAAAATGTTCTGTACTTTACTTAAAATACTATTCGTTGCTTGAGGTTTTCCCATCGATCTTCCATGTCAAAACCAGCAAAGTTGTTCTATTTAAAAAAAAACAAGAAATCAATTAGTTCAATTACGGTTATTGACTACTTTTGCGGGCTTATTTTTAATAATAATTATGGATATAAGAAATATTGCAATTATTGCACATGTTGATCATGGTAAAACAACTATGGTCGACAGAATTCTACATCAGGTAAATTTGTTCAGGGATAATCAGGAAGTTCAGGATTTGATTTTGGATTCAAATGATCTGGAAAGAGAAAGAGGGATAACCATTTTAGCTAAAAATGTGTCAGTAAATTATAAAGGAACAAAAATAAATATTATTGACACTCCAGGTCACTCAGATTTTGGAGGTGAAGTAGAACGCGTTTTAAATATGGCCGACGGGGTGCTATTACTTGTTGATGCTTTTGAAGGACCTATGCCACAAACACGATTTGTTTTGCAAAAAGCATTAGAGATGGGTTTAAAACCTATAATTGTAATTAATAAAGTAGACAAACCAAATTGTAATCCTGAAGAGACAAATGAACTTGTTTTTGAACTGATGTTTTCTCTCGATGCAACAGAAGAACAGTTGAATTTTCCAACTATTTATGGTTCTTCAAAACAGGGATGGATGGGAACAGATTGGAAAACACCAACTAATGATGTTACCTGTTTATTAGATACAATTATTGATTATTTTGATCCTCCAAAAGAAAATCCCGGAACTTTACAACTACAAATCAGCTCATTGGATTACTCATCATATACAGGGAGAATTGCTGTTGGGAAAGTACATAGAGGTAGTATTAAAATGGGCGATCATGTTTCTATTATTCAGAGAAATGGTCTAATAAATAAATCAGTAGTTAAAGAACTTTATCTTTTTGAAGGACTTGGGAAAGAAAAAACCAAAACAGAAGTAAGATCAGGTGAAATAGTAGCTATAGTGGGGCTTGAAAATTTTGATATCGGAGATACAATTGCAGATATTGAAGAGCCTGAAACATTGAAACCGATCTCTGTAGATGAACCTACAATAAGTATGCTTTTTACCATCAACAACTCACCATTTTTTGGTAAAGAAGGAAAATATGTTACATCAAGACATATAAGAGATAGATTATTTAAAGAAACAGAGAAGAATCTGGCATTAAAGGTTGAAGAAACAGATTCACCTGATAAATTATTGGTTTCCGGTAGAGGCATTCTTCATTTATCTATTTTAGTAGAAACTATGAGAAGAGAAGGATATGAAATGCAGTTAGGTCAACCAAAAGTAGTTATTAAAGAAATAAATGGATTTAAGCACGAACCAATAGAACTTTTAAATGTAAATGTTTCTGAAGAATTTTCCGGAAAAGTAATTGAGATAGTTACCAAACGAAAAGGAGATATTCTGAATATTGAAACAAGAAATGACAGAATAAATATAGAATTCAAAATAACAGCCAGAGGGTTAATTGGTCTTACCAATCCTATATTAACAGCAACTGAAGGGGAAGCTGTGATCTCGCACAGGTTTAAAGCCTACGAACCATGGAAAGGTAAAATACAAAGCAAAAGAAATGGTACTTTGATAGCAATGGAAACAGGAATGTCTATAGCCTACTCAATTGACAAACTTCAAGATAGAGGCAGATTTTTTATTGAGCCAAACGAAAAAGTATACGCAGGTCAAGTTATTGGAGAAAGTACAAGGTATGATGACATGGTAATAAATGTGATAAAAGCTAAAAAACAATCTAATGTGCGAGCTTCCGGTACAGATGAAAAAGTGTCAATAACTCCGGCAATAAAGTTCTCATTGGAAGAAGCTATGGAATATGTTGGAGAAGATGAATATGTTGAAGTAACCCCAAAATCTATCCGCTTAAGAAAGATATTGCTTAATGAACATGAAAGGAAAAAAGAAAAGAAATCTGAAGTACAAAATAATTGATACTCAAATTTCAAAGCAATAAATTTTTCATAATTTTGGCACATTAAAGAAAAATATAATGATTTTAATAACAGGAGGAACAGGGCTTGTCGGCAAACATCTTGTTAAAAAATTACAAGAAAAAGGATATGATGTTGCTATTTTGAGCAGAGCAAAGAAATATGACACAGATATACAAACTTACACCTGGAATTGTGAAAAACAAGAAATTGAAAAAGAAGCCATTAACAAGGCTGAATATATTATCCATCTTGCAGGAGCAAACATAGGCGATAAAAGATGGACTACTAGAAGAAAGCAACTGATCATTGATAGTCGTGTAAAAACAGGAAAATTGATCTTTGACAAGATAAAAGAACAAAACAAAAACCTTAAAGCTTTTATTTCGGCATCGGCAATAGGATATTATGGCACAATAACATCAAACAAGGTTTTTACTGAAACAGACCATCCTGCCAACGACTTTTTAGGAAAAACATGTCAACAATGGGAACAATCAACTGACAAATTTAAAGAATTAGGAATAAGAACAGTTAAGATCAGGACAGGCGTAGTACTCACAAAACAAGGAGGTGCATTAGCAAAAATGATTAAACCTGTTAAAATTGGAATTGGTTCAGCATTGGATAACGGGAAACAATATTTACCCTGGATACACATTAGCGACTTATGTAATATCTACATCAAAGCAATAGAGGACACAAAAATGACTGGTGCCTACAACGCAGTAGCACCCGACCACAAAACAAACAAGGAATTTACACGAACATTAGCACATGTTCTAAAAAGACCTTTTTGGTTTCCAAATGTTCCTGCAATTTTAATGAAATTGATGTTTGGAAAAATGTCGGATATACTTTTAAAAGGAAGCAGAATTTCAGCCGATAAGATCAAGGCAACAGGATATGATTTTCTGTTTACTGACCTTGAAAATGCGTTGAATAATTGTTAATTGTCAATTTTTCACTTTAAATATTAAATTTAAATAAATTATATAAAAATTTATGTAACTTTGTTTTTCTAAAAAATTAAATTCATTTTTAAAATATAAACTAAATATAAAGTCATGACCGATAAAATTTTAGAAATAATACCTCCCGGGGTAATTTCAGGCAATGATATTCAAAAAATATTTGAAATATCCAAGAAAAACAAATTTGCAATTCCTGCAGTAAATGCTATTGGAACAAATTCAATTAATGCTGTTCTTGAAGCTGCAAAATTAGTTAATTCTCCTGTAATAATTCAGTTTTCTAATGGTGGAGCACAATTTGTTGCAGGAAAATCGTTATCTAACGAAAATCAAGATGCTTCAATAGCCGGGGCAATTGCAGCAGCTCAACATGTACATATTATGGCAGAAGTATATGATATTCCTGTAATTTTACATACCGATCATGCTTCTAAAAAACTATTGCCATGGATAGACGGTATGCTTGATGCCGGTGAAGATTTTTTTGAAGAATATGGTATTCCGATGTATAGCTCACACATGCTTGACCTTTCTGAAGAACCTATAGAGGAAAACATAGAAATATGTAAAAAATATCTTGAAAGAATGAGCAAAATTGATATGACATTGGAAATTGAACTCGGAGTTACAGGTGGCGAAGAAGATGGTGTTGATAATACCGAAATTGATAATTCAAAATTATACACACAACCCGAAGAAGTTGCTTATGCCTACGAAGAGCTTATGAAAATTAGCAATAAATTTACAATTGCAGCTGCGTTCGGCAATGTTCACGGTGTTTACAAACCAGGCAATGTACAGCTTACTCCCATTATTTTAAAAAACTCTCAAGAGTTTATTGAAAAGAAATTCAAAACAGAAAAAAATCCTGTAAACTTTGTATTTCATGGCGGAAGTGGTTCAAGCAGAGAAGAAATTCGCGAAGCTATTTCTTATGGAGTTATTAAAATGAATATTGATACAGATTCACAATGGGCTTTCTGGGATGGAGTACATAAAAATTACAACAAGAAAAAAGACTATTTACAAGCACAAATTGGGAATCCCGATGGCAACGACAAACCAAATAAAAAACATTACGACCCAAGAGCTTGGTTACGTGAAGGTGAAAAAACTTTGGTAGAAAGATTAAAAATTGCTTTTGAAGATTTAAATTGTATAAACAGATGAAAAAAAATATTATAAGCTATTTTGTTTTTATTTCTTTTATTTTGCTTTCATCTTGCATTGCTGAATGGGACAAGAGCCTTGAAACAAAAACAATAGATTCAGAGATAACAGAATCTTCGGAATTCTTTAACAAAAAAAACATCGACATTGATGTAAGTAAATATCGTAATAAATTATCAATAAAAATGGAAATTGATCTGCCTTACGATTTTGAATTTCCTGTTGACACTACTTATGGATACCAATTAGTAAACACGTATTTCTATTTTAATTTTTTAATTGATGGAAAACCAATTGAGGCAGATAAATTTTTACTTGACAATTATAAACGAAGTTTGATAAATAAAGATGGAACTGTTTCTTTTCGCTCAAGTTTGAAAAACATCAATATTAAAAACAAATTCAAAATTGATGTTCCTATGTATGTTTTTCATAATGTGAAAAATGGGAAGCAAAAAATTGAGATTGAAATTTATCAAAAACATTTTCAAAATACCAAAACATACAATTACGAAACCGGTATTGACGATGAACCAATTCTTGTAGATGATAAAAAAATATGGGGAAAAATTGAATTTGAGATTGATGTTCCAAAAATATATTTAACAGAAATCTATACTGGTAACATTATTTTAAGAGATGATGAAACATTTTCTCCAAAAGGAATGGATTTTTCATTTCGTGATGGTTACCCCGATATTTACTGGAAATTATATTTCCCTTGTAAATCAAATAGAAATAATAAATCTCCTTATTATAAATCTGCCGTAGAAAAATATGCAACATCATACTCAGGAAAAGAAACGGTTAAATTATATCACTACGAAAAAAAGAAAAACATTAAAATAGGTGTTTACGATAAAGATGATATGAGCAAAGATGATGTAATAGGAACTTGGTTTGGTAATATTGATGATATTAGACAGGAGAGTGAAAATTACACAGAATTATCATTTGACAATGTTGAATCTTTCAAAATTAAGGCAAGTAAAAAAGATATACTGGTAAATTAATAATAAATTTATATTTTTATACCGGCATTGAAAAATTTTAAATCTGAAAAATCATGAATAAAAAATTATTGAAGAAAATCACTAAATGGGCTAGGAAAAAAGACATTCGTTTACCCCAAAATCCTGAAGAAATTGCAAGACTTAAAAAGCTAAATTTACATAATAAGCAACTTGACAAACTGCCCGAAGCTATTGCAATATTTACCAATCTTGAGATTTTAGATATTAGTTCTAATAACTTAACTAAAATACCTGACGAGCTTATGTATCTGAAATCTTTAAAGCATATTAATTTATCGGGAAATATGCTTAATGCAATTCCTAAAGCTATTTTCAGATTACCTAATATTGAAATTCTTGAAATTGGAGAAAATAAAATTGAATCATTACCTGATAAATTATTTGAATTAGACACTTTAAAAGTATTAGATATTCAAAGCAATAATCTTGAAAATATACCAAATGAAATTGGGAACCTTAAAAATCTTGAAGAATTAAATCTTAGCGCAAATAAAATAGAAAGTATTCCTGAAACTATTGGAGAACTTAGCAATTTACGTAAACTTAATATATGGTCAAATAATATTGTTAAACTACCAGTAGAGATTGGTAAACTAATGAATCTTGAAGAACTTAATATATGGTCGAACAAAATATCTGAGATACCAGAAGAAATTTTAAAACTACCTAAACTTAAAAATATTGAGTTAAAATTAGAACAATCAACATTAAATACAAAACTGCTTGATGCTGTTATTGAAGATGATTTTGTTCTTGCTCAGAATATGGTATATAATGGTGCTGATGTTAATTATCAGAAAACCCCGTGTATTGATTATAACTTTACTACTCCTCTGTTTGAGGCTAAAAGTGTTAAAATAGTTGACTTACTTTTATCAAACAATGCTAACCCAAACATTGAACGTGAGAAAATAGGCAAAATAAGTATTAAAGTATGGGAATCGGATAACAAACAATCAGGGCAAAGCGAGACATTCTTAACTAAGTTGCATAAACCCGAGATAACTAATTTTATTAAAAAGCTTAACTTGTAGCAAGTAATAAATGTGATTAATCTCAAAATTCATAAAATTTTGAGATTATTAAACATCCGGAATTTATCAAATATCAGGCATAAAAAAAAGGAGCAAATGCTCCTTTTTTAATTAACTTATTATTATTAAAACCATGAAAATTTTATACAATTTTATTCATACTTAAATTAAAACCGTAAAGAAACCGTTGATGAATAATTTACTTTAAAATCTACATCTCCTTTTTCGCTCCACCATTTCCAAACACCTTTTCTTTTACCATTTTTATATTCGCCTTCTGTTTTTTTCTTGCCGGATTTATAGTAATTTACATGCTTGCCGTGTTTTTCACCTTCTTTAACAAATTCTTCAAGCTTAATTTTGCCATTATTGTAATATGTAACAACTTGCCCTGAATATGAATCCTTTTCTCCTTTAATTACAGTTTTTCCATCAATATTATCAAGGTTTGCCAAATTAACAGGCTCTTGATTACAAGCTAAAAGAAAAATAATTGCAGTGATTAAAAGAAATAAGTTTTTCATAATTGGGTCATTAATTAAAACAATAACTCTTAAAAAAAACCAAATATATAATACTTTTAGATAATGTCAAGTTTTTTTGCACTTTTTTTATCATTTTTTTCAAACTTATCATAAAAAACAATACGTTGGTCAGGGGTTTTTGAGTGTTTGTCATGTTTTATATTAAAACTTATTTAAAATTGGTAAGTAACTTTAGGCATTTTTTATGCTGAGCGAAAAGTCGAAGTATAGGCAATTTCTACCGAAAGCTTTCGGGATTAGATACTTAATAATTAAATATTATTTTATCTTATTATCTTTTTTAAATGAACGGAATTCTTCGTGAGCTTTTCTTTTATCATTATAATCTTTTATAGCCTGTTCATCTGAAATAGACTGATGTACCTCAATTATAGTATGTTCATCTATTCTAATCATTCTCATCTCCGACTGCGGATGCCTTTGAGGTTTGTTTTTTCGTGCCATCAATTCATTATTTTAATTCATTTGCATACAAATATACAAAATATCATTTTATAAAAAAAATTTTTTGTTTAATATTTAACTAAAAACTTGTGTTCCTATACAAAATCTGTTAATATTTGTTAAGGTAAGATTATATTTTACGAAAATTTCATAAATTTGTATTACTTTTATATTTCATAAAAATATCATTTTATAAAAAAAATATGAAAATTAGTATGAAAAAAATAATAATTTTAACTGTTGCAGTACTTATTGCAATTAGTTTAAGCAGTTTTGGACAACACAAAAAAGCAAAAATATCGTTCGATAAAAAAATACATCAATTTGGCAATATTAAAGAAGCAAGTGGTGTTGTAAATTGTAAGTTTGAATTTACAAACATAGGTAGTGAGCCATTAACAATTAGCAATGTTCAAGGGTCGGGAGGGTGTAAATCTACCAACTGGACAAAAACTTCGGTAGTTCCCGGTAAAAAAGGTTTTGTTTATGTACAATATAATCCACTTAGAAAATCGGGTAAATTTAATAATACAATAACTGTTTCATCTAACAGCGAAAATCCCACAACAATATTACAAATTCAGGGAATTGTAACACCAAAGCCAAAAACTATTACCGATGAGTTCAGGAACCAAATGGCAAATGGCGATTTAAGACTTAAAACAAATTATCTGGTATTAGGAAAAATTTCTAATAAAAATACAAAAACAGATTCTATCTTGGTTTTAAATAGCAGTAAAGACAATATTAAATTAACATTTGAAAATGTTCCAAAATATATTACTGTTAAATCAGTACCTAGTGTAATTAAACCAAATAAAAGAGCTTTAATTGTTGTAACATACAATGCCAGTTTAAATAAAAATGCTAAAGGTGAGCAACAATGGGGAAATTTAAATAGCAGAATAAATGTTATAATTAATGGAAATGTTGAGAATGTTCGTAAAAATCCTATAACTATTAGAGCTGATATTTTTGAAGATTTTAGTCATTTAACAAAAAAAGAACTTGCTCGTGCTCCTATTATTGAATTTGAAAATACAACATATAATTATGGTAAAATAAAGCAGGGAACAGTTGTAAAGCATGATTTTGTTTTCAAAAATCTGGGTAAAGAAGATTTGGTAATCAGGAAAGTGAAGGCAGGCTGAGGTTGCACAGCGGTCAGTAAAGCTGACGGAGCAATTAAAAAAGGAGAAAAAAGCAGTATAACAGTTACTTTTAATACAAGAGGAAAAAGAGGCAGACAAGGAAAATCAATAACAGTAACAACTAATGACCCTACTAATAATACAATTCGGTTAAGTGTAACGGGTGAAGTTGAAGTACCTGCAACTACTACTCCAACTAAATCTAATACTTCACCGGTTAAAAAATCTGTTGGTGCTCCAACTAATCTAAGGAAAAGTCCATTAGAAAAGCATTAGGGGGTTAAGGATTACCGGATTTGTGATATTTTCTACAATCCATCAAGTATTACTGTTAAATCGGCATCGCTAATTGCAGTTAAAATAACATCTATTTGACTGCTTGAGCTTACCTGAGTATCTGAAAAATAATAAAACAAATTATCACCACTATCTATGCCCATCAAAATTATTTTAATATCCTCACCAATTGGAATATCTCCCGATGTTAAACTATAAACCTGCATTAAACTTTCAAGATTTGGAAAATAAATAAAAATACTCAGATTCTGCAGATTATCAGTTGTTGATGCAAAAGTATAATTAGTGGTTGTAGCAGTAATACCTGCATCTTTTCCGCAAGCAACCCAACCAAGTTGTGCAATATTGCCTAAATATCCATAAGCTGTTGTTGTAAAAACACCAGCAGGATTTGCTGTCCAATCTACATAAGTGCTGTTTTCTACTCCATAATAGATTTCCATATTGCTCACAGGAGCAGTATTTGGCATTTCAACTGTCCATGTTTTGTTAGGACGTAATACAAGTTCTTGTCCATCTTTAAATGCTCTTAGTCTGATTTCGCCACCTGTTGTTAAAAGTTCACCACCGGCAATTGTTGGCATCTGATAATATATCATATCTTTTGGAGTATAAAGTTCAATTAAATTAACCGTATATGGCCAGTGTACGCTATCGCCATTTGCAAACATTAATTTCTCTTTCGAAGGCCAGACCTTTGTTCCCTGATTACCAATAATAGGATCAGTTCCCGATGTATCTATAACAAACTCCTGTTCTTCTTGTTTTTTTGCATCAAAATAATCATTCATTGTATTATACTCATTAAGTTCTTCTTCTTCTTCTTCTTCGGGTTCAATACGCTCTTTTGAACAAGAATTAGATAACAATAAACTAAAAATTAAAACTATTAAGATGTTAATTTGACTTGAAGTTTTCATGATTTTATATTTTTAAAAAAATTTATTATTAATGTCAATAACTATTTGGTATTGTTGCTAGTTACTTGTTACTGGTTTTTCACATTATACTTTTAACAAGCAACAAGTAACAAGCACCTCATTCGTCTGATTTTTAGCAACAATCAAGCCCTACCTATCGGCAGGCAAGCTTGATTCGCATTATTATTAATTATAAGCAGGACATCCTATTGCCCTACCCTTTCTTTTACGTCCTCCACCTTTCTTTTTATCTTTTTTGCAATTAAAGAAATACATTAAACCAAGCCTAAGGTTTGTTTCTCTCCATTTCACATTATATCTATATTCTAAAAAGGGACGTAAACATGCTTTTGTTGTTATTCCTATACCACCTTCGGCATCAATGTTGGCACTACTGGCTCCTTCAATTGCAGAACTACTGTAATTTAACCATCCGTTGTACGCAACGTGGCCAATTGCATATACTGTCCAGTTCTTAATATTAAACATATTATAATGCAAACTTGCTCCTGCATAATATTCGTGTATTTTATTAAATGCCGGATAATATGCTATCTGTGGCACCAAACTAAATTTATTCATAGGTATTTCTGCTCTTAAACCTGCACCAAAACTTTCGGTTTGTAAATTATATATTGCCGATATGCCTAATCCCCACTTTTTTTGTGAGCATAGATTAAAACTAAACATAAGTATTAACACAACAATCGACAGCTTTTTTATCTTATACATCATGATACAAAATGTTATTTTTTAACATTTGCAAGATATAAAATAATACACACAAGTTTTAATATACCCTTATTTAAAATTTAAAATAGTAATAAAAGAAGGAGAAAACTCTACTCCTTTTTAATTTTTGGCTTTTGTCTTTTTTAACTTGCGTAGATGTTTTTTGAAATTGGAAATTTGCCTGCGTAGGCGGTCTTGATATGGTTATATATAACGTCCCTAATAGAACGCGTTTTAATGCTTTTTATTTAATGTTAGCCATAGTGTTATTTAACTTTCATTTTTGTAACATTTACAAGATTCCATATTAAATAGAATTGGTCAATAATGTAAACCTTAAACGTCACCTTGCCTGTATCTTTTGGTATTATTATTAAGGAATCATTTACACGATTCCATCTTAACTTACCATTCTCCAGTACTATTAATAATTCATAATTAAAATCATCATAATAATCTTTAGTTATCTTTATTCTACATGTGTCTCCCACAATAATTGGGTCAATTGCCTCTAAATCTACTTCGAATGGAAAATCAAAATCTTTGTTTATGTATTCAATATGTTTGAGTCTTAATCTAGAAGTATCAGGCGTGAATGATTTATAAAAATATTCGAAAATTGAGTCTTCCTCTACCGTTGTTCCAATCTCAAAGATGAAATAGTCTGTATCATATTTCAGTGTCCTAATATCTTCTGTAAACAACCTATCAGTCCTATTATTGACATATAACACTTGGTCTTTTCCGAGTAACACAGAATCATAATAATTTATGTTCTTTTGAATATCAGAGGAAGTAATATAAATGTCCTTAGGATATCTTCTTATATTCCAAATAAAACTTTCAGAAAGTGAATCTAATTCATTATAGAAAGTATTAGAAGTATAAATTGCAAATCCAGAATAATATTTTTCAATACCAGTAGGAATCTTTGCTGTATAACAAAATACTGTGTCTTCCACTGTCTTCCAAGACCTATAATCTTCCATGTTTTTGGGCTGATTATTTGAACAAGACACGATAACTAATAAAATTATAAATTCTGTAAACTTTACAAATCTACTCATAATATACTATGTTTTTATTATGGCTAACGACTGTGCTAATAGTCGTTTTGGATTAAGTTCGTAATTCGTTTCATTCGGCTAAAATAACAAAATATTCTGCCCCGTCAAAATAAACAAAATCAGAAGATTTTGTGGAACCCAAATACCGCACACCGCCCGCGCGAGCCACACAACCAAAATGAATTTTAGCATTTGTTAGCAAATGTATTTTTATTATTCTACAATAAAAGAGTTAGTTTTTCCTTCATATTCATAAAAGTAAACCCCAGAAGTATAATTTGATACGTTGAGCATTATTCTATTAAAATACGAATCAATTTGTTTTTGTTCTATAATTAGACCATTTGAATTAAATATCTTCATCGATGATACTTTCCCTTTATTTAAAGAATATGGTAAATTTATTATATCATTTGCTGGATTTGGATAAGGATTTGAAACTTCTTGTATATTTTTATTCATTATATTATTAGGAACGATACCATCTAATAAAAATATTTGAGTATTAAATTCATAATGATATTCAGATGGATAGTTGGTGTAAACAATAGGATATCTATTAGTTGTTAGTTTATAATTACTTCCTACAATATATGCGTAAGCTGTATATATATTCCCAAAATCGTGTAAAATAGAACCTGTTTCATCATATAATATACCACGATATTCAATTGTATTATTAGAATTAGAATAAAACACCATAAATTCAACATTTTCATTATCATTGAATAATTTCTTTGATGCTAATTGCAATGATGAAAATACAAAACCATTTGGAGGACTGATACTTATGTTTGTATTTAAGCTATAATCTGTATTATAGAACTTCAAACTATTATCTCTCGAATCAAGCAAGATATACCCTGTAATATCTGAACTATATAAGTTATTATTTACTTGATATAGAGAAAACGTTATTGATGTATCACTTGTTGCAGAATAAGTTTCTTCTAACGTTACCTGAGATTTTGATACAATTGTCAGAAAGACAAAGGCTATCAATATTATACTTCTTTTTTTCATTATTATATATTTTATTGGTTATTTTCAAAATATTTAATTGCTAATGCTGGAATTTGTTTCAAACCTGATATTCCCAAAGATTTTGCAACACTTCCAATTTTATCCCAAATACCATCAGTCTTTAATGCCTCCAATATTTGGTGACCATTTATAGTTAATCGAAACATTTTAACAGAAATCATTGGTTCTCCCATAGATGTAAATGATAATCCTAAGTTTCCTTCATTATCATTATCACATATTATTAATTCAGCATCTTTTAATAGTTTTGTATAATGAAAGAATTCTTTAAATTCATCTTTGTCATCTACATTTAATTTTAATTCAGATAAATAATCAAGAGTATTTATCATTGGTTCTTTACTTTTTAATAGAACATCTAAATAAAGTTCAATTTTTTTATAATCAATTTCCATTTTTTTTATTTAATTATTAATTCTTTCTCTCTTGCTTATATTTGCTAACAATTATGCAAAGGTAATATTACCTTTACATCTATTATAGCCAAACCTTAATTTGTTATTCCTCAAAATTAACAAAAATAAGAAAAAAAACTCTCCAAATTTTAAATTTTTGTTATTTAACTTTCTCCCCTTTTAACTTGGAGTTGGCATTAAAATACTTTTTTATATGTATACCAACATCGACATGTTTATTAAAATACTTTTTTATGTACATACCAGCGTCGACATGTTTATTAAAATACTTTTTTATGTACATACCAGCGTCGACATGTTTATTAAAATACATTTTTATGTACATACCAACGTCGACATGTTTATTAAAATACTTTTTTATGTGCATACCAGCATCGACATGTATATTAAAATATATTTTTATATGCATACCAGAGTTGATATGATGCCTGTGAGACTTTTTTATTAAAGATACAAGCGTGGTTATCACATATATACATATAATTATATAGGTATAAAAGTAAAAAATTTCTCTCTTATAATCAATAAGATATCTGCCTTGCCGAAAATTAATTCAATAATTATTGATGATTTGTCAATAATATAAACTACTTTGGTACTTTGTATTTAGCATGTCTATTAATGCTTTTATGCTTTGTATCAAAAATTAATTTCAATGTATTGACAAGGATACATTGTATATGTTTAACTTATAAAAATAAAAATTATGGCTACAAATGATTTTACATGGCATTATTCTCAAAATCAGTTTGAGAATGCTACATCAGAAAATTTTAAATTAATGAATATCTTCTCTGCCGACCACGATAGCAGGCTACTTGCCGAATCAAAAACGGGTCTGCCTTTTTTTACAGAGATGTACGATACCTTTCATCCTTTTCGTTTAAATTATAGTGGTGTTTATTCCGATTGGATAACAAGCAAAGGCATGCATAAAGCGCAAACTGTAAGGCTTGTAAATGCTTTTAATGAGCTTACAACTGAAAAAATACCCCAGTGGGATGCGCAGGTGCAGGCAGTGTATCTTGAAAAAACACCCGAGTATATAGAGATATTTCCGGGCGGACGTAGTGTTTTTCATAACGGACCTTATGATATTATAATATCGCATCTCGAAAGCCTGCAAAAGAATGTAAGCAAGCACGACGAGCTTAAAGATACTGCCAAAAAAATTCTGGATTATTATAAATTTTTAAATGATACACGCAGCAAGCAACAATCCTACGAGGGTGCTGTTAAAAAATCGTCATCGGAGTTGGAAAAAAGCCGTGTAAAAATTGCACAGGCTATGTACCAAAATCTTGGTTTGCTTATGAACCATTTTTATGATAATCCTGATGAAATACAGCGTTTCTGGGAGCTTCAGTATATTACTACACATACAACAATTAGCGATGATGATCCCAATATTGTAGCCGAAGGCAAAATTGAGCCCGAAAGTAAAGTTACTATTGATGCTCTTACCGGCAAATTTAACGCCAATACCGAGCTTGTAATACACAACACCGGCGATACGGCTATTGAGGTTTATACCACAAAACTACCTACCGACCCGGTGCCGGGAACTATTCTTACTATAGAGCCCGACAAAATTGCAATTATTACTTGTGGCGAACTTGGTGCAGAGGAAAATCTGTATCTGATGATAAATAATAATTCTACCGAGAAAACTGCAAGCTACAGCGTAGGTGTAAATCATTATGGAATAAATCAGGAAGAGATTAAGTAATTGTTAATTGTTAATTATTAATTATAAGTTGCAGATTTGTGATATTGGTGGGTGTATAACGATTAAGCTAGGCGTAGTGTGGGGATTAATTAAGATAATCCTCACGGTTTACCACTTAGCCAAATTTTTTATTTTGTTTTAAACTTATTCTTTTTTTAAACCAAATCAAAGATTTGGCGGTGCTTATTTCTTGCAATTCACTTTCACCTACCTCTAAATCCCACATTACGCTTAGGTTTTGTTACCAAGCGTATTTATTGTTTTATTAATTTTCTTGTTATTGTTTGTTTATC
>CAYTAU010000012.1:4698-58598 GCA_964435855.1 uncultured Bacteroidales bacterium | reverse complement strand
CTGTAGTATGAAATTCCAAAATAAGGATTTTCATCTGTCAAACTATAATTAATCACATAATTTGAGTTACTCGAACCGGGAACAACTCCCACAGCTTCATAAGTTTTCCCATCCCTTGTTTTTTCAATTGTAAAAAAACTATTATTTATTTCAACTGCAGTTGTCCATTTTATATTTACTGTTTTATTATTATTTAATTCGGCAGAAAAATAAATAAGTTCAATTGGTAAGGGATCCTCAGATGCTATCGAATCGTCTGGAATAGAGCTGTTAGGGATTGTTCCAAATGTTGTTCCGCCTCCGGTAAATGTCCCTGCTGTAATTGAGCCTGAACCGGTAATTATACCTCCGTTACCATTATAAAATTCTCCGGTTATTGTAACATCTCCATTTAATACAACATCATCGCTATTATTTTTATTTGTTAAATCACCATGCACAATTATTGTGGAAGACTCATCAGTATATATTATACTTCCATTACTAAATTCCAAATCAAAAACTTCAAGCGTTCCATAAACATTTAATGTTGCTCCCGATTTTATTGAAATGTCATAAGTTAGCGTTGACAAGGAAGCTCCTGCTTCAATAGTTAAAATACCGGATATTGCACTTCCTCCTGTTAAATCAACATCAAGATTTATGTCTTCCTGAATTGATATATTATCAGAAGGGGCAGGTGTACAATTGCAAGCAGGACCGCCGGGTGATAATGACCAAAAATTGCCATCACTCCAATCTCCGGGTATTCCGGAGCCATCAGTTATTGAATATAGATTTACAGAAAAACCATACAAAAAACAAGCTGTTAAAAACACAATCAAAAAACAAATCTTTTTCATCATAATCACAATTATTTGTGTTTGTAATTATTTTACGAGGAAAGTTTGAATTAAGCTGTTAAATATACATAAACAACCAATATTTCTTGACGAATGTTTGCATTATCTTTATTAAACAAAAATTTATAAGATTATTTATAAGTGAAATTTGATTATTTTTACAAATCAATTAAAATTAAAATTATGCAGGAAAATATAATACAAACCGTAAGGGCAAAAGCTCAAAAATGGACTGAAGGGAATTATGATAATGAAACCAAACAAAAAGTTCAACACTTGCTTGATAATGATGAAAATGAGCTAATAGATGCATTTTATAAAAATCTTGAATTTGGCACAGGAGGCTTAAGGGGAATAATGGGTGTTGGCACAAATCGCATGAACATTTATACAGTTGGGATGGCAACACAGGGTTTGTGTAATTACTTAAAAATCAATTTTGGCGAGCTTAAACAAATAAAAGTTGCAATAGCTTACGACTGTAGAAACAACAGTAAATTGTTTGCAGAAACCGCAGCCAATATTTTTTCTGGCAATAACATTAAAGTATATCTTTTTGATGAATTAAAACCTACTCCTGAATTGTCTTTTGCTATTCGACATTTATCTTGTCAGGGTGGTATTGTAATAACTGCATCTCATAATCCAAAAGAATACAATGGCTTTAAAGCGTATTGGGATGATGGGGGACAAATTATATCGCCACACGATAAAAATATTATTAATGAAGTTCAGAAAATCAATAAAATTGATGATGTAAAATTTAAAGGTAATAATGAGTTAATTGAGATTATTGAAAATAAATTTGATGATATTTACACTGATAAGATCAAAGAATTATCATTATCATCGGAAATTATAAAAAAACATCATGATTTAAAGATTGTTTATACACCAATACACGGCACAGGAGTAAAGCTTGTTCCAATGGTATTAAAGAAATTTGGATTTACAAATATTTATAATGTTCCGGAACAAGATATTATAAGTGGTAATTTTCCAACCGTACATTCTCCAAACCCCGAAGAAACTGCAGCAATGAATATGGCTCTTGAGAAAGCTGATAATATAGATGCAGATATAGTTATGGCAACTGATCCAGATGGAGATAGAGTAGGAATTGGTGTCAAAAACAATGAGAACAAATTTATTTTATTAAACGGAAATCAAACCGCAGCTATTTTAGTTTTTTATTTATTGACGAAATGGCGGGAAAACGGCAAATTAACAGGAAAAGAATATATTGTTAAAACAATTGTTACATCAGAAATACTTTCCGATATTGCTAATAAATTTAAGGTTGAATATTTTGATGTTCTTACGGGTTTTAAATTTATTGCCGATATGATTAAACAAAATGAAGGCAAAAAAACTTTTATTGGTGGCGGGGAAGAGAGCTATGGATATCTTGCAGGAGAATTTGTTAGGGACAAGGATGCTGTTATGTCGTGTGCATTAATTGCTGAAACTGTTGCCTGGGCAAAAAACAATGGAAAAACTTTATATGAACTTTTAATTGATATTTACCTTGAATATGGTTTTTATAAAGAAAAATTAATTTCAATTACCAAAAAAGGGAAAACGGGTTCAGAAGAAATAGCCTTAATGATGAATAATTTTAGAAACTCGCCACCAAAATCAGTAAATAATTCTGATATTGTAATAATACATGATTATCAGGAACAACAGACAACAGACATTGTTAATAATTTAAAACAGCCAATAAATCTTCCAAAATCAAATGTTTTGCAATTTATGTTAAAAGATGGTTCTAAAATATCAATTCGCCCATCAGGAACAGAGCCTAAAATAAAATTTTATTTTAGTGTAAAAGAAGATTTGAAAAACAAAAACGATTTTGAAAAAGTAAATAATGAGCTTGATCTCAGAATTGATAATATTATTAAAAGTTTAAATCTGTAGTATTATGAAAACAACAATATTCGTTCTTTTTATTATTTTATGTTTTGGCAAAAGTGATGATTTGCAATTAATTAATGCTACATCGCAAAAGTGGACATCAGGGATTGGAATATCCAAGGGAACAAAATTTTTTTTCTCATTTCAAGTATATAAATCATCCGACAAACTTTCAATTAATGGAGTTTGGATTAATGATAAATTATTAATTCCCAAAGTTTTTGGGATAAAAAACAAACAGAGAACCACAAACTTTAATAAACAAGATACAATTATGCTTATGTGCACAGAAATAATAAAACTTAAAAACAAAGACATTGAAATATCTGAAGATGTTAAAGAAAAAATATCAATGCCTTATAAATATAATGGTGCAGCATTAATTGTTTATAAAATTGGGAAAAAAGAAAAATACTTAGAAATTGAAAAAATAAAGAAATTTAATCCTCTGAATTATCCTTCGAAAAATCAGTAAAATCAACAGTTTTTAAAGAAGGAAATACCAGTGGTGCAAAATCAGATATCGGCTCATACAGTAATGAGTTTTCAATAAATTCATCTGAAATAAAATCAGATTTTTGATCTACTTGATTAATAATTGACAAAATAATACTGATAATAAACGCAACTTTTGCTATTCCAAATACACCACCTGCTATGCGGTTTATAAAATTTAATGCAATAGCTTTAACCAATTTGTTAACCAGACGAGCAACAAAATGAACTCCAATTACTATAATTATAAATGTAATTGCAAACGAAATAATAGACAAATATTTTGACTGGCTATCAAAATTATTAATTATAAATTCTGTAATAAAGCCGGAAAACTTTATTGCTCCCCAAACACCAAGTAATAGTGCTGCCAATGAAGCAACCTCAATTACAAAGCCTTTTTTAAAACCCTTGTATGCTGCCCACAATATAGGAATTACAACAATTATATCAAAATAGTTCATGCTAAAAATTAAAAATGTTTACTATTGCAAATTTATATAATATCATTTTAAACAATGTAATTATTGAGAATTAAAATTCTATACTTTTTCTTGTTGAAAAAATAGCAAAAATAAATATAAAGCCCAACAAACTTACTATTATTGTGGCTGTAATTGTTGTCGCAAAGATTTCGGGGTCTATTCCTCTTGTTATGATTGTTGTAATGGGAACAATAATCATAATTAAGCCAATTAACATATATATATAATTTACAACCTGAACAAACACTTTGGATGTTTTATATATTTTAGATTTTTTAAATTCTTGATAACGAGCACGGGCATGTCTGTCTGCTTCTTTCCTTGCTTTTTCTCTCCTGTATTTTATCCAGTCTTCATAACTAACACTATTTGATTTCTTGTTCGGCTTTGTTTTACCAAGCTTTAAGTTTACTAAACACCTGTAGGCTTCATTTACTTTAATAAATAATTCGCGAGAATTTTCAATTTTTGATACATCGGGGTGATATAATTTTACTTTTTTTCGATATGCTTTTTTAATCTCATACAGACCTGCTGTTTTATCAATTTCTAATATTTTATAATAATTATTTAGCATTACATATAAACTAGAAACAAGTTAATCAATATAATAATACAAATCTGCATATTTTTATTTGATTTACGTAACATTGCTAAGTATTTTAAAGTATAATTATAAAAACAGAACAAGACTCCATAAACAATAATAAATAAATATTATGCAAATTTCAATGATAAAATATTTTGTGTTATTATTCATATTATTAGTTTCTGCCACTAATTTTATGGCACAAGATAAAGATATTGAGTCGCTCTTGCAAAATGCAACAAAAGAAGAAAAATTGGAATTATATAATCAATTAGTTGATGAAAACTATTCGTCTAACCCTACAAAATGCATTAAGTATGCAATTGAATTAGAAAAGATTGCGAAAAAAACGGAAAATAAAGATTTTGAAATAAAAGCATATAAAGTATTAGCCACCTTATATTACGAGCAAAAAAATTATAAAAAATCTAACAAGTTTTTTGAAAAAGAACTTTTGCTAATACAAAATAAGGGAAATAAGCTTGAAGTAGCAAAATCATACTACAACCTTGCAACAAGTTATCTGAAAAATGATAATAAAACTAAAGCAAGAATAAATTTTGACAGAAGTCTTGACCTTGCTCTTGCACTTAAGTCTAAGCCCCTTATGATTGCAAACTATAAAGCATTATCAAAAGTAAATAGTGATTTGGGAAAATTCTATTATGCCCTGGAAGATTTAAAAAAATATATTTTACATTCAGAAGGAGAATATTCTGAGGAAATTATATTATTTAAAGAACAATATTTTCAGGAAAAGGAAATTAAAGAACACAAAATTGAAGAATTAAATGTTACAAAATCAAATTTAAATAAAACAGAAACAGAGCTTATTGAAACAGAAGAAGTAGTAATGGGGCTTGAAGAAGAAACTCAAGAAAAAAGTGAGCAAATATCGGAATTGAGTATTGCTAACGAATTAAAAAATTTAAAAATTACAAGAAAAGAAGATGAATTAAAAAAACAAAGGTTTGTTACACTAGTCTTTATAATCGGATTTGCTGTAATATTTTTCTTTTCTTTTGTTTTATTAAGAATGTTTTTATCAAAAAAGAAAATGAACAAATTGCTTGAAAAACAAAAAGAAAATATTACAGAAAGTATAGTATACGCAAGCAGAATACAATCTGCTATTTTACCAAAAGAAATCGAATTTATAGATTCATTTTCAGAACACTTTGTTTTATTTAACCCAAGAGATATAGTAAGTGGCGATTTTTATTTTATGCAAAAAATAAATCAATATTCTGTGATTGCGGCAATAGATTGTACCGGACATGGTGTGCCGGGAGCATTTATGAGCATGTTGGGAATGGCTTTTTTAAATGAAATTGTTCGTCACAGAGAAGTTACAAAAGCTAATCAAATATTAGATTTACTTAGAGAAAAAATTAAAACATCTCTACAGCAAACAGGAGAAAAAGGAGAAAGAAAAGACGGAATGGATATGGCGCTTTGTGTAATAAATTATGAAACAATGAAGATGCAATTTGCGGGTGCTTACAACCCATTACTCCTTATTAGAAATAATGAGCTAAAGGAATATAAAGCAGACAGGATGCCAATTGGAGTTCATATTAAAGACAAAAAATCATTTACAAATCACATAATAAAAATTCAAAGTGAAGACAGAATATATCTTTATTCTGACGGATATGGAGATCAGTTTGGAGGAAGTGAAAATGAAAAATTCATGAAAAAAAGATTAAAAAATTATCTTTTAGAAATAAATAACTTTCCAATGAAAGAGCAAAAGGAAAAGCTAGAAAACACATTCGAACAATGGAAAGGAAATTTTGATCAAATTGATGATGTTGTTATTGTTGGAATAAAAATATAATCAACTGATAATATCAACATCTTTTTCTTGATTTAAAATGAGTATATTACAGAGAGCAGGCTTCTGAGATTATATACATTTTCATAATCCTGCACATCTCCTAAGCTATTAATACCTGTAGCAAAATCATCTGATACTCTAGCATAGGCTGCATTTGTAAATTCAAATTCAAATGCAAATTTGAATTTTCCTGAAATAAATATAAGTCTTGGAGAAACACGATATACATATGCAATATCACTACCACGCGATGAATATGTGTTAATTGCAATATTTTTTAAGGAACCTAAATTCTTAGTATATCCCGCAAATAAACCTGCTTGGATTTTCTTCCCATTACTATGAATATCTGTCCATACAGAAAAATTATCTAAAGTGGTATATGAAACATGTCCTGTTGTATTTGTAATAGAATCATATTCTACGGCGTAACCACCAAGCATTAATAAATCGTACATGTTTTGTCCCCAAACTCCTTCTAATTTGAATGTTAATTTCGGTGTTTTGTATTTTAAAAATACAATAGCAGAAAAACTATTTACAGTTTCATCTGTTTTATATACTGCTCCGGAATCTCCAATAGTACTTAATACAGGCTTTAACATTTTAAACCCTCCGCCAAAACCAGTAAATAATTTTTTGTCCTTAGTTTCATATTGAAATTGAATGTGCATATCAGGAATTCCTGAATTTCTTAAAGATGTTGAACCGCCCGGGCTAGCAAAATCTCTTTGCGATTGGGCAACACCAATTATATTTAGATTACCAAGTTTATGACTAAGTCTTAATTGTGGATTTCTTGAAAATGGCTGAAATGGAACCCCTGTATTAAAAGAAATTGTGCCGGGGAAACAACCGGTAACAAACATTGGATGCCAGTATTGACCAGCCAAAAACTCTGTTTTTTCCCATTTTAATTTTGCAAATGCATGTCGTAATCTAAAACCATTAATATCACTATTTGTATGACCAAAAAATGCTCCCTCAATAGCACCCGAAGTTTTGGCCCCAAAAGCATCAGGACCGCTAATTGTTCCTTTTAACCTTGTCTGAATGGAAAGAAAATTATAATTTAATCCAGTATTTATATCTTCTTCGTTTGCATCAAATGAAATATCCGATGGGTATAACAAAAAATGTCCTTCTCTAACAGAGACTGTTTGTCTGGTGTCAAAGAAAACATCGTTTTTAACAAAACCACTGAAATTAATACCGAATTTTTTTCCTTCTTCTTGTGCATTTGTCACAAAAGACAATAGCAAAATAACTGGAATTAAACTTGTTAAAAGTTTTTTCATGATGTTTTTTTTAATAATTAAAGTGTAAAAATATAAATTATTTGAAAAATTCATGAGAATTTTTCACTTTTCGCAACAAAGAAAATCAAAACAAATTGTATAATCAATATAATTTCCATGTCCTTATATACTGGAACACCTAATCACTTACTTGAATTTAGAAAAAAACTTATAATTTTACTTGTTTTAATTATCGATGGTATTCAAAAAATAATAATTTATATTAATAAAATATTTTTATACTTTGGCCAAAAAAAAATTCTTAAAACTAGGATAAACTACAATTTTTGTTGCAATAGGAGTTTTAAACTATGAAGCAATGGGAAAAATTGTTTTAGGAAATCAAAATCTTGCAGTTGTTTTTGGTTTTGGATTAATTGTATTAGCCATTATTATGGGATTAATCTATAATTGGATATGTACAGATTATGAAAAAAAATTAAATAAGGAGGAACAATCATGATATATGAAGCTTCAACATTTGCAATAATTTTATTTATAGTATTTGTAGTCATTGTTCTTGGCTTATCATTTTACTTTGCCAGAAAAACTAAATCTGCCAATAGTTATTTTGCTGCAGGTGGAACAATTCACTGGGCTGTTAACGGTGTTTTAGATGTAGAAAGCAGCAATATGTCAGGCCCACTTCTTGCAAAAGCATTTGGTATTGGTTTATTTTCGATAATATCTGCTATTGCATTTGCAACTGTTCTTGGAACTGTTAGTGGATTAATTGTAGCATCATCCGGAGCTATTGCACATTACTTTATTGATAAATTTTTGGGTAAACAGCTTACTGATAAGAAAAAGTATTTGCAGGAAAAGTTGCTGCATTTTCAGTTGGAATAGTTGCTATTATCTTAGGGATTTTGTTTAAAGGGATGAACGTGTCATTTCTAGTTGGTTGGGCATTTGCTGTTGCTGCATCTGCAAATCTGCCTGCTATTATTTTGGTATTATTTTGGAAGAAAACAACTGCAAAAGGTGTTGCATGGTCAATCATTGTTGGTATTGTTACAGCACTTGGTATTATAATTACTGGTCCAACAATTGGAGAACAATTCTTTGGTATTGCAAAAGAAAGTGCAATTCAGCCATTAGATGCTCCTGCAATTATTTCATTTACATTAGCATTATTAACTTTAATTGTTGTTTCATTAATAACACAAAAAGATAACGTTAATAAAATTGATGTAAAATAATCACATATTCATATTATTGAAAAGCTATGCATTTGTCGAGCTTTTTTTAATTGAATCTTTCAAGTATTGAGCTATCGTCAATTTCTTTTGAAAGAGATTCTATTGTTTGCATAGGAACCTCAAAAAGGTCAAGTATTATCAATCCGTCTAAGGCATTATTAAATTTTGGGTCAATATTAAACCCAATTATTTTGGCATTTAATTTTAGATATTTTTTAAGTAATATCGGTAATTTTAAGTTATTTGGTTCAATATCTTCAATAATTTTATCTAACTTACCAAAATCATCCTTAGAGCTTTCAATAAAAATATCAGTGTCAACCTCAATATCTGCTTTAACACGAAACTTCTTTCTTGGAGTAATATAAGCTGCAAAATTATAATCAAAATAATTAGCCTTTATAAATTGAATTATAATGCCTTTTGAAAATTTTGAGAAAATATTACTTATACTAACAGGCCCGAATAGATATCTGTATTCCTGATTTTTAAGTAAAAGATAAAGTATTCCCTTCCATAACAAAAATAATGGAATAATTTGTTTTTGATATCCTTTTACAATAAACGACCTGCCAAGTTCAATTGATTCTGTCAATACCGGGTTAAATTGTTTTTTGATCTTAAACAAACTCTCTGCATAAAATCCTTTTTGCCCATATTTCGCCATTATTTCCTTCCCTTTTCCAACTCTATATGCTCCAACTATTTGCTGTAAATTTGTATCCCAAATAAATAACTGATAATAATAAAGGTCAAATTCGTCAATATCCATACTGCGATTAGTGCCTTCACCCATTTCACGAAAAGTGACTTCACGTAAACGACCTATTTCGGTTAAAATATTAGGAATATTTTCAGAAGGCGAACAATAAACTTCAAAATTTTTCTGTTTTAGTAAAAAATCTGTTTTTGGTAATCCTTTTATTTCTTTAACAAGTATTTCTTGTGGTATACTATCAATTATTTGTTCTTCTTTTTTTAAATGCAACATGCCTTTTCTGAAAAACTTTTTAACTTCTAATGATGTACCCAAAGCATAGGTTTTTGCTCTTAAAAATCTTCCATAGCGTGCCAAATCAGAAATACCCTCCTGATCCTTTACGGAAATAGGATTGCCAATTTTTATTTTAATGATTTTTCTCTTTTTGTTTAATAATTCTGATGGCAATTTTGCTGTTTGCAACACTGGATGAATTAATCCAAGTATGTGAAAAAATCTGCTGTTTGTGCCTTTAAAATATATTGGAATAACAGGAACCTGTGCTTTTTTTATTAATCTAATTGCAGAGTTTTGCCATTGTCTGTCTGTAATTATACTTGTATCGGAAGTATATGCCGATACTTCTCCGGCAGGAAATATTCCAAGAGGTTTTCCTTCTTGCATATGATTTATCGCCAATTTAATACCGGTATAGCTTGCTTGTGTTTCAAATTGGTTCACCGAGAAATAAAAGTTTTCCATTGGCTTGATATTTTGAAGAAGAAAATTAGCCATTACCTTAAAATCCGGTCTAATTTCAGACAAAATTTTAATTAATAAAATTCCATCTAAACCACCATAAGGATGATTTGAAATTGTGATAAATGCACCTTCTTTAGGAATTTTTTTTAAATCTTCTTCACTAACTTCATAGTTAATTCTTAAAAATTTAGTTAATGCTTCAAAAAACTGATCTTTAGGCAGGTTATAAATTTGAGAATATACTTTATTTATTTTTCTGATACGTAATACGTTCATCAAAAATTTTGATGTGCGTATTCCTCCTTTACCTTTTAATTTTATAGCTTTACTAAAGTCTTTCGGGTCAACAAGTTTCATAAATTAAAAAATTTACTGAACTATCTCACATTCTTCCATTATAACATTTCCAAAAACCTCTCCTTTGATAATCCCTTTTATCACAATATCATTTCTGTTGTTTGCAATACTTTCGGGTGGTTCATCAAGCATTCTGCATCCTACCGCTTTGTCTTTGGTTTCGGGGTCTGCAAGGTCAACACGAATTGTAACACCATAACTGGTTGTAGAAGTTGTTGTTGAACTGTAATAACCTGTTACTGAAACTTCTTTATTGTTCCACGCAAAATAAGAATTATGTAAATCCTGAACAAATATTGGTTCTGTTCCAATATTTTCTGGATTAAGATTGTTGTTTTCTTTTATTTCACCGGCAATAGATACAATTTCACAATCTTTTAAAGTTATTGAGCCAAAAGAACTGCCATCAATAGTTCCTTTTACAACAATAGCTGTTGTTTGTTCAACCTTTTCGCCTTCATAATCTTTTAGCAATTTACAATATATAAGCTGTGTTGATGAATCAGGATCATCTACCAATTTTACTTCATCTTTTACACTTCCGTACGAAAACATTATGTCGCAATAACCTATAACAGTAACTTCTTTTCCCTCCCATGCAAAAAATGCTTTTTTGAGTTCCGCAACAGGTATTGGAGTATTTACATCTATCTTTTCGGGATTTAATAATGTATTTTCCGGAATAACTTCTTCTTCAATATTTACAGTTTCTTCAATTACTTCATTTTTACAATTGTTGAAAATAAAAATAAGAGAAAAAATTAACGATAATAATATTAGATTTTTCATTTTATTTAAAATATATTTATATAAGGAAATCTCTAACAAAAATAAACAATTTTTTTATTATGAAACATTTATCATTTATATTATTCGTAATTACGCTATTTTGTTTTTTTTCTTGCAACATATAATGTTGAAAACAAAAGAAACAAGCTTGAGTTCATTTGTTGAAAATCAAATTGCAGGATACGAAGTATTGAATAATGATAAAAATAACAAACTTTATACTCTTGACATTCCGATTTTATATTTTCCGAATATGCACAGCTAAAAAAAGAAACAACAATTAACCCAAATTATGCAATAGAAATAAAAATAAATTTTTATAGCATAGCGACAAAGAGTTTCATTCATTTTGAAAAACATCAAAATGGTGAAACTCTACCTTGCCTGCCATGCCTTCGGCAGGTAAATCAGCAGGCAGGAGTCGGGGTTAACCCTCGCTAATGCAAGTAGTTCGACTTTTTCAAGTTTCCTATTGCATAATCGGGGATTAATTATGGTGATATAAAAGAAATTTATCCAAAATTAAATTTTTATTTGTATTCATATACAGATAGTATTCTATGTACCAATGCTTTTTCAAAACAATTATCGCAGGCTCAGCCTGCTTATCGTTGAAAGATTAACGGTACATTTATCCTTCGAAATGAAATGAAGGTGGAACCGAAAATCAGCAAGGTTATTTGGTATAATTCGTTACTCTGAATTATTTATTTTCTTCAGGTAATTTTTTTAAGGCTTTAAAAACAATAGAAGCTACCCATATTCCCATTGATAATAAGAAAAAGATTAAAATAGTAATGCCATAATATTTTACAGTCCATTCAATAGCAACCTTTACTCTCTCGGTAAATGAGATTTTTACGGTATAAAAATACGACTCATTTATTGTTAAATTAATTGTACAGAATTCATTTTCATCATCATAATCACCAAGGCTAACTCCAAGGTCTTGTATTTGCTGCTCTATATTGAGTATCTGATTTTCAAGATTAATCAGTTCTTCAATACTGCCACCATGTGTTTTTAATGAGATAAGCGCATCTCTGGTTTTCTCAAGACTAATTCGTTTTGCCTGTAATTCTTTATATTCGTTAGTTTTATCATTTTTTGTAATATTCAGCGATTTTATTGAACCAATTTCTTTTAAAGCAGCTATCATTTTATCAAAGTATTCCGGAGGAACACCAATTGCAAGATTTAATGTTCTGTAATGAGCAAGTCCTGATTTTTGTTCAAACTGAATAATTGATTTATAATCTTTAATAACTTTTCTGATTTGGATTTCATCTTTTTCAAATTCTCCCGATGTACCCGATACGGCAGCAATCTTTTCATATTTCTGGTCTACAGTAACTGTTGAGCCCGTGCTTGTAATACCCTTTGATTTATATTCATATTTTGAACTCGCATAATTATTTCTGTTAAATTCAAAAGAACTGTTATCCTTCTGATAAGAATAATCGCTGTAAGAATAATTACTAGTACTATAGCTTTCTCTTTCACCATCGGGGTATGCTTTATAGCCATATATCAGGCGAAATACAAAAAATACTATAAATCCAATAATAAAGTAAAGAACCGTTTTTTTAATTAATGTTTTCATATCTTATAAGTTTATTAATACCGATTGGACATTCAATATAGTTCAAAATCTTGAACTATTTTCATAGCCTGTACCGATTTCTCTGTATAGCATCGGCATTTACCATTGTAAAATTATAATTATTTTATAATTACAATTGGTATAATTTGTAAAGCAAGATACTATAATAATTATTAATCTGTTGATTCTGTTAACATAATTTATGAAAAAAAATAAATTTCCATCTGCCTGTCCAATAATATGCGTTATATTTGATACTTCATAAAAACATAAAAACATAAAAACATAAAAACATGAAAACATTAATATTATCTGTTTTGTTCTTATTTATTTCATTAATTACATTAGGACAATTTAATTCAGATTACGGTTTTACATATGTGGGAATTAAAACTGCTGTAACTACCGATTGGATCTTTAATAAACATGTTTCTCAGATTACTGAATCTTCTCAGACTATGGGTGCTTCATTTGGGAACAGTTATGGATTTGTTTGCGGTTATAATTTTGATGAATCAGTAGCCATTGAGATAGATGTAATTTACAATAATTTTGTGCAGAATTATAGTGGAGACACAACATATGGTGGAGATTTTAATTATAATTCAAAAACAAAATTAAATGTTATTGATATTCCTGTATTATTCAGAATAGGTATAGCTGTATATGGCGAAATAGGACCTGTTTTTTCATTTATTAGAAAAGCAAGCTTTAATTTGAATGCAGAGGATAACTTATTGGATATTAAAATGGATGTAGATAATTTTGAAAGCTTTGATATTGGAGGTGCTTTGGGAGTTGGTGCTAATGTCCCAATAGGCGAAAATATTGTAATAGATATCGGGTTTAGATGTACATATGGTTTTAAAGATGTTAAAGGAATAAATGGTATTGGGCAAACCAAAGAAGATCTGGAACTTTTGGAAAATGAAACCGGAAACGATTACGGATCAACTGATTTTAAATCAAATCTTTTTAAAGTAGAAGCATCAATAGGTTTTAAATTTCTGTTTTTAAACTAAATCGGTTGGCGATTCTCACAAAACTACAAGTTTTTAATAAAGCATCTTCTGCGTTTGTGCTGAACATGCTCGTAATTTTTCCAATTGGTAATTACATTGTGGTTGGTTTCAAAAACTCCTGTTGTCTCAATATATTTCATTCCTTTTTTCATCATCGTATTTTGTGATTCTGAAAACAGAAGAACGGCAACTCCTTTTGATTGATGCTCATGAACAACACCTGTCAACAATTGATCAAGCGTGTCGTTATTAACACCTTTTCGGGCTTTTAAAATATGCCTAAAACCAAATGGGAAAAGCTTTCCATTAGCTTTTTGCATGGCTTTTGATAAACTGGGCATTCCTATAATAAAACCTACAATTTCATCGCCCATTTTTACAATCTTCACAAATGCAGGATTCAGAAATTTTATATATTTTTCAGAATACAGATCAATCATTTTTGGAGTTAGTTTCGCTACAAATGGCAATACATCGAATGCGTCATTTAATATCTCAAATATTCTTTTGCCATAGGGCATCATTTCAGAAGTTTTAGTAAAATGCAAAACTTCCATTCCGTATCGTTTGGCAATAAGCGCAGCACCTCTACTTGCTTTATTTACGGCATGTTCGCCAATGCTTAGTCTGAATTCTATCCAATCAATTTCTTTTTCATAAGCATGTTTTTCTATCATTTCCTGATAGTAATCCATATTAAATACCGAAGCAATAGAAGGAAGATAATCAAAACCCTCAATAAGCATTCCTTGTAAATCCAGATTTGAAAATCCGAGTGGTCCATGCACCATTTCCATACCATTTTCTTTTAGCCAGTTTTCAGCTGTAGAGAGTAATGTATTTAATACTTCATCATCTTTAATAAATTCTAAACGGGAAATTCTTCCCATTTTTTTGTTGATTTTCTCATTATATGCCTTGTTAATAATTGCGGAAATACGACCAACTACTTTCCCGTTTTTAACAGCAAGCCAAAATTTAGAATCGCAAAATTCAAATGCAGGATTAGTATCAGGACTAAGCATTTTGAGTTCATCCGATCTTAATGGCGGAACCCACATCTTACTTTTCTTATATAATTGAAATGGAAAATTGACAAATGCCTTTTTATCGGCGGTGTTTTTTACTTCTTTTATTTTTATTGACATAGTTTATGGCAAATAAATAAATTACTGCTTATTTTCCACAAAAATACGCGTAATTAAATTATTAGCAAAAGAAAGACACTTGTGTTTATTTATTAAAAAAAATCATTACATGCAGCACTTTAAAAATAAAGTCGTCATTATAGTGTAACAAAATTTATAGTTAATCGTCATATAAACAGTATAATTTAAAAATAGGAGGACACATTATGAAACATTTAACTCACATAACATATATATTTATGTTATTTTTATTTTCAGTTCAAACTTTTGCACAAGAACAAGTAGTTATATATCATGACGGTTATTTTAACCTAACAGATATTGTTGATAACAAAACATTACCCGAAGGGATAGAAATGGTTGCTGCCTTTATTGATGGCAGTGATATCGTAATTGAGTTTGTAACTGAAAACCCCGAAGGCACTTTTAATTTAAACATTTATGATGTATCAGGAAAACTTGTTGTTTCTCAAGACTTTTTTACAAATAATACTCATAATAAAATTAGAGTTGCTACATCAATAAGCTCAAGAGGCATTTACATAGTCTCTTTATGCTCACAAAGCAATAAAGCAGTTAAAAAGTTTTATTTGTAAAATAAGCTGTTATGTTTTTGAAAAAGGGTGGTTGATCTGCCCTTTTTTTGTTTATTTATTCTTCTTAATGGGATCCTCAATGGTAAAATAGCCATCGCTTTCATCATTTTTTTGTCTTAATATATACAAGTTTAATTTTTGCCCTTTCCGTAATCCGTTCATCTATCTCAAAATTATTTCTAAGAGTTTTAATTAAAGGAGTAAGTTTTTCATAACCAAAATTTCTTGGGTCAAAGTCTGGCCTTTTCTTAATCAAAAGGTTTCCAACATCACCTAAAAACGCCCAGCCATCTTCATCTGCAATGTCATTTACAGTTGATGATATTAAAGAGATTGTTTTTGAATCAACTTTAGGAATTACAACTTGTTTAACTACTTTATTTTTGGAAGATGTAGATGTTTCAGATATTTCAGACAAATTTGTATTCTTTAATATTTCAAGGTATACAAACTTATCGCAAGCAACTATAAATGGATTGGGAGTTTTCCTTTCTCCAAAACCAAACACTTTCATTCCAGACTCCCTTAATCTAATAGCAAGTCGGGTAAAATCACTATCGCTTGAAACAATGCAAAATCCATCTACTTTACCGGTATATAAAATATCCATAGAATCTATAATCAATGCTGAATCGGTAGAGTTTTTCCCTGAAGTATAACCATACTGTTGAATTGGAGTTATCGCATTTTCTAGTAGTATACTCTTCCACCCTGCCAGATTAGGCTTTGTCCAATCGCCATAAATCCTTTTAAATGTTGGCACACCATATTTTGCTATTTCTTCCATCATGCCTTTCACATTTCCGGGAGGAACATTGTCGGCATCAATGACAACTGCAAGTTTTAAATCTTGTTTTGTTTCCATAGTTAATTTATTGTATAGTTGGTTAGTATTTTAGTTAATAGTGTACAATGTTCATCATGTGTGCCATGCATTAGCTATGCAAACCGATTCCTTACAAAGCTCTATAAAAACTTTAAAAATACAAATAAAGTTTTCAAAAACAAAAGAATAGCTTGAAAATTCCAAAAGGGTGCAGGTTTCTTTTGTGCAGGAGTAATGTTTTGAAGCATTAGCCTGTGACAATTTCAGCATTATTCTCTGATTGCTTCTTTGCCTCAGGCATGAAACTTATTAATTATCACGGAACAACTTATTATTACAATATGTTAGCGTTTCGTGCTTTCTATTTCTTCAATATTTTCTTTAAAACAGTATCTTTATCTAACTTCTTGGTACAAAAAAACCAATCTTTACATTCTAATCCTTCTTCTGTTCCTTCCATACGATCTTTTGCTGTTCCACATGAACCTGCTGGAGAAATGATTACATCATCACCAGGTCTCCAATCGGCAGGAGTAGCAATTTTAAATTCATCGGCAGTCTGTAATGCTAAAATAACACGATATAATTCTTCAAAATTACGTCCAAGGCTTAATGGATAGTAAATTATTGTTCTGATTATACTTTGTGGGTCAATAACAAATACTGCACGAACAGCTTTTGTACTGCTTTCTCCGGGCATAACCATTCCGTATTTTTTTGCAACTTCCATGCTTATATCTTCAATTAAAGGAAAATTAACTTCCACGTTTTTCATCCCTTTATATTCAATCTTTTCTTTAATTGTTCGGAGCCAGGCAATATGACTGTACAGTCCATCAATTGAAAGACCAACAAGTTTGCAATTTGCTTCATTAAATTGTTTTTCTAATGTTGCAAAAGTCATAAATTCTGATGTGCAAACAGGTGTAAAGTCTGCAGGATGACTGAAAAGGATAACCCAACCTCCGCTATAGTCGGCAGGAAAATTTATTTCCCCTTGGGTTGTAACGGCCTTAAATTCCGGTGCTTTGTCGCCAATACGTGGCATTGAAATAATTTGTTCTTCCATAATATTTAATTTTTAAGTTTAAGATGATGTTTTATTAATAGATAAACGAACAAGTGATGTTATTTTACCTATAGCTACATCTTGTTAAATTTTTATCAAATGTAATAAATAAAAAGGAGAAAACCAATCTTTTAATTAATTGATTTTATTTTATTTAACAGATACAAACTTTATGTTATGATGCCCCGCTACCACACAAAAGGATTCGATGCGGTAGCGGGGCCAACAATTTCAACATAAAATGCATTGTTTGCAAATTTTTCGCCTTTAACTTTTTTGGTATTTTCTACTTATTGGGAAGTTTCTGCTTGTTGTGAAATTGCTGAAAATGAAAATATCATTAGCAATACAATAATTAAATTTTTCATAGTTTTTTTTTGTTGTGTTTTTTCAATAAACAAAAATACCAAAAACCATGTTCATAATAGCTAATATGCAGGGGAATTAAATTTTATTTAAATTAAAGTTTATAGAATTTTAGCCAAGAATGTGGATTCTATAATTAATTTTACCGATATGTTTGCATCAATATATGGAGAATCTGCTGCATTGTTCACTGCTTTTTGCTGGACAATTACTTCACTGGCTTTCGAGTCTGCGGGCAAAAGAGTAGGTTCTTTATCTGTAAATATTATCCGCTTATTTTTTGCTATTGCAATTTATATTGTTTTTCTTGGAATATATCGTGGTAATATCCTGCCTTTTGATGCTACAGCACATCAATGGATATGGCTTAGTTTGTCGGGAATAGCAGGCTTTGTTATTGGTGATCTTTTTTTATTTCAAGCTTTTGTAATAATTGGTGCCAGATTATCATTGCTTATTATGTCATTGGTTCCACCCATAGCAGCAGTTTTAGGTCGGATATTTTTAAATGAAATACTTGATTCAGTTAGTATCCTGGCTATGATAATAACAGTATCGGGAATTGCTCTGGTAATACTCAACAAAAAGAAAGGAGAGAAACTAAAGTCTAATATTCCGTTAATAGGACTTGGGGTAGCTTTTCTGGGCGCAATAGGACAAGCCGGAGGACTTGTTTTAAGCAAATATGGTATGGGAGATTATGACCCTTTTGCATCTTCTCAGATAAGAATATTTGCAGGTGCAGTTGGCTTTACTGTTATGTTTACCATAATGAAAAAATGGAACAATATTGCAATAGCATTTAAAGATAAACAGGCATTAAAGAGAATTTCCTTAGGTACAGTTTTTGGCCCGTTTTTAGGAGTTTCTTTTTCTTTGGTTGCGGTAAAATATATCGATACAGGAATAGCTGCAACCATAATGTCAATTACACCGGTATTAATAATACCCGCCGTAATTTTGCTAAAAAAAGAAAAAGTATCTGCAAAAGAAGCTATTGGTGCATTGATTGCAGTAATGGGCGTAGCTATATTATTTTTGAAACCTTAAATTAGAAGTTTAATAAGATAATCAAATGGAAGTCTCGCACTTTTACATTACTGCACAAAAAAGGGTGACGATAGCGAAGTAACTAAGTTATATTTAGAGCGCGTGATTAAAAATCTGCTCCAGTAGGGTTTGTAATTATATCTTCAATAAAATTAATAATTGGCAAAACAGTCCTACCATAGTTAGATAAAACAACAACCGTGTATCCTAATTCTGGATAGATATCCGTTTGAACATCTACACCAGGTGCCCCTCCGTTGTGTCCTATAATTCTCACATTATTTTTATAGAATTCCCCAAAACCAAAGCCGTATTTAATCTCGGGCATTGGTTTTGAATTTGGTGGTGTAGGCATTTTAGGTAGTGCAATTTTTCCACTTGTAATTGTTTTAACACTTTCTGGAGCAATTAATTTTCCATTCAACAATGCCAAAGAAAATTTATGCAAATCAATAGCTGTTGAATATCCACCTCCGGCAGAAGTTCCCTTTACTTCAATTAATTTTGTATTGGGCTCTCTTTGTGCATTTTCGGGAGCTAGCATTGGCTTTCCGTTTGGCGGAGGCATTGGTAGTGCATAACCAATAGCAAGATTTTCAACTTCTTCATCAGTTCCATAACTATCTGTGTTTTGCATTTTTGATGGCAAAAAAATGTTTTTCTTAACATATTGAAAATAGTTGGTTTTGCTTATTTGTTCAATAATAGCTCCCAACAAAATATAAGCATAATTACTATACATAAACTTTGAGCCTGGTTCAAATAGTAATGTATCGTTAATACACAGATTTACATAAGTAGTTAAGGTTTTAGCGGTGTCTTTAATTTCAAAAAATGCGGGATTTCCAAAAATATCACCAAGGCCTGATGTATGTGTAAGCAATTGTTCAATAGTAATTTTGCCAAAAGTCATTTCGGGTAAATAAGGCAAATATTTTATTACTTTATCGCTGTAAGCCAATTCCTTTTTTTCTACCAATTGAGCAATGGCAACACTTGTGAACATTTTATTCATTGAAGCCAAATTAAACTTTGTGTTGATGTTGTTCTTAATATTTTTTTCTTTATTAGATAATCCTACAGACTTCTGATAAAGGATATCATTATCTTTTGCAATTAAAATAGTACCCGAAAATCTATCTTGCTCCGATAATTTTTCAATAAATTGATTGATGTCTGTAATTTGCTTCTCACTAATCAAATTGTTTTGTGCATTGCCATTTCTGATTATCAATATGGCAAACAAAATTGAAATTAAAATTCTTAATTTTTCCATTTTAAAAATTATTTGCAATTATTAAAGATGATTAAAAGTTTATTTTTTATTACCTCAATATCACTCACCTTAATACCTTGCAATGCCTGTTTTCTGTATTTTAAAACAATTGGCTTTACTTTCTCTATGGTTTCTTGACCTTTATTGGTAATTAAAAGTTCAAACCTTCTTCTGTCTGTTTGATGAAATTTTCTTTCTATGTATCCTTTTTTTACTAATAGTTCTATTATTCTTGTTACTGAGGCAATATCTTTAAAGATTTTTTCTGCAATTTCATGTTGCGAAAAGTCTTTATTCTCTTGTATGGTATTTAATAATAACCATTGGTCAATAGTTATATCAATATCGGCTTCTTTAATTTGTTTTTGGGCATACTGTCTATAAACTTTTATTGTTTGCTCCAATGTATAAAATATTGCTTCTTCTACTTTTTGCATCTCTAATATTTTTTATTGATACAAATATAATTGATATATCAATTATACACAAATTGCTTATAGTTTATTTTTTTATTTTAACATTTTTTAACACTAGTGAGGAAGAATGTTTGCTCTAAAAACATCTATTAAGTCTTTTAAGAATACTTTACGATTTTCTTTGAAAATCACTCAAGCTGACAAGGGGCTTGCTGTCACTTCGAGTGTTCGACCTTAGGAGAACGTATCGAGAAGTGAGAAATGGGATAAGCTCAGGTCTCGATACATCCCGCTTTGCGGGACACTCGACCTGACAGGGCTCTGGCACTTTTACATTACTGCACAAAAAAAAGGGAAGTTTCCTTCCCTCTTAATTCTAAATGTACGATTTACGATTTTAGAAGTTTTAAATCATCATTCGTTAACTAAGCGAAGCGGAATCATGAACACAATAAAAATTAATATATTGTGAGTAATCAGTGTTCGGTGTTCGATATTCAAAAAGGGAATTTCCTCATTTATATATCTTATTCATTTTTTCCTTGATGAAAAAACGAAACAAAAAAATCAATGCAAAATTATGCTTCTGCCCGCTCTAAAGAAATCAAAGTATTCTAACAAGAATGACTACATATTGTAAGAATACTTACTAATTTCTTTATTCACGCCACCGCATGGCTCGCAATTTTGCAGGGCTACCGCACTTTACATTATTGCACAAAAAAAAAGGAAGTTTCCTTCCCTTTTGATTTCTGTTTGACCCCTCCCAGCCTCCCCTAAAGTGGAGGAGAAGTCCCCCTATAGGGGGATTTAGGGGGTCACTCTGTTTTCCTCAGCGCCACATCCAATTTCTTAGATTCGCCCGGATACAATACAATTTCTTTTACAAGTGTATCGTAGTTTGCAAAGCTGAAAGTTATTATATACTTATCGGGCTCAAGGCTTTTAAATCGGTAGTAGCCTGTAATGGTTGTTAGTTTTTTTACTGGAATTTCAGTATCGGCAGCTGCTTTTGACCTAATAATTGTTACTGCTACATACTGCAATGCCTGTTTGGTTTCTTCGTCGCTTACGTTACCGTAAATATCCAAATGACGAGTAATAGGATCAATTATTTCGCGTATTTGCTCATACTCGTTATAAAACACACTGTCAGAGTTTATGTAGTTTACCATAGCATTATCTAAGTTGCCTACTACTAAAGTGCGCAGTTCTTTTATTGTTTCCTTAATTTTTACGGTAGCAGTAGCTTTTTCGGCTATTGCCTCTCTTGGTCTTGTCATGCGGTGCAGAAAATCGTAGCTGTCTGCATCAAACTTATCCATATTTTCTTGTGTAAGACCGTAAGCTTCTAATTCTTTAAAGTTTTTTACAGCAATCTTTTTTACATTTTCGGTATAAACAAGCAAAACAGTATCTCCCATACTGGCAATTTTTGATACAGGCAGTTTTACTGCATTATACATTAGTGCATTACTTGTATTGTAGGCGTAGGTGCGAATTGCACCACTCACCAGAAATATAATTTCGGCAAGTTGTTTTTTACTTTTTTGCTTATCTTTTGCCAAACCTGATGTATCTTTCTTTTGTATTTCACGAAAATGTGCTATCAGGTCTATTTTTTCCTTAATAAGCTTTAAAGTGTTTTGAATTATTGCATTGTCTTTAATTTTTTCTGCATACCTTGTAAAGAAACTGATCAATGCTAAAATCATTTTCATGTATGCTCGGTTTTGTGCTTTCATATCCTTTATATTTAAATTAATAATTGTTTCAATTTTTGAAACTTTAATTAAACATAAAACGGTATGTTGTGTGTTTTATTGTGTGAAAGTATAAATAAATGTATATTTAATTGAATTGTGTTTAATGTGATGTTTTAATATTGCTTGTTTGTTTGTTTGTAGCTTTTGTTAAATCTACACGCTACAAAGCTTGCGGGAGCAGGGTTTTATATTATTTGCCCCTTTCTTTATTTAAGAAGTTTTTGCCTGTAAAGGCTTATTAGAAAAGTTTCATTTATGGTTTAGCAGTTAAAACTACTTTTTATTTAAGACTTAGTCTGGAGTCAAAATCGAGCAGAAGTATATCTGCTATAACCATTCTTGACAGTAGTATTCTTTTAACCTATTATGAGCTACTCGAATATGGTATGGCTTCATAATTTCCTTTTTTCGCATTGTCCATTTGCCTATTATATTTACAATTTCATCCGTGTTAACAATATTTTCACTTTGAGCAATATAATCAACAGTAGCAAGCAATTCTAATCCATATGGAGATTCAAACCCTTCTATTAATTTTTGCACCTTCGCTAACCTACCTAATTGGCTCGTGTCTAAATTTTTTTCAGAATAGTCAACTACCTTGTCAAAATGATTAATAGAAATTATTGTGCTTGGTTTTGTAGCTTCATGTTTAAAGTTTAAAAAATATCCATTTAAATATTTTAGTAGATGTTGTAACTTATTAGAATAAGGACCATAATGCCCTTTTTCGTATTGTAAATTTAATGGTTCTCCTAATCGCTGAAGAAAATATGCTATTTTTTGGGCAACTAATAAATTTATCGAATAGCCTAATACTTTATAGTTTTCTAAAGAATAAAGAAGCATGGCTCTTGAAGGAGTTAATTTAATCTCTTTTTTAACTGGAATAGTTTGGTTATTATACCCAGGTTCATATATAATTATTTCAATATTGCTTTCGATGTTTTTAAGTTCTTTTAAGATTATTGGTTTAACAACATTCCATTCTAGTCCTCCATTTCCACATCCTAAAGGGGGTATAGCAATTGATTTTATTTTATTAGATTTTATTGTTGCGATTAATTCTTTCATTCCCAACTCAACAAAATCAATTTTGGAGCGACTTTTCCAATGAACTTTAGTTGGAAAATTAATAATGTATTTAGGTGTTAATTGACCCGTATTGGTAATAAACATAGTTCCTATAGTAAACTCTTTATTGTCACATGCTTTTTTGTATAAAGTATAGTTTAATGGAAATGCTTTTTTAAAAGCAAGAGCAATTCCTTTACCCATAATGCCAACTGTATTAACAGTGTTTACTAAAGCTTCTACCTCAGCTTTTAAAATATTTCCTTTTGTAAATGTTATCATTTTAGTAATATAATTTTGAGTTTACAATTACTTCGCAATTGATATTGTGTTTTTTAAGTTTAGTTGAAATTATAGTTTTAACATTTTCATCATACACTACAATTAATTCAATCATTGAAAAGGGCACTTCATTATGAATCAAAAACTCAGCTTGCTTTTTCCTTTTTCTATCAGGGTCATCTTCAGTATCATTCCATCTAAGTAGATTCACCGTTTTCCAATCTATTTCTTTTAAATCATCAATTTTGTTAAAAAATTGAGATAAATGATGATAACCATGACCATCTGTAAAAACATATTTAGACTTAGCTTTTACTACGGTATCATAATTAGTAATCAAATAAATGATATCTTCTGGATTACGTTTTGTGACATTACAGAATCCATTTTGAATATTGTATAGCATGGGGGACCTTTTTCCAAAATAAAAAGAAACATAATCTGAAAAATCCCCGTTTGGATTAATTGGAATTTGTTTTGATTTTCTACTTTGAATTAATGATGAATCACCAATTCCTATGAAATTCGGATTGCTATTTTTATTATTAGGACAAGCAATAGTTTTAGACTCCAATATAAAATCTAGGTTATTAATATGTGTTATTCGATACAGATATATGGTATCAGGTATTGACATTCTATAATTAAAGCATTTAACTCAACAAAGTGTTAATATTATATTTGTTTCAAATATAATATTATTCATTAATAAAATTGCAAATATTATTCTACAATTCTACTAAAGTTATCACCTTAATATATCACGATTAAGTTCATTTATATTAAAGATATAATCAGGCTTTAAAGATATGAAATTTATTGCGTTGTTTAAAATGCTTTTGTGTTTTAGTAGTTTGGAAACTACTTTTATTTGCGGCGGAGTTATATTATGGAACGCGACAGGAGTCGCGCACCAGCGAGGGATATTTTGAGCAAGTGCAACAACAGCTCTTTTGGAACCAACACCAAATATTCCAATTGATTCTTCAGTTGCTGTATTACCTGTTCTACCAGGGCTAATAAATAGAACAATATCTTCTTTTTTAATACCACCAGCATTATCAGTAATAGTAATTTTTTGTTGTTGCTCGTCAAGCAAAACTTTGATATTAAGTGACTTATTTGCTCCTCCTTTTGTCCAAATATCTATTGCATTATCAATTAATTCACAAATACCTAATAATATATCATAATCTGCTATTATTGATCTAAAAATTTCCTTTGGAGGAGTTGCATCAATATTATCGACTTGTTTTTTCATATATTGTTTATTTCTTTAATTTATATTCCCTCCATCTATAAGAGGGCAAAAAGCAAAAAAAGTAATCCTAGAAAACAAAGTTTTTTTCAACTTGCTGTGCAAGATACAGAAAATTAGCGAGACTAAAAAATGATATTGATGTTATTAGCTTGTTTTGATTATCCTATAACATTTTGATTTCCCTTCGACTCCATTTCGACTTTATTTCGACTCCGCTCAATGTGAAGACCGGAGGTTTGTCATTCTGTCACAAAACACTTAGAGCCTAATATACAGCAAATTAAGTAGTAATAGCCTATTTTATTGCCGTGTTAGCCACCTTTATTGCTACAAAACGGAACTTTATTGCCGTGTTAGTCACCTTTATTGCTATAAAACGGAACTTTATTGTCGTGATAGCTACCTTTATTGCTATAATACGGGTCTTTATTGCCGTGTTAGCCACCTTTAGCACGACACTACGGCAGTTTAGCTGGGTGTAAGGCTCCTTTATCGGCTTGATAGCCTCCTTCACTTGCCCATTTGCTTACATTACTTGCCCGTTTGCTTCCATTACTTTCCCATTTGCCTCCATCATTAGCCCGTTTGCTTCCATTACTTTCCCGTTTGGGTCCATCATTGGCTTGTTTGCTTCCATTACTTGTCCATTGGGCTCCATCATTGGCTTATAATGGTTCATCATTGGCTTGTTAGAGTCTAGCCTTGTCGTCAAACCTTCAAGGTTTTCAAAACCTTGAAGGTTTTTGTATGAACAAATAGGGCTAATATTTAATTGTTACTATACCCTGAATTGGTTCTGTATCGTTATTAAGAGTAATAATAAAAACATAGGAGCTAAGTGGTAGTTTTTTGCCTTTATATGTGCCATCCCACGGCTGGTTATATCCTTCCGATTCAAATACAATATCGCCCCACCTGCTATAAACTTCAATTATTACATCAGGATAAAGCTCTATGCCTTTTATTTCCCAATAATCGTTTGCACCATCGCCATTTGGAGTAAATAATGTGGGTATTTCAAGACATGATATCTGTGTTTCGGTAAGTTCAAATGTTTCAACAAAGTAACAATCGTTATAATCTGTTACTGTTACTATATATTCTCCTGCATAAAGCTCGGTAATAAGTGAATCGCTTTGCTGATTTGTCCATATATATGTATAAGGCTGTGTTCCTCCATAAACTGCTATTGATATTTCCCCGTCGTAATTACCAATACAGCTTACAGGGCTTATTTCTTCGGTGTAAATCATTTCTAAGGGTTCTGTTATTGTTGTCTGTCCTGTTTCGCTACAGCCGTTTGCATCGGTAATTGTAACAAGATACAATCCACTTGTAATACCTACGTTTGTTGATGCTGTTTGCCCATCACTCCAAATGTATGTGTATGGAGGAGCTCCTCCTGTTGCCAGTGCCTGTGCATAAGCATTGTTGCCTCCATAACAATAAACGTTTTGTGTTGAAAAAAGAAGCCCTATAATTGGAGGCTGGTCAACATCAATTTTAGGAATTGCTATAATACATCCGTTATTATCGGTAATTGTAACACTATAAGTTCCTTCGGGCAGATTATTTAAATAAGAACTTGTTGATGAATCGTTCCACAAATAATTATAAGGCGGGTTTCCTCCCGATATTATTAATTCTATCATTCCATCGCTTAATCCAAAACACGATACATTAGTAACAACTACTAAATCGGCTAATGGCAATGGCTCAGTTATTAAAATAGTATCAAAAGCTGTACAGCCAATAGCATCGGTAACTGTTACACTATAATTACCTGTGTTAAGATTTGTAATAACACTGCTTGTATCTAAATTATTCCAGATGTAAACAAAGGGCGGTATTCCGCTAATAATATTTATACTTGCTGTGCCGCTTGGTACTCCGTTGCAATCAATATTTGTTCCCACCAATGTAAACTGTGGGGCAGGATTTATAGTTATTGTTACACTTGCAGTATCGTAACATCCAAAATCGTTAAATACTGTAACTGTATATACTGTAGTAGAATTGACTGTTGCCACAGGATTTGCAATTAAGGGATTGTCTAATCCGTTAACCGGATTCCATGAATAAGATGTTCCACCACTTGCAGTTAGTTGTAAGGAAACTCCCTCACAAATTGTATCGGTTCCTGTAGCTTGCGCAACAGGCAAAGGATGAACATATATGCTTAATGTATCAATATTAAAACATCCTGTGCTTGTATCGGTAACTGTTACATAATAATCAGTATCACTAAGTGGATTAAGTATAATAAAATTGAGAGTATGGCCGGTATTCCACAAATATGTATCTCCTCCCGTTACATTGATTGTAGTAGCTTCTCCTATACATATGGAGTCATTGCCTGCAAATAAAATGTTTGGCAATGCATTTACTGTTACCAATTGCGATTCAATTGTAAAACATCCCGAAGTTCCGTCAGTAACTGTAACATAATAAGTAGTATTGCCTGTAGGCGATATTATTGTTGCAGCAGTAGTATCGCTGTTATCCCACAAGTATATATCGCCTCCGCTTGCTGTTAGCGTTGTTGATTCTCCATCACAAATAGTGCTTATTCCGCTAATACTTACTATTGGAGCAGAACTTACACTTACCAGTTGTGAGCCAATTGCAGTACAGCCTGTAGCTGTGTTTGTTACTGTTACATAATAAGTACTGTCTGTTGCAGGATTTACAGTAGTTGAGTCGGTAACATCGCCTGTACTCCATAAATAAGTATCACCACCACTTGCCGTGATAGTTGTTGAGGCTCCATCGCATATTGCAGCTAAGCCACTTATGGTGATAGTTGGCAAAGGATTAACACTAACTAATTGTGAAGCAGTTGCAGTGCATCCTGTTGCAGTGCTTGTTACTGTTACATTATATGTTGTGCTTAATAATGGATTAACAGTAGTTGTATCTGTATTATCGCCTGTATCCCACAAGTATGTATCTCCACCACTTGCTGTAAGCAATGTTGATTCTCCCTCACATATTGTTATTGTACCGCTTATACTTACACTTGGCAAGGCATTAACTGTTACAAGTTGTGAGCCTGTTGCAGAACATCCTGTTGCAGTATTTGTTACTGTTACATTATATGTTGTATTTACCGTTGGACTAACTGTTGTTGCCGCAGTATTATCGCCTGTATCCCAGGCATATGTGTCTCCACCACTTGCTGTGAGAATTGTTGATTGTCCATCACATATTGTTGTTGTACCGCTTATGCTTGCACTTGGCAAAGCATTAACTGTTACAAGTTGTGAGCCAGTTTCTGTACATCCGGTTGCAGTATTTGTAACGGTTACGTTATATGTTGTATTTGTTGTTGGGCTTACTGTTGTTGCCGCTGTATTATCTCCGGTATCCCAGGCATAAGTATCACCACCACTGGCAGTAAGACTTGTTGATTGACCATCACATATTGTTGTTGTACCCGATATTGATACAATTGGTGCAGGATTAACACTTACAAGCTGTGAAGCAATTGCAGTACATCCTGTTGCAGTATTTGTTACTGTTACAAAGTATGTTGTGTTTGTTGTTGGGCTTACTGTTGTTGCTGCTACATTACTTCCTGTATCCCACAAATATGCATTTCCACCACTTGCAGTAAGAGTTGTTGAGCTTCCCTCGCATATTGTTGTTGTTCCGCTTATACTTGCACTTGGCAAGGCATTAACAGTTACAAGCTGTAAACCTGTTGCGCTACATCCGGTTACAGTATTTGTTACTGTTACATTGTATGTTGTATTTACCGTTGGACTAACGGTTGTTGCTGCTGTATTATCGCCGGTATCCCACGAATATGTGTTTCCACCACTGGCAGTAAGAGTTGTTGATTGACCAATACATATTGTTGTTGTTCCGCTTATACTAACACTTGGCAGGGCATTAACTGTTACAAGTTGTGAGGCAGTTTCAGTACATCCTGTTGCAGTATTTGTTACTGTTACGTAATATGTTGTATTTGTTGTAGGGCTTACTGTTGTTGCTGCCACATTACTTCCTGTATCCCATACATAGGTATTACCACCACTGGCAGTAATAGTTGTTGACTGACCATTGCATATTGTTGTTGTTCCAGATATTGATACATTTGGAGCAGGGTTAACAGTAACGGTTACCTGTGTTGGATAACTGGGACATATACCTCCTGTTAAGCCGGTAACTGTATATGTAGTTGTTGACGTTGGGCTAACATTAATTGTAGCTGTTGTTGCACCGGTATTCCACGAATAAGTATCAGCACCACTTGCTGTTAGGTTTACTGATTGACCTTCGCAAATTGTTGGATTAACAGGAGCAATTGTAACAATGGGTGTATCGCAAGGAACATCTATACATAAGGTTGTTACTGTAGGATCAATGGTAGGAGAATCGCCCGGAATATTATGATCGGCACCTCCACTAAAATCTGTATGAGCAGGAGCAATTGGAGGAGGAGCAAAATTTCTTTTATTGGCAGCAAAAGGATTTTCGTTGCAGTTGCTGTATCCAAATTCATCTGTTTTAATAAGATAAAATTCATATCCTGTTCCCATACCAATTGTTCCAATAACATAACCATCATCGCTTGTTTGTTGGCCATCGGTAAAAATGCTGAAACTTATTCCTGTACCATAATGCATGGCAAAATCTATTGCTCCGCTACTAGCCGATTTCATCAAAAAGCTTTTAAGTTGAAGAGGAAATAATTGAGCAATAGTAAAACCGATTATAGTATATCCTCCATCACTTGTTTTTTTAACACTTTGTGGTTCATCAGCAAAACCTATATCATAAGCACTCGACCAGGTTATAGCACCTGTACCGTTAATATCAAAAATATATGAGTCTGATGCATCAAGTCCTATTATAGATTCGGTTGTTGAGCCAGATACAATAATACTTCCATCAGTAATTAATTCTATGGCAGTTGCCGATTCATGTTCAAAATCATTTCCATAAGTATTTAGCCAAAGAACATTCCCTGCACCATCTGTTTTTAAAATAACTATATCTGATGTTGTATCTACACCCGCAAAAACCTGTTCTGTTTTACCAACAACTATATATCCATCAGAAGCCTCTTCAACAGCATATGCTGCATCATCATCGTCTGGGCTTACTTGTATTGCTCTGTCCCATGTCATATTTCCATTAAGATCAGTTTTTACCATATAAATATTTGTAGAGTCTTTTGCACCAAAACTTGTAGATGTTCCAACTGCCAGATATCCTCCGTCTTGGGTTTGCATAACATAATTTCCATTCTCACTATCTCCTCCACCATATCCTTTTGACCATGTAACATCTCCGGTTGCGTTTATTTTAATAAGGAATAAGTCATCGTAAGGACTGCCAAACATAGGATCGGCAGTACACTCACCTGTTAAAATATAACCCCCATCTGATGTGACTTTTACATCATTTAAAAAATATGTGCCGAAATTTAAAAAGTTATTATCACCATATTGTCTTGCCCATTGAACTACTCCGGCAGAATCAACTTTAATAACAGAAGAAAGAATTGGAGGAACCCCTAGACTTGTTCCTGTAATAATATAACCTCCATCGGTTGCTTGTTGAACATTTGTAAATAAGTCCATCATGCCTCCCAGATTATAAGTTTTTTGAAATGTTATTTGTGAAAATATTACAGAATTAGTAATTGATAATAGAATTATCAAATAGATAGCTTTTTTCATAATGTGGTTAATTTGGTTTTGCAACGCTAAAATTATGAATAATAATAATATAAAAAAATATTATTAATAAGTATTGCGATTTCTGTCTGCTTTAGGATTGTAAATACGAAAGAACAGGCAATAATGAATGTAAAATTTTGAATATAGAATGTCGAATTTATTCATTTTTGGGAAACTAAGATGTATTTTTCTCAAACAATGAATAAAGAACAGGAACAACAATTAGTGTTAGTGCTGTTGAAACAAACAAACCGCCAATAATTGTCCAGCCAAGCGGAGCCCATAGTGTTCCTCCGCTAAGAGTTAGTGGTAGTAGTCCGCCAATAGTTGTAACCGATGTTAATATAATTGGTAAAAACCGTACTTTGCCTGCTTCAATAATTGCTTCGTTCTTTGGTTTACCTGCCCGTTTTAATTTATTGGTATAATCAACAAGTATTATTGAATCGTTTACTACAATACCAAACAAACTTATAAGACCAATAAAAGCTGTAAACGAAAATGTAAAGCCCGACAAATATAATGCAGCAACAGAGCCGATTAATGCAAAAGGTATTGCCGAAAAAACAATAAGTGGTTGGGTAAAAGATTTGAATTGTAATACAAGCAAGGCAAAAATACCTATCAAAGCAAACAAACTGGCTTTATACATTCCGCCAAAAGTCTCTTGTCTGCTTTCAAATTCTCCTGTGTATTTATAATTATATCCATCGGGAAAAGGGTATTCTTTTAATTGTTCATCAATGAGTTTAATTATATTGTCCAAAACAAAATCTTTTTCTATATCAGCTGTAATTGTTGAACTTCTGTTAAGATTATAGTGAGTAATATAACCTGGCGATGGTTTTAATTCAACATTGGCAAGTTGTTTTAAGGGAACTAACTTGCCGCTTAGCGATGCTACGTATATTTTATCGAAATCGCTAATTTTAAACTTATTGTTAAGCGGTAAACGTAATACAATATCAAATTCCTCGCCTTCTTTGTTTCTATATTTAGAAACCGATGTTCCGTTAATACATGTTCTGATAGTTTTATCAATTTCATGTATAGGAACACCATACATTCCCGCTTTATCTTTATTTATATTAAAGAACAGGTCAAGCTTTTTACTTGTGAGTCGGTTGTCGATGTTTAATGTGCCTTTTGTATCTGTTACAATTTGTTCAATATCATCGCTTATAGCCCTTAGCTTTTCAATATCATCGCCGGTTAGTTTAATAGCCAATGGTGCTTCAACGGGTGGTGCCTGTTCAAATTCTTTGATTATAATTTTTACATTTACAAAGCCATCGAATTTTTTTCTTAGCTTAGCAATTGTAGCATTAAATTCATGATAATTATAATCGTTAAGCTCAACCATTATAGAGCCCAAATTACTTGCATAGCTATGTGGGAAAACACTATAATAGATACGCGGATTTCCGTGTCCTATATTGGTTGTAATATTTTTAACTTCGGGGATACTGTCTAAAGTTTGTTCAACCAATTTTACAATTTTTGTTGTTTTATCGATATTTGTTCCCTCGGGAGCAAAAACACGAACCAGAAAAATTGGTTTCTCAGCCTTTGGGAAAAAACTAATTCCAACCTTTTGAAAAAGCAAGCCTGCACCCCCAAGCAACACTATCGCAGTTATAATAACCAAGGCTTTATTTTTTAAAGAAAAGTTTAATATTTTTTGATAAGGTCCTTCAATAAACTTTGTAATTAGTTTTGGCTTTTTCTTCTTTTTAATTTCAAGGCTTTTATCTTTTAAAATATATTTTGATAGAAAAGGAGTAAGGGTTAAAGCTATAAAAAGAGAAGCTGTAAGGGTGAAAAATACTGTTACAGGCATGCTTTGTATAAATCGTCCTGCTTTGTCGGGCATTGTTATAATTGGGATAAATGCTAAAAGAGTTGTTCCTGTAGCAGTAATTAATGGCCATCCTAATTGTGCTGTTCCTTTTATGGCTGCTTCCTTTTTGGAATATCCCATCTCTAAAAAGCGGTCAATATTTTCAACTATGGCAATTGAATTGTCAACCATTATTCCAAGGGCAATTATTAATCCGGCAATAGTCATTTGTTGAAAACCAAAACCAACTAGATCGACCAGTGCCAAACCAAGAAAAATTGAGAAAGGAATTGCTATAATTACCATAATTGTTTGCCTGTAGCCCAATGCTAAAAAGATAACCAGACCTACAAGAAAAATTCCCTGAAAAAGATTCTTCAAAAAATTATTAACCCTGTGCTTAACACTTGCCGATTGGTCAAAAACATATTGCAGCGATATGTCTTTACTTAGGGTTTTGTCAAACTCGGCAACAACTTCTTTAATATTCTCAACAACATCAAAAATATTAAAATCCATTTTTTGTTGAACAGTTATAAAAACAGAACGTTGTTTGTTAAAGCGGGCGTAATAGTTTTGGTCTTCGTAGTCAAATTTTATATCAGCAATGTTTCTTAAGTATATAATCCTTCCCATATACGAACTGACTACCGTGTTTTTAATTTCTTCAATATCCTGATATAAACCGCTTGTTTTTATATTAAAATGCTTGTCTGATATTTTTAAAGAACCTCCTGGAATATTGGCATTATTACTCTTTATGGCGTTTGAAACATTATCAATTGATATATTCATTTGTGCCATTTTTTCAATATCAAGCGAAATTCTAAGCTCCTTATCGGGACAAGCAAGAATCTCAACTTTTCTAACTCCTTTTGTTTTCTCAATTTTTTGTTTTAAGATCTTTGCTTTTTTGCTTATTTCGGAATATTCTGCCGTTTCGGAAACCAATGCTAAGTGCATAATTACAACATCCGCACTCGACCACTTGCTAATATCCAGTTTGTAAATATCCTTTGGCAAATCGGCTCTTATATTGTTTACCTGCCTAACTACTTCATCAAATTTTTCTTTAGGGTCAGTTTCAAACGAAAACTCTATTGCTGTTGAAACAATACCATTCTTAATTCCTGTTTCAATTTTCTTAATATCTTCAATTTCGTTTAATGCTTCTTCAATGGGATCGGCAATTAATTGTTCTAGGTCAACAGGATTTGCTCCGGGATAAATAACAATAACGCTTGCTCCGGGAATATCAATGGGAGGGTCTTCCATTCGTGGCATAGTAAAGAATGAAATAACACCCGCTATTAACAATGTTAGAAAAACAACAATTGTAAAATGATGATTTTCTATGGCTATTTTTGGCAACTTCATTTCTTTAATTAACTTCCTTTTACAATTAATAATACACTCTCAAATAATTCTTTAGCCACTAATACACGAATGAATTTTTAATTTATAAGTCACTAATAATTTAATGATTTATTCGCGAATTCGTGGTTTTTTTTCTTAATTCTCAATTTCAATAACGCTGTTCTTTTTTAAATAACTCACGCCTTCTGTTATAATTTCTGCATCCTTATCAAGTTCTGGCAAAATGTAAACGTATTCATCTTTTATTTGAGAAATTACAACTTTTACCCTAACAGGTTTTTTTTCTTTAATGATATACACATATCCTGTTGAGCCGTCAGCATCAACTAAAGACTCGTAAGGTATAAGCATTAGTTTTTCACTTGTTGATGAATAAATATCAAGCTTTGCTGTAAAACCCGACGATAAAGACAAGTACGTTTTATCTAAGTATAATTCTACTTCATAGGTTCCTGTATATGGATCGGCAGCTCCACTGATTTCAATTATTTGTGCTTTAAAATCTTTTAATGGATAAGCATCAAACTTTATTGTTGCTGTATCGCCAATCTGTATGTTTACAATATCCTTATCTGTAATATTTGCTTTAACTACCCAATTGTTTTGATCTGAGCCAAGTAAAAATACAGGATAACCTGCACCGATCACCTCATTTTCCTGCGATAAACAATTTAATATCTTGCCGGTTACAGGCGCAGTAATTGTAGAATATCTTAAATTGAAGTTTGCTATTTGCAATTTGCTTTCGGCTATTTCCAATTGTGTTTTAGCATTTTGAAACTGCTCAAGAGTAACAACACTGTCTTTGTAAAGATTTTCGGCTCTTTTAAAATCACGTCCTGCTTTTTCTAATCCAAGTTTTGCCTGATCTGCATAAGCTTGTATTTCCGATAAGTTAAGTTGTGCAAGTACTTGTCCTTTTTGTACCGATTGTCCCGTATTAACCAGAATTTTATTAATAATGCCTCCGGTTTTAAAACTCAGTTTCATTTCCGATTTTGATGATAACTTGCCGCTTGTATGTATGACTTTGCTAATATTCTGAATTTCAACTTTGCTTGTTTTTACTTTTATTGGTTTTGTATTATTGGTATTCTTTACATCCTCATTACATGAAGAGATAAAGAGTAGAAGAATAAAAGATATAAATAGAGTTTTTGTTTTCATATACTTGTATTTTTTGCCGCTAATTCGCGAATAAAACATTAGCGCATTCGTGGCTATTTTTATAATCATTATTCTTCATTTAGTGGATACATTGCCGTTATTCTTTCAAACTCGGCATATTTTATTTTTAGGTCATATTTTCTAATTATTACATTTTGTTGTGCATTAGTCATTGTTGTTCTGGCATCAATATATTCGAGCAAGGAAATTTGCCCTTCTTTATATTTTTTTCCAATTATGTTATATGCTTTTACGGCTGTTAATTCCTGATCTTTTGCCGATACCAGTGTTTTTTGACTTGCCTCAATATCGTAGTATGAGTTAATTACCTGCAATTGAATTTGATTTTTTAACTCCTCATCTTTTGATTGTAAAATGTAGCTGTCTATTTTAGCCTGTTGTATTTTATATTTGTTCTGAAATCCCTTAAACAGCTCCCATCTTAAAACTATGGATGCCAAAACAAAATCATCGTCATCGGTAAAGCTGTATTCTTCTCCTTGAAAACCATAATCAACTGCACCGGTAAGTGTTGGTAAGCCATTAAATTTGTTTAGTTTGATATTCTTTTCGTTAATGTTTGAATATATTTCAAGTTTTGAAAACTCTTCTCTGTTTGTTAGTGCATTGGTTTTAGCTTGTTCCAGTTCGTTTTCAAATTCAACAATGTTATCATCAACAAAGTTAATGTCTGAATTTAATGGTTTGTTTAGCAGAAAATTAAAATATGCCTTCGACGATTTATTGTTTTTAACAATTTCCGCCTTTTGTTGCTCCAGCTTGCTCAATTCAGACTTTGACCTATAAACAGCATCAATGGTTACCTTGTCGTTTTCAAAAAGTTTTTCATTAACTCTAATATTTTCGTTTGCAAGTGCTGTTGTTTTATCAATTAAGTTAAGAAAATGTTCTGTTTTAATATAACTGTAGTAAGCTTTTTTAATTTCGGCAACAAGTTCTCTTTTATATGTTTGCACATCTGTTTTTTTAATGTCAACCAAGTCTTTTTTAATTTTATAGTTGAAAAATACCTGTGGATTAAATATTGGTTGTATAAGCTGCAATTTCGTTTCTTGTTCATGTGGTCTTAAAAATTCTATTTCCTCATTTTCAAGTTCTGTTGCGGGGAAAACTTCATCAGCGAGCCCTAAGGCATACATTTGAGTTGTCATCTGATTTAGTGTAGAATAAACAGGATTAAGCATATCTCCTACAGGAAATTCAATTACTCTTCCTCCGTTTGCGATTGAATATCTTGCATTCAAGCTTATGTCGGGCAAAAATAATCCGCGAGCTTCTTTAAGTGCCAAAAGACTTTTATCGTAAGAAAATAGTTTTTGCTTTAAGGACTGATTATTTTCCAATCCTTCTTTTATATATGTATCAAGAATGTTTTCCTGTGCCAACAGACTTGAACAAAAACATAAGATTGTTAAAAAAGTAATTATAATATTTCTAATCCCTATCATTTAATAATCATTTACAACTTAAAATCAGAATAATAAATAAAAGCCAAAAAGCACGAAGTAATGCTTTTTCTCCCCTTTGGGGAGGCTAGGAGGGGCTTTTTATTTGTTGACTCCGTCAAGTAAAATTTTAAAATTATTCATTATCATATCCTCAATATTGATATCAAACATATTCAACATTTCTTGTCTTAACACAATAAATTCCATTGCTCCTGATGTTTGTGACCAAAGCAATATTGCAAGTTCGTTTGTAGGGATATCGCTTCTAATGGTTCCATCTTCTTTCCCTTTTTCAAGTATATTTATAAAAAACATTAATGGCGATTCGGGTTGAAAAATAATTTGTTTTTGCTCATCACTAATTTTATCAATTTTTGATGAATGAAACTGCATTATTGCTTTGAAATAATTATTATGTTTTTGAGAAAATTGCACATAAGCTTTACCAATTTCTAATAAGTTTTCATTAGCAAGCTTATTTTGACTAATACTTTTATTAAAGATTTCTGATAAAATTTTAATTCCACGAACAATAATAGCAAAATGAAGTTCTTCCTTGTTTTTAAAATATAAATACAATGTCCCTTTACTTAATTCTGCTTCATTTGCAATATCATCCATTGTTGCTATATCAAAGCCTTTGTCGAAGAATATATTTTCTGCAGCATCAATAATATCGTTTTTTCTGCGTTCTTTTTCTCTTTCTTTTCTTTCTGAAATACCCATAATTTTAAACATTGCTATATTAAATGACTATTAGTCATATTTTGCACAAAGGTATAATATGATTTCGTAAAACCAAATAATATATATTTTAAAAAAGTGAGCAAATATACAATAATAACGAATTTACTATTGTTATTCAGAGATTTAGGGAATGTCTATTTGTTTGGAACGATTCCAAATAATCTGCTTTATGTTAATAAACATTGTAGATACTCATTTCAAACATTAAATTCGTGAGGTCTAAAATCAACATAAAATTAATAATTATAAAATTTTTTAACTTATGAGTAGTTTCTTGACTTCGTCTATCGGTAAGAAATTAATAATGAGTCTGTCGGGCTTGTTTTTAATTATGTTTTTACTGGTGCACCTTACAATTAATTTAACATTGTTTTGTGGTGCTGAAATATATAATGCAGCCTGTCATTTTATGGGAACTAACATAGTAATGAGAATAATAGAACCGATATTGGCAATAGGATTTATTATTCATATTTTATACTCTGTTATTCTTTATTTCCAAAATTTAAAAGCCAGACCTGTAAGATATAGCATGTCAAATCAAAAAGAAGCAAGTTCTTGGTCATCAAGAAATATGTTATTTTTAGGATTATCTGTTCTATCATTTCTCGGAGTACATCTTGTTAATTATTTTTATAAAATAAAGTTTACAGATCTTATTGAAAGTGGCGAAATGACCGAATATAATCTTGTTGTTGGGTTGTTTACGGTTAAATATTGGTATTTTGTTGCAATATATGTTGTAGGTGTAATCGCTTTGGGTTTACATTTAAACCACGCATTTCAATCAGCACTTCAAACTATTGGATTAAATAATGAATATTGGGAAAAACGCTGGAAAGTTATAGGCTCATTATATGCTTTACTTATTGCAGTAGGGTTTTCAATTATTCCACTTTACTTTTTAATAACAGAATTTATTTAAAAATATGGCATTAAATTCAAAAATTCCGGAAGGTCCATTAAAGGATAAATGGCAAAAGCATCAGGCATCAATAAAATTGGTAAATCCTGCCAATAAGAAAAAGCTTGAAATAATTGTTGTAGGAACTGGTGCTGCCGGGGCATCTGCAGTAGCTACACTTTGTGAACTTGGATACAATGTAAAAGTTTTTGCATTTCAGGATTCATCTCGTAGAGCACACTCTATTGCTTCGCAAGGTGGAATAAATGCAACAAAAAATTACAGAAATGATTCAGATAGTGATTATCGCCTTTTTTATGATATGATAAAAGGTGGTGATTTCCGTGCTCGCGAAGCAAATGTATATCGTGCTGCCGAAGTAAGCAATAAAATAATTGATCAATTTACGGCTCAGGGTGTTCCCTTTGCTCGTGAATATGGCGGACTTCTTGCAAATCGTTCATTTGGCGGTGTTCAGGTTTCACGAACTTTTTATGCTCAGGGACAAACAGGACAACAATGTACTTTGGCTGCATATCAGGCACTTAGTCGACAAATTTACAAGGGTAAAGCAAAAATGTTTAACCGACGCGAAATGTTAGATCTGGTTGTTATTGATGGAAAAGCACGGGGAATAATAACACGAAATCTTGAAACCGGAGAATTAGAACGACATTCGGCTCATGCAGTAGTTCTCGCTACCGGAGGTTTTGGTACAGTATATTATCTTTCAACTCTCGCAATAAATTCTAATGGTTCCGCAGCATTAGCAGCCTTTAAAAAGGGTGCAATGTTAGCAAATCAATGTATGACACAAATTCATCCTACCTGTATTCCTGTTCTTAACGATTATCAATCGAAATTAACATTGATGTCGGAATCGTTACGAAACGACGGCAGAGTTTGGGTGTCAAAAGAAAAAGGCGATAAACGTAAAGCCAATGATATTCCTGAAGAAGAAAGAGATTATTATTTAGAACGCAGATATCCGGCATTTGGTAATCTTGTTCCAAGAGATGTTGCTGCACGTGCAGCAAAAGAAAGATGCGATGCAGGTTATGGTATTGGAGAAACAGGACTTGCGGTATATCTCGATTTTAGAGATGCAATTAAAAAACAAGGTGAAAAGGTTATTGGTGATAAATATGGTAGTTTATTCGATTTATATAATAAAATAGCAGGAACAAGTCCTTTTGATGAACCAATAAAAATTTATCCTGCAGCACATTATACTATGGGAGGTTTGTGGGTTGATTATAACTTAATGACAACTGTTCCCGGATTATATGCTATTGGTGAAGCAAACTTCTCCGATCATGGAGCAAACCGATTGGGAGCAAGCTCATTATTGCAATGTGCAGCAGATGGTTATTTCATACTACCTGTTACTATTGCTGATTATCTTGCCGACGATATTAGAACTCCAATAATTTCAACCGATACTCCTGAGTTTGATAAAGCTGAAAAATTAGTAAGCGAAAAATTAAATAAGCTTTTATCTATAAATGGAACCAAAACCGTTACTTCGTTCCACAAACGAATCGGTAAAATATTGTGGGATAATAGTGGTATGGTTCGTAACGAAGAAAGCTTAATAAAAGCGCAAAAACTTGTTGAAGAATTAGAACAGGAATTTTGGAAAGATGTAAAAGTTCCCGGCGACACAACAGAGCTAAATCAAGAATTAGAAAAAGCCGGCAGGGTAGCTGATTTTATTGAAATTGCCAAATTAATAATTATTGATGCCCTGAATCGAAAAGAATCTTGCGGAGCACACTTTAGGGATGAATACCAAACCGATGAAGGAGAGCCACAACGAGATGATGAAAATTATATGAACGTATCAGTTTGGGAATATCAGGGAGATGGTAAAGAACCAAAATTACATGAAGAAAATTTAACATTTGAAAATGTAAAAGTTGTTCAACGAAGTTATAAATAATTGTATAAAATCAATTTATAGATTATGAATATTACATTAAAAATCTGGCGACAAAAAAATCGTACGGCAAAAGGAAAATTCGAAACATATAAGTTAGATAATGTTTCAGAAGAAATGTCGTTTCTGGAAATGTTGGATTATCTTAACACAACATTAATAACAGAAGAAAAAGACCCTGTTGTATATCCTGTTGTATTTGAAAGTGATTGTCGTGAAGGTATTTGTGGTATGTGCGGTTTATTTATAAACGGCAGGGCTCACGGTCCCGAAACAGGTATTACAACTTGTCAGCTAGGGATGAAAGCATTTAAAGATGGTGATAAAATTACTGTTGAACCATGGCGTTCAAAAGCTTTCCCTGTAATTAAAGATCTAATTGTTGATAGAAGTACTTTTGATAAGCTAATACAGTCAGGAGGATATATTTCGGTTGATACAGGTCAGGCTTCTGAAGCTAATGCAATACCTGTTTCAAAAAAGATGTCAGACCGTGCATACGATGCCGGTATTTGTATTGGATGTGGAGCTTGCGTTGCCACTTGTAAAAATGCATCAGCCATGTTGTTTATAGGAGCAAAAGTTTCTCATTTAGCTTCATTGCCACAAGGAAAAGTTGAAGCAAAAGAACGTGCTATAAATATGGTTAAAACAATGGACGAATTAGGTTTTGGAAATTGCACAAATACAGGTGCATGCGAGGTAGAATGTCCAAAAGAAATTTCACTTAATCATATTGCAAAACTTAACCGCGAGTTTTTGCTTGCAAGTATTAAAAAATAAATAATAATAATTTTTTTTTAATGCCGATTACGAAAGTTTTCGGCATTTTTTATTTTAGCTTGTATAATTGCTTTCCCTAAAAATCAGATTAGGAAAATTGTGATAACAAAATAATTATGTTAATTTTGATAAAAGTTCTATATAAAATTACACTAAAATTATGTCCCAATGTCAAAAGTATTGTTTGCAAAATTAATTTTACTTTTTAGTCTATCGGTTTTGTTTGTTGGCATTTTGGAGTCTCAAGTTGTTTCGCCGGAAATAATTGCTAATATAAAAAAATCTACCGTTTATTTAAAAGTAAAACACCAAATACCGTTAACACAAGAAGATTATACAACAACCGGTACCGGATTTTTTATTTCCGGTAATGGATATATTGTTACAAATTACCATGTTGTTAGTTCAGTTCTTCCTGTTTATAATTGGTATTTTCCTGCACCGATAACAGAAATTAAGGTTTATCAATATAGTGGCTCAATAAAATATAAAACTTATAAAGCCATAATTTCAGCAGTTGATAAAGAAAATGATATTGCTATTCTTGCTATTACCGACACAATTTCCGTGTTACACCTTAAAATATCAGATAATGACAGTTTGATAGAATCACAAGCTATATGGGCATTCGGTTATCCATTTGGAGAAACATTTTCAGTATTGCAGCGAGGACCGGAGATTACAGTTTCCAATGGAATTATTACTGCTTTAAGGCATGATGATACCGGAGAGCGAACAAGTATTCAGATCAATGCTTCAATTAACCCCGGCAATAGTGGAGGTCCTTTAATTGATAAAAATGGAGATGTTATTGGAATAATTAATATGGCAGGAAAATCGAATATGAATTTTGCCGTACCTGTTCACTATTTAAGAAACCTTATTGAAAAATCGGATACATTAAAAATATCACAATCAATACAATTGTGTTTTGAAAGTTCTGTTCAGGGATCAGACGTATTTATAGATTCTTTACATATTGGGAAAACTCCTGTTAAAAATTATAAGATGTCGCCTGGATTACATACAATTATTATTAGTAAAGAAGGCTATGAAAATTATATTGAAAATATTTGTTTGACAAATAACGATACAATAAATGGAAATTTGGAAAAAATTGATATTATTGACATTAAGACAATTAAGGCTGATATTGCTGATTTGAAATTTAAGGAAAGTGATTTTGTGCTTTCTGATACTCTTTTCTATGAATCATTTAATGATTCGGAAAAATTAAATAATTGGGAACAAAATACAGGTGGTGTCGAAAAACGAACATGGTTTATCGAAGATGGCATTTTAAATCAGTATGAAAGCAATAGTGTACTACATGCCATATATATGGGTAATGAAAATTGGTCAGATTATTTAATTAGGTCGAAAGTGAAAATAATTGATAACCATGATGACAGCAGGGCAGGTATTATTTTCAGAGAGTCATCAAAAGGCTTTTATTTATTTAGGATACATAAAGAAACAAAGAAAGCGCAGTTGGCTTATCACAGTAAACATCCTTTTGGGTGGTTTATTATTAAAGAGCAAACTTTGGATGCTGATATAAAAAACAACTGGAATGAGCTCTCGGTTTATTGTATAAAAAACCAAATATTCTGTTTTTTTAACTCAAAGTGTATATTATCTGCAAATGCAGAATATTCTAAAAATGGTAAAATTGGATTTTATTCTGTTCAAAGCAAAGCTGCTTTTGACGATGTTAGTATTCATAAAATTACAAGTAGTGATATTGACACTAAATTAGATAACAGTTTGTTGTCATTTTGGTTTTCTGATTATTTCAATTTTGATTCAAAGTGGTGGGCACTAAATTCTTTTGAAAGTTCTTGCTCTGATGGTTGGATTTTTTCTGATTTTGGCTGTTTTCAATCTAAAACCGACAATAAATTAAGAGCTCTTAGATTTTCAAAATATAAATTTGATAATTTCATAATTAGATTAAACATTTCTTTTGGCGACAATGAGGATAAAGATTTGTTTGAAATATTTTTCAGAGAAAACAATGGCAAAGCTTATGTTGTTTCTATTTCAAAAGATGATAAAACTATTGAATTAATTGAAAAAGACACAGATAGTTCTAAAATCTTAAAAAAAGAAAATATTCCATTAAGTTTCTTTAAAAAGGCATTTACCATGTATTTATCTGTGAATAAAGATAAAATTTCTTTATTTAATTCATCTGACATATTTTTTGAATATAAAGGTAAAAAAATGAACAAAAATCCGGGATTTTTAGGATTTAATGTTTTAAATCAGACAATAGTTCTACACGATATAACTATTTCATCGCCAAGAAACGATGAATAAGTTTTTTTAAGTTATATGAGTAAATTTTTTGTAACTAATCAGTATCAAATATAAACTATAATTCATTCAATATGTGTAACTAATATAGTTTCACGCAAAGTACGCCAAGCAAATCGCAAAGAACGCAAAAAATACAAAATCAAGAACTTAGCGTGCTTCGCGTAATTTCTTTGTGGTCTTTGCGTGAAATAAAAACAACATAAAAAACTTAAAGTCAATATAAAACACACACTGATTAGTTACATATGGATGAATAAAATCTAAAATCTTTTATTCTGCCTCTATGTTCTCTTATTTTGGGAAATTTAATATCATAGTAGAATTTAACATAATAAAATAATGTTTCTTTAAGCTCTTTACGCATTACAAGATGTTGAATTTTTCCGGTTTCATACAAACTATCAGTACAAACAATTTCTTTATCTACTTCAAAACCTGCTCCGGTTACAACTCTTGGTCCGGCAAATTCAATTAATGAACCTTTTTCTCCTATAATAATATCTCCCTGCGTAACATAACTGGCATAAGCACCACCTGTTGTTGGAGTTGCAATAACCGAAAGATATAAAACACCTGCATTTTTTAAATCCAAAATTGACATATTCATTTTTGCCATTTGTGCTAATGCCATAGTTCCCTCGTTCATTCTTGCTCCACCTGAAGAACATATCGATATAAAGGGATAATCATTTTTTACAGCAAAATCAACAGCACGTTTGAATTTTTCACCAAATGCAGAGCCAAAAGAACCGCCAATAAATTTAAGGTCAGATATAGCAACAACAACATCTTTACCGTTAATTTTAGCAGTTCCTGTAACCAATCCTTCTTTTGAAAAGCATTTGGTTTCCATTTTTTCCAATAAAGCTTTATATTTTCCATGGAAAAATCTTTCATTTCCTATTAGCTTTCTTGTAGTTAAACTGCCTTCTATTTCCAAAAAAGTACTTTCATCACAAATTTTTTCAATTTGTTCTTCTGCGCTTAAATATTCTCCTTTTCCACATTTTGGGCAAGCGTAATAATTGTCCACATAATCTTTAACAGGAATAAATCCGCAACCACCTTTAACTCTGAACAAATTTTGATTAACATCCCATTCGTTTTCACAGTTTACAAGTTCTGTTTCATTAATGCCTTGTTTTTCAAGATGAGCTTTAATTAATACACTTGTATGAAAATTTTCTCTTTCAATATCAATTGTTTTAACTTCGTCATGGCCATTATTTGTTTTTGTGCGTCTTTTTTTAAGCTTGTTTAAATTACTATGAAATTCACCATAATTAAGGACTTTCTCTCTTCGCTTTTTCAATAATCTTTTTAAAACATTTTCAGAAATTGAATTATTGCCTTTTTTATCTGTTTTCACCCAATTTCTTAAATTTCGATCTATTGCCTCTTTTATTTCATTGATTGTGAAATCATAATCAACATGAGCTCCTTCTTTTGGTTCGGGTAAAATTTCATCAATCATACCAATTTCTTTGACATTTTCTGCCCCAGGTTTAAGCATTTCCAATGCATCCTTAATAGTACTTTCAATATCTTCTCCTCCTTCAAGTCTTTTATGAAAAATTATTCTGCTACAACTTTCCGGCGCTATTACTGAATAAAGAGCATTTTCAAGCATAAAACTTTTATCTGCAACTTGTATTGCTAATGCACCCCCACTTCCACCTTCACCGATTACAAATGATAATGTTGGTGTCTTAATTTCACAAAATCTTGTAATACAATCTGAGATTAAAAATGATTGACCACCTAATTCTGACTCCATTGATGTATTACCTCCAAATGTGTCAATAAATGAAACTACTGCTAGGTTTTCATTTTCAGCAACATCTAACATGTCAAGAATAAAACTGTGTCCTGCTGAAGTTACCATTCCTGTTGCTTTACTTTCTTTGCCTTGTCTTTTTTTCTCCTGCCCTAATATCATACAGGATATATTATTGACACTACCTTTTGCGACTACCATTGAAAAGTCTGGGCAATCATAATATGATAAATCATCAAAAATTTTTTCAATTATATCTGAACTTCTTATTCTATCAACATTCCTAACAAGGTCGTAACACTCTTTATAACTGCGACTTGGATTATTCTCGGTTTTTTTCATCCGTTTTAAATTTTTAATTTTCAGTTAATAAGCTATTTAATTATTTTATCTGATATTAAAATTTTAAGTTTTATTCCCAACTATATAAATCAAAATTATAGTAGTTATTTTAAATTCCAATGAAATATTTATTTATTTTTATTTACAAACAAATACCGCCCAACTATAAGCGTCTAATAGCATGGGTTTTAGCGAGGTTTTAAGGTAGGGATAAAAATCAAAATAATTAAAATCAGAACTCCGTAAATTTGATTGATTCGGATAAATATTCACCTTATCTGCAATAATGGTATTAACAGATGTTGACTGTAAAATCTATAGTGTAGATTAATAATGTTATACCAATTGTATTTCAAAATGCCGCGTAAACAAGTTTTGAAATTACAATGGTAAATGCCGATAGATAATCAAATATCGATAAAAAACAAAGTGAATTTATCGGTAATTTTGATTACTAATCGGTATTATTGCATCTTCAGCAGTAACTTCAACTATTGCTGACCAGGTAAAACTGGAGCCTGAAACAGTTGAACCATCAATCATAAGATCAGATAAACGAACATAAGTACCAACTGGTGTAACGTAAAGTTGACTGCATAGGTTTGTATTGTAATTCCATCCTCAGCGGTTACTTCCACTGTAGCAGAGCCCGGTAAAGATGCAGCAGTAATTATAGGAAAATATATCAACCTTGAGAAAAGTTTTTTCTATTTTACTACTATTTTTTCAGTTTGATTTATGGTTAAGCCATTTACCACAATATAATAAATACCTTTAGAATATTCCGAAATATCAATCTTAAAATGTTTGGATTCAAGAATATTGGCATCCTCGAAATATATTAATCTTCCATAAGTATCAAATAATTTAATATTTACATTGTCTTTTCCTTGAATTTGAATATTGACATTTAAAATATCATTTGTTGGATTTGGGTAAATATTAACCAAGCCATTTTTTATTTGCTCAGAAATCGCTGAATTATCAGCAATTGAAAACTTATGACTTATTTGTTTACCAAAATCTTTTTCGAATTGCATTACGGTACCGCCCTCCAGTTTGTTCATTTTCAGCCAGCCGGCACCATCATTGTTTGCCCACCAGGAAATTCCATCATCATCACTATCATATAGTGTCAGGTCATAACAGCCGGGATTTAATATTATTGTATCAATATATGTAATTGAATTTGCCAAACCTCCTTTTGAATAAATCAAATTTCCATAAGCATCTGTTAACTCGTAATGATTTTCATGAGCTGCATTATTTGTTCGGAACGCTACAATAACTCCATTTGTATAATATACATCAGTAGCAAAAAAATTTGTAAACATTGTATTATTATAGGCATATTCGTCATTACTGCCATTTGGATTACTAATAGTTACCTGAAAACGATTACTGTCTGCCTGAAAATAATCCCAATTAACAGGAGGTAAAATTATTTGTTCGGTTTCTAAAAATTCCACATTACCGGTCCAGTCAAAAGAATAATCTAAGCTGCCCTCCAAGCCGTAATCAATATGTAAACCGGTAAGCTCATTAGAACCTGTATTCCTGATCTCAATAACAGGGCTTCCGCAAATTGGATTTATTCTGCCGTATTCAATTCTTGTTGAGGGACTTATGATTTCTGCTATAGCTGCATCTATAGTGAAATTAGCGGCACCATAAGTTACAAGTTGATTGTTTACAAGGTAATTACTGGTTCCTGAACCTGCTGTAACACCATAATCTATTTCTATTGTGTCGCCAGGTGTTACTATATCTGAGAAATCTAATTCTTTCATGTCGGTTGCTGCACCCGGACACCAGCCAGCGCGGTCATATACCCAAGTTCCACCTTGAGGGTAAATGGGATTATCGGCACATTCTTTCCATACAGACCATTGCATTTCATTTGCTCCTCCGTTTATATTTAGATAATGTGTTCGAGGTATAAATTCGCCTTCTTGTCCGTGACCTGTAATAGAGCTTTTAAGTTTATACATCGATGCAGCCTGGTCTATAATTATATTTCTAGGTTCAGTTACATTATCGGCCATAATATTTGTATATGATCTGCTACTGCCTGCTCGCCAAATTTGTTGAATATTCATTACATCTCTTGGAGGTGTTCCTTCTATAAATAAAAATCTAATATCAATATCTTCTTGATTTTGTCCTCCATTTCCCATCCACAATTGTTTTGTGCCTTCAAGTATTGGGTTAAAATCTGATACATCAAACTGCCATGTTTTGCCATCAATCCCTAAATCCAGGTAAAGCCCGTAGGGTGTTACAAAAGACATTATTTCAAATCTTGATGGATACTTGGCGTAATAGTTAAGAATTGATATGTTTATTGTACTTTCTGTTACAAACAGTACAGAATCAACAATAGTATCTGTTATATCATCATAAACATAATAGTAGCCCGATTGGTAATAAGAATTTGTATCGACAGGAGTAAGGTCTGTTCCTACTACTGTATAACTATAAACAATATTAGGACTGTTTTCTACTGAGTCAATAATATTTATAATAGTAGTAGTTTGATTATATACTCCTTGTACAAATGTTATATTGGGACGCTCTGTAGTTTCTACAAAGCTTTTAAACAAGTCTCGTCCTCTAATGGTTCTCCAAGCAGGAGTTCCTTCTATCAAGCCTGTTTCGCCAGCTGTTGATTGATCAAATGTACTTGTTCCGGTTCCTTCGTTAAGATTATAATTGGCTACAAGATTTGCATAGCTGGGATGAGACGGTGTAACATCTTTATGCATATATTCTGCAATTTCTGTAGGCGACAATTCAATATTCCAAACTCTAAAATTATCTAACATGCCGTAATAATATCCACCAAAATTTTCTGAAGAACCAAGGCTTAGATTTTGCAGGTCTATAAGTTTTGATTTGCCCAAAACCGACCACCAGATATTTCCGTTTATATACATTTTCATTCTTCCTGTAGAAGTATTTTTGGTAAAAGTCCAATGATTCCATTTTCCTTCATAAGTACTATCTGCTGCAAGTTTATCTATTCGGTCGTAAGAGCCATCGTTGCCACAATCCCAATATACTCTGGAGTTGCTCCAAGGCAAATGTGCATTTACCTGACGTCTGTTTAGGTTGTCTTTGCCCTCAAATGCATAAGAGTTTGCCGGCATTATATCGGGGTTGCCATAGCACCACAACGAAATTGTGATTGCATCGCTGATAGCAGAGAAATTTGATGCACCAAGCATTACACTACTATTACCGGAGAAATTTAGACAATAATCGTTTGTTGCACTAATCAATCCCATTTTTGCACCTGCATCATGTCCTACAATAATATTGTCTGTTCCACCGGCATCGTTTGTGTAGCTTATTTCTAACAATACATTTGATATGCCATCCCAAGCAAAATTGTTATAAAACAGAAAATCATTTACGCCATTCACAAGAGTGGTATTAAGAAGATAAACTTCGGTAAATCCTGTTAGGTCGGGGCTGATAGCTGTTAGAGTATCTGCCAAAGTATTTTTCATTCTTATTCGCAAAAACTTGGCCTCATCGGTAGCAGTATTTACATCTAGCTTAATGCTTGTAATATCGCCGGCAGTAAGTCCTGCTGATGTAAGTTCAGTGCTTGTAAACAGATATTGTGATTTAGAAACTTTGCTTGATGTGCCAAAAGGATTTGACAATAGCGATGTACCTGTACCAACAGTGGCAGTAGTTTCTGATGTAGTAGAATTGTAAACCACATTTTGCTGATTGTACGAATAGTAAGTGAATGTAGGCTGAGTGGTATAATCGAAAGTAGTACCCGAAAATCCGGTTATCACATGGCTGGGTGCTGTAGCTTTTAATGAGTCGGTATAGCTTGAGTCGGTAATGTACGTATTGCAACTATAATCCCATTCGCCACATCCATGGTCATTTGGGGCAGCTTGTGTTGAAATCAATCCATCTTTGCAACGCATGGTATATTGCATTAGTATTTTTTCGTAAGTCTGCCCTGTGTCGATAGGGAAGTTGAACATATAACTACGCCCGGTACTATCGAATGTAAGTGTTTGAACTATTGTAGTGTCTCCCGGACCTGCAATTAGATTTAGATTAATAATACAGGTGAAAATTAATAATTGAATTAAATGCTTTTTCATTTTAGTTTAATTTAAATTATTTTATAAAATTATAAATATTATTATAAATAACTGCAAAGAATTTACATATATGACTTCTACATTGTATTAAAAATTGAATTTTAGGATTATACAATTTTAAATCAAGCATTTTTCAATAAGCACAATATCAATGCTTAATAAACAGAAGTAAAATAACATACCCCTACAAATATCTAAAATGTGATATAGATTGTTTTTAATCATCTTTTTATATATGGATTGATATAATATTAATAAAAAAAATCCAAACATTTATGATATCAGTATTATAAATGTTAGTTTTGAATGTTAAATTAAAATAAAATATCATGAGAAAAATTTTAATTATTTGTACTATTATTTTTTTAAGTTTTCAGATTGCTTTTACACAAGATAAACTTAACAATGTTCTTTCTGAAGAACTTAATAGAAATATGACTGAACTAAAGAAGCATGAAAATGCACCTTATTTTATTAGTTACAGGGTAAAAGATGTTTATAAAGCCAACATCACTGCTGAATTTGGCGCTATAAGTAAAAAAGAAGAAAACAATACCAGGTATCTCACTATTGATGTAAGGGTTGGGGATTATAAATTAGATAATACACATGAAATTAGAGGAGATTATGGTGAATATTTTTCTTCAAGTAGTAAAATAAAAATCCCTTATGAATTTGAAAAGGATGCGATTCAGCAAGCTTTATGGAGAGAAACTGACAATGCCTATAAAAATGCTATGGATAAATATAATAAGGTTAAAGCAAATATTGCAGTAAAGGTTGATAAAGAAGATCAATCTGATGATTTTTCAAAAGAAAAACCTGAAAAATATTTTGAAAAAGAATTTACAGAAGAACAATTAAATTTTGACTTTAAAACATGGCAAGAAAGGCTTAAGAAATTTTCTGCTCCATTTCTTGATGAACCTGCAATAATCTCATGTAGCGCTTCAATGACTTACAAGGCTGAAAGAAAATATTTTGTATCGACAGAAGGTGCTGAAATTGCTCAAAACATGACTTTTACCAGAATATATGTAAACGGAAGAGTTAAAGCTGATGATGGAATGATAATGCCATTAGGTAAATCATATTTTGCTTATGATCCAAAAGATCTTCCATCTGAAGAACAAATAATAAAAGATATAAAAAAATTAGTAAAAAAACTTACCATGCTTAAAGATGCTCCTGTTGTTGAACCTTATCAGGGTCCGGCAATACTTTCTGCTGAAGCATCGGGTGTATTTTTTCATGAAATTTTTGGACATAGAGTTGAAGGACAAAGACTAAAAAAAGAATCTGATGGACAAACATTCAAAAAGAAAGTAGGAAAACTTGTATTACCAGAAGAATTCAATGTTTATTTTGACCCTACAATAAGAGAATATGAAAAACAAAATCTGAATGGCTCTTATATTTTCGATGACCAGGGAGTGCGTGGGAAAAAAGTTGAAATTGTTAATAATGGTATTTTAAAAGGCTTTTTAATGTCAAGAAGTCCTATAGAAAATTTTTATAATTCCAATGGTCATGGAAGAGCAGAAGAAGGAAAACAAATTGTTACAAGACAGTCAAATCTAATTGTTGAGACAAAGAAACCTTATACTGAGGATGAATTAAGAAAAATGTTAATAGAAGAGCTAAAAACCCAAGGACTTAAATATGGTTATTTATTTACTGAAGTAACTGGAGGTTTCACGATGACAGGAAGATTTATTCCAAATTCATTTAATGTTACTCCTACTGAGGTTTATAAAATTTACACCGATGGCAGTCCAGATGAACTTGTTAGAGGCGTAGATTTGGTTGGAACTCCTTTAGCTATGTTTTCTGAAATAGCAGCAGCGGGTAACAAGTCTAAAATATTTACAGGAACTTGTGGAGCAGAATCCGGTAGAGTTCCGGTTACAGGTGTTTCTCCATCATTATTTGTTAAAAAAATTGAGATGCAAAAGAAATCTAAATCACAAGATAAACCTGCAATATTAACTCGCCCAGACAAGAATAATAAAAATTTATAATTGCCATAATTAAATATAATGATAAGAATATTAAAAAATAAAAATATGAAAACATTAATTATAAGTTTAATTGTAATTCTAAGCTTTAGCTTTCCAATTTTTTCTCAGAATACTGTTATACAGGAAGCAATGAAAGAGGAAATTGAAAGGAACAAGAATGATTTATCATTAGAAGGTTTAAAAAGTCCTTTTTACATTAGTTATATTGTTAGTGATGCAAAAACTTTAAAAATTTCTGCTTCGTTAGGTGCATTAATTTCCAGTAAAGAAGTGCATTACAGAAAACCATATGTAAGAACATTGGTTGGTGACAATAAGCAAACAAATGAGAATTACGAAGATATTAATTCTGCCTGGTCTTATACGTTTCTAAGAAATATAGCGTTAGAAGATGTTAAAGATGTATTAAAAATTGGATTTTGGAATGAAACTGATAGGAAATATAAAAAGGCAGCCGAAAGATATGAAAGAAAATCATCATTATTAAAACAACAAAATTTATCTGAAGAAGATAGAGCTTTGTATGATTTTTCGGAAGCCAAAGCTGTTAAAATATCAATAAAAAACAATAATTTTGCAATAGATAAAAATAGATGGGAAACATATTCAAAAGAAATATCTAAAGTTTTTTTAGAATATAAAGAGATACATGGATCGGAAGTATTATTTAATATCTTCACTTCTCAAGTATATTTTCTTGATACTGATGGCTCAGAAGCAACATTTCCATTAACAATTATTTCATTAAGAATAAATGCAAAAACACAAGCAGGTGATGGAGACAGGCTTTCTGATGAACTTTTGTATTATGTTAATGACTTAAATGATATTCCAGATGTTGAAAAAGTAAAAAATGATATAAAAGAACTTGCGAACTCATTAATTGATTTAAAATCTTTAAAAGGATATAATGATGCATATGCAGGCCCTGTATTATTCGAAGGACAAGCAGTTGCTGAAATCATATCTCAATTATTTTTTAATAATGCAACAGGTCTTATTGCCAAAAGAAAACCAATAATTGATAAAAATGCTGTTCAATATATTAAGAATACTGAAAATCAACTTGAATTAAGGATGAATAAAAAAGTTATTTCAAGAGAATTATCTGTTATTTCTGAAACAAACTCAAAAAACTCAAAATATATTGGTAAAAGTGATATTGATGCAGAAGGTGTTGTTCCTGATGAAAAATTAGCATTAATTGAAAATGGTGTATTAAAAAGTTTTTTATCAGACAGAACTCCTAGTTTAAAACAATCTAAATCTAATGGACATAAAAGATTTGTATTGAGTGATGGCGGCTTGCTTCCAGATGTTGGTCCGGGTATAATAAGAGTAACAAGTAATAAACCAGTTACAATGGATACTCTTAAGCAAAGATTAATGAGTAAAGCCAAAGAGGAAGACCTTGATTATGCATTGATTGTCAGAAAAATTAAAAATAATAATAGTGGTTTTAAAGATGAGAGTATAAAAAACAACTTTGGAGAAGAAGGAAAACAAAAACCAATATTGGTATATGTTTATAAAATAAATTTATCTGATGGCAAAGAAGAATTAATTCGCTCAATTGATTTAAGCAGAATTTCCGTTAGTTCATTAAAAAGAGTTTTAGGGGTAACAGATAAAGCATATACCTATAACACATTGATGAAAAGTGATGAGCATACTGACAGATGGTGGCAAGATGACGCTTGGAATTTAAATGGAATACCAACAACATTTATTGTTCCCAATGGAATATTGTTTGAAGAACTTGAACTGTTTAAAATGAAAAAAGCAATAAAGGAGTTACCTCCTATTGTTGAAAATCCTATAAATTAAGGATAACTTAACCTCTATTCTTTCTAATTTTCAATATTATGAATTTCTCCATATAATTCAATTATTAACTTTGCTTTATGGCAATAAAAATCAACAATAAAAATATCTATTGGATGTTAACTGCGAAATTTAAATCCTAATAATTTATTTTGTTTCCGATATTTTCATAATTCCGTTTCAGTTTCATTCTTGCGTAATTCTGTAGCTTTTTGGAAAATATCTGGGTTAGCTCCATAAAACATATTCTGCTCTATTAATATTTTTCCTTTCATTTTGATACAACTTAATGCTGGTAACATTTTTTCCCTTTAGGGTTAGGGTAAAAAAATGTTTTATCATTCCTTCACAAAACTATTTGTCTGTTCTCCAATCTTTACAAAATAAACACCTTTTGGCAAGTCAGAAGTTCGATATCCTAATGCCTCAGTTCGATATCCTAACGCCTCAGTTCGATATCCTAACGCCTCAGTTCAATATCCTAACGCCTCAGTTCAATATCCTAACGCCTCAGTTCAATATCCTAACGCC
>CAYTAU010000012.1:0-4598 GCA_964435855.1 uncultured Bacteroidales bacterium | reverse complement strand
TCAATTCGATATCCTAATGCCTCAGTTCAATATCCTAACGCCTCAGTTCAATATCCTAATACCTCAGTTCGATATCCTAATACCTCAGTTCGATATTATTATTCCTTTACGAACTTTTCTGCCTGCTCTCCAATTTTTACAAAATAAACACCATTTGGCAAGTCGGAAATATCAACAGATTGCCTGCCTACCGGACAGGCAGGCTTCGTCGTGCCTCCTCGCAATGACGTTGACAAAACAACTTTCCCGTTAATATCAATAATTTGTAAGTTCTTGTTTTTTAAGTCCCCTTTAGGGGATTTAGGGGTCATTTCAACAAACAGTGTGTTTGTTGTAGGATTTGGATATATTTTAATAAAATTTTCCTCACTTATTTCTTCATTTACATTAACAAGGCAAGCAACATTAACCGATATAGTATCTGTTAATATCCTGCCTAATCCATCTGTAATTTGACAAATAATATTAATTACAGAATCATTTCCTGATAATTCAGAAGGAGTAATTATTAGACTGTCGGCAACAAAAGAGTCATACATTGGAGAATAAAACAAACTATCATGTGTGTCAAAACTACTGTATGTAATGGTATAAGGTGCAGTTATGCCATACATGCTCACATAAACAATTACTGTATCGCTGTAACAAGTATCCCGTACATATTCCATTCTGTATGTTGTATCAGAAACAAAATCAGTAACACCATCAAAACCCAGGCTATCTGTTTTTATTACCCAACTACGTTGGGCAGGAATGCTATCATAATCTTTACCATAACCTGCAAAAATATAACCTCCATCATTTGTGAAATCAAATGAGTTAAAAACACTACCTTCTGCATGTGGATTGTTCCAAAAATGATATTTTCTAAACCATTTAATTTTTCCTTTTGCTGTTAAACATTCAATTAGTGGGTTATAAATAATTTGATTTTCTATTGAATACCAACCTTCATTATGTATTACTAATAAATCATTATTTGATTTTTCTTTTATTATTGATGTGTAAGTTTCAGGTGTTTTATGTCCATATAACCTATCCCAAACAATGTTACCAAATTTATCAATTTTTAAAATCCTCCCTCTGAGCATTTCTGAACTACCATTCATTTCAAAACCTAAGCTCCCGGTAATAATATAACATGAGTCTGATGTTTCTATCAGCCCAAATGGACGACTATCCCTTATATCAGGATGACCAAAGTTTTTATCCCATATCACATTGCCGGCTGTATCAAGTTTTAGTATCCACCATTGACAATCGTTATTATAATAGAAATTATTGGGAGTATAATAACCACATCGCATTGTAGCTATTATAATGTTATTATCATAAGTACTTGTTATTTTATAACCTATATCCATACTTATGCTACCATAGTTTTTTAACCAGATTAAATTCCCAAGTGTATCCGATTTTAATAATATTACATCGTAATGGTCGGCATCATCTACTCCATAGGCTTTTACGCCAATAGAATATAAATACCCTCCCATTAATGTATTGTTCAATATTTCACAGGTCATTGTATCGGTATATAATCTATTGGTAAACAATGTGTCAAAATTATCTGAAAATTTATAAAACACAGAATATATTTCCACTGGAGATACATTATAATTAATTTGAGATGCACCTAAATAATAAAAATTGTAATCTTTGCATATTCCATTACTATATCCCAAATAATAACTGTAACCATTTTTCCCAAATATCTTATTTTCTTGGAGATTACCTGAACTATCAAGCGAAAACGCAGAAATCCCTTTAGGATATAATTGATAATTTAGGCCTATCAATTTATACTCATTATTATCATAGAAACAATTTAAAATATTAGTATAAGAACTGCTATCTGGCAAATAGCTTTTATTAAACCTGATAGTTTGTGCATCAATATGAATGAAACTAATTAGTAATATTATTATGGAAAGTAAATGTTTCATTATTACAAAAATAGTAATAAATTAATGTTATTGCAAGTTTAATTGCTAAATAGGATTAATACGTAGTTTCACATTTTATTAGAATTAAAATAATTATAAACAAAAAAATAGTAGGGATTATTTATAAAAAAAATAATGCAAATAATTTTAGCATAAATGTTTTGTGTATAATTGGAACTTATAATTAGGGTATTCCTGTATTGAAAACAGGATTTCTTTAATCCAATTTCAAAACAGCCAAAAATGCAGTTTGAGGAACTTCAACATTTCCTACTTGGCGCATACGTTTTTTGCCTTTCTTTTGTTTTTCCAAAAGCTTTCTTTTTCGGGTAATATCACCACCATAACACTTTGCAGTTACATCTTTACGTAAAGCTTTTACGGTTTCTCTGGAAATAATTTTTGAACCGATAGCTCCCTGAATTGCAATATCAAATTGCTGACGAGGAATTAGCTCTTTTAACTTAACACACATTCTTCTGCCAAAATCATAAGCATTATCAAAATGTATTAATGTAGATAAGGCATCAACCATTTCGCCGTTTAACAGTATGTCTAATCTAACAAGTTTTGCTATTTTATAAGATGACTGATGATAATCGAAAGAAGCATATCCTTTAGAGATACTTTTAAGTTTGTCGTAGAAATCAAAAACGATCTCGCCAAGAGGCATTTCAAAAGTTACTTCTACTCTGTCGCTTGTTAAATAAACCTGATTTTTCATTATGCCTCTTTTGTCAATACACAGATTCATTATTGAACCGAGATATCCTGATTTTGTTATTATTTGTGCAATAATATAGGGTTCTTCAATATAGTCGATATGATTTTGAGTAGGCAAACCCGAAGGATTATGCACATCAATGATTTCTTTTTTTGTTGTACATACTTTATATGAAACATTTGGCACGGTGGTAATAACATTCATATCAAATTCTCTGTCTAATCGTTCCTGAACAATTTCCATATGAAGCAGACCCAAAAATCCACACCTAAAACCAAAGCCAAGAGCAACAGATGATTCCGCTACAAAAGTTAATGAGGCATCATTTAATTGAAGTTTTTCCATTGCAAAACGCAATTCCTCATAATCATCAGCATCAACAGGGTATATGCCAGCAAATACCATTGGCTTAACATCTTCAAAACCCTCTATAGCATTTTTGCATGGTTCTTCAACACGAGTAATTGTATCTCCAACTTTTACTTCTGTTGCATTTTTAATTCCCGAAATAATATATCCAACATCTCCAACACTAAGAGAATTACGCGATTCTTGATTTAATTTTAACACACCTATTTCTTCGGCGTGATACTCTTTTCCTGTATTAAAAAATTTTACGTGGTCTCCTTTTTTAATTTGTCCGTTAAATATTCTAAAATAAGCAACTATACCTCTATATGAATTGAAAACAGAATCGAAGATCAGGGCTTGAAGCTCCTTTTCGGAATCTCCTTTAGGAGCCGGGATTTCCTCAATAATTGTTTTTAAAATTTCTTCAACACCCATGCCCGTTTTTCCACTTGCGTGGATAATTTCTTCAGGTTTACAATCAATAAGATCAATTATCTGGTCTTGAACTTCGTCGGGCATAGCATTATCAAGGTCCATTTTGTTCATTATCGGTATTATCTCAAGGTCATTTTCTAAAGCAAGATAAAGGTTAGATATTGTTTGAGCCTGTATTCCTTGTGTAGAGTCAATAATAAGCAGCGCTCCTTCGCAAGCAGCTATAGAACGAGAAACTTCATACGAAAAATCAACATGTCCGGGAGTATCAATAAGATTTAATAAATATTTTTCTCCTTCAAAATCATATTCCATTTGTATTGCATGACTTTTAATAGTAATGCCACGCTCACGTTCAATATCCATATTATCAAGCACCTGTTCTTGCAAATCTTTTCCTGATATTGTATTGGTGTATTCCAACAACCTGTCAGCAAGTGTACTTTTCCCATGATCAATATGAGCAATTATACAAAAATTTCTAATGTTCTTCACTAAAGCGTATTGGTATAAATGAGGCACAAAGATATTTATTTCTGTATAATTTTTAGAATATAAAATTCAAAATCACTTTTTATAATTTTCTTTTTCAAATAAAAGCATCGTATTTGGCTGCAATTAAGAACATTATAAAAACATTGTATTTCTGTTGTAACAATAATATTACTAAATGCGTCATACAGTCAAATATCAAAATTTTAACAATTTAAATTTACAATCATGAAAAAAATTAAAGTTATAACACTGATAATGCTTTTTTCTTTTATTGCCTCAACTACTTCTTTTAGTAATAACGATTTTGGTGATAAAAATAAAAAAATAAAAAATAAAATTAGCCGATTTCTTGATTTCCCTGACTTTGCAAAACAAAACAAACTTAAAGGAGAAGTAATTGTTGATATTTCAATAAACGAGTTGGGTAATATTGATGTCAAGCAGATAGACGGGCATCCAAAATTTAAGAAATATGTAATTGGACAATTAAATAAAATTAATTTTAAACCTGATGAAGATATGGTTGGAAAATCTTTGTTATATAAATTTGTTTTTAAATAATAGAGACCCCTCCTAACCTCCCCCAAAGGGCAGGGCTGTTTCATTCTAATAAATTTTTAGGTGTAAGTGCTTAAGTTGTACAAAAA
>CAYTAU010000011.1:0-59183 GCA_964435855.1 uncultured Bacteroidales bacterium | reverse complement strand
ATATGCAAAACATGCAAAATCGAAATTAATACATAAGTAAGTATATGGAGTTAATAGATGGAAAAAAAATAGCACAAGAAATAAAAAACGAAATTGTCTTAAAAATTGAAAAATTAACAGTTACTAAAAATAATAAATAATGATTTTTTTAAAACATCATACTCCGAGATGGATAATTTTTATAATTGACATTTTTATTTGTCTGTTTGCTATTGTATTAGCCTATCTTTTGCGTTTTAATTTTAATATCGAAAATGATGAAATTAAAAGTTTACAATTTGTAATTCCATTTGTAATTGTAATAAGATTAATAAGTTTTATTATTGGCAGGTCTTATGCGGGAATTATTAGATTTACCAGTACCAAGGATGCAGAAAGAATTTTTATTATAATTTTTATTGGAAGTATTTCTTTTTTAATTAGTAATGCTATAAGGTATTATTTTATTGATGAAGCATTTGTTATCCCATTATCAATAATAATAATAGATTTTATTACTACAGTTTTTATTATGACAACCTTAAGGATTGTGGTAAAGATTTTATATTTTGAAATAAACCATCCGAAAAAAGATCGTACAAATGTTGTAATATATGGAACAGATCAATTAGGATTGATTACCAAACGTACCCTGGATCGTGATGATGAAACAAACCACAGAGTAATAGCATTTGTTGAAAATAAAGGACAAATTATAAAAAGTAAACTTGAAGGAACAACAATATATGGGGTTGATAATTTGGAAGATATTCTTGAAAAAAACAATGTTTCAAAATTGATTATAGCAAAATCAAATATTGAAAAAGAGGAAAAAAATAAAATAATAGAAATCTGTTTAAATTTTGATGTTCAGGTATTAACTGTTCCGGAAGTGAGCACATGGATAAATGGAGAACTAAGTTTTAATCAGATAAAAAATATTAAAATTGAAGATTTACTTGGACGAACAACAATAAAGCTTGATAAAAAACAGATAAAGAAGCAAATATTAAATAAAATTGTACTAGTAACAGGTGCGGCAGGCTCTATTGGAAGCGAAATAGTTTATCAGCTTACAAAGTATAATCCAAAAAATATTATTTTATTCGATCAGGCAGAATCTCCTTTATATGATTTGGAACTTACACTTAAAGAAAGACATAATTTTCAAAATTTTAAAATAATTATTGGTGATATTACAAATAAAGATAGATTAAGATTTGTTTTAAAAAAATATAAACCAACAGTAATTTACCATGCTGCAGCTTATAAGCATGTTCCCATGATGGAAAAAAATCCTGCAGAAGCAATAATGACAAATGTTGTTGGGACTAAAACAATTTCGGATCTTGCAGTAGAATATAATGTGGAAAATTTTGTTATGATTTCAACTGATAAAGCAGTGAATCCAACAAACGTAATGGGAGCTTCAAAAAAAATTGCAGAAACCTATACCGGAGTATTAAATCATCATCATAGTACAAATTTTATTACAACACGTTTTGGAAATGTTTTAGGTTCTAATGGTTCTGTAATCCCTCGTTTTGCCAAACAAATTGAAAATGGAGGCCCAATTACTGTAACGCATCCCGATGTAACCCGATATTTTATGACTATTCCCGAAGCTTGTCAATTAGTGCTTGAAGCTGGAGCAATGGGTAAAGGAGGAGAAATATATCTTTTTGATATGGGAAAATCCATAAAGATAGTTGACCTTGCAAAAAAGATGGTTAAATTATCGGGTCTGGAATTAGGAAAAGATATTAATCTTAAATTTACGGGATTGCGTCCTGGTGAAAAATTATACGAAGAACTACTTTGTAATGAGGAAAATAGTATTTCAACTCATCATTCTCAAATAATGATAGCAAAAGTAGTTGATATTGATCAGGAAATTTTTATTAACAAGCTAAATGACTTGATATTACTTATTAAAACATTTGATAATTATAAAATTGTGGCCAAAATGAAAGAATTAGTTCCTGAATTTAAAAGTAAAAATTCTATTTACGAAACCTTGGATAATGGCGGACAATAAAATAATTATCAGAAATAATACCAATTTGATTTCCAATTTACCGATAATTGCAAAAGGTATAATGCCGATAAAGAACAGAGTGAATTTATCGGTAATTTTGATTACTAATCGGTATAAATTTCGAATGTAGAATGTCAAATGAAAAATAATAAAGTTAAGTATGATTGAAAAATTTTGCAAAAAAATAAGGGTTTGTCTTACAAAATTGCGAGAAACTTAAATTGGTTATAAAGTAAAACAACTTTAACATTTTTTATTTAACATTTGATATTTATTATTTAAAATACAAGAATAATTTTCAATTAAAATGTCTATACCTATAAAATTTTATCACAACACACAGGTTCAAATTCGTTTTAATGATATTGATATTGCCGGACATGTAAATAATGCAATACACCTTCACTATTTTGATTACGGAAGAATACAGTATTTTAATAAAGTTTTTAAACAAATTATTAATTGGCGCGAAGAAGGTTTTGTAATAGTCAATATTAATATTGATTATTTTAAACCCATCTGCCTTGATGAGGAAATAATTGTTGAAACAAAAATCAATAAAATTGGAAAAAAAAGCATTGAAATGATTCAACAAATATGCCTGAAAAATAATATTGAAGAAATAAAATCAACAAACAAAACAATACTTGTTGGCTATAATTATAAGAAGAATTACTCTTTTGAAATTCCTGATAAGTGGAAAAAATGTATTATGGATTTTGAAAAAGCTTAACTTAGATAAACCAAGAATAAACAGGGTTTTACTTTAAAATATCATATTATTTATTAGAATTCTCACTGACTATTATAAAATTCAGAAATTCAAACCATTATAATTTGGAGTATATGCACAATATTTTGTGTATAAATTGCAAATTAAAGGTGTTTTTAAACAAAATATATTTTATAGTTTTAAAAGTTCAATAATTCGTGCTTGCACGAAAACTATAAATTTTAGAAATGCCTGATAAGAAATCGACAAGAACGAGGCTTGTGAAGTCTTTAAATTTGGGAGTTTACTAAAGTAATCGACTAAATTTAAAGACAAGCGTAACGAAGTTATTGGTGTTTTCTTGCAGATATTAATTACATTTTTTATGTTAAAAAAAGGAATAATAGCCATTATTATAATTATTGTAATTGGGATTATTGTTTTTGCAGGTATTCATTTTTTGAAAAAACAAACCATTCCCGATTCAAAAGTAATTAATGCCGTACCTATAAATTCTCCTTTAATTATTGAAAGCAATAATATTATTAATTTTTTTGACAAACTTCAAAACAAAAGCAGTTTTTGGAAAGACCTTAAAACGATCCCTTTATTTAAAAAACTTAATAAACAAATAAATTATTTTGATACTTTATTTGTAAGAAAAAACTATCTCAAAGAAAATGTGCTGACAAGACCTGTTGTTATTTCTACTCATATTACCGGAAAAGATAATATCAATTTTCTTTTTTTGGTTGGATTAACAAATAATATAAATGAAAATAAAATTTCGGAACTGATAAAAGAACTACTAAAAGGTAACGGGATAATATCGCAACGAAATTACAACAACACAACAATATATGATGTTAAAGTATCAAAGCTTGATATAGATAATTTCTCATATACTGTTTCCAACGGGATTTTTATATTTAGTTTTTCTTCAATTTTGGTCGAAGATGCTGTAAGACAAATAAATTCAAATACATCGTTAAACAATGATAAAAACTTTAAAAAGGTTTTCAATACTGTTGGGATAAATGCAGAAGCCAATATTTATATAAACTACTATTATTTTCCAAAGTTTATTGGATTGATGTTTGATAAAGAATACAGATCATATATTCAGGCTATTAAAAATTTCTCTAACTGGAGCGAATTAGACCTGAATATAAAAGACGATATTATATTGCTTAATGGTTTTACCTATACCAACGATAGTGCTTCAAATTACATGAATATTTTCCTTAATCAATCGCCTGTTAAATTAAAAATTGAAAAAGTATTTCCTGCAAACACTTCTACGTTTATTACTTTGGGAATTAGTGATTTTAAACAATTTTCAAAAGACCGTATTAAATATTTTAAAGACGAAGGTATTTATGGAGAATACAAAATCAATATTGATAAAATCAAAAACAATTATGATATTGATATTCAAAAATTATTTGAATCGTTTTTTGAAGAAGAAATAGCATTACTTTATACCGATATAAACGACCTTAATGTCAATCAAAATTCATTTGTGGTTATTAAAACAAAAAGCAAAAGTCAAGCAGAAGAAAGTTTGTTAAAATTGTTAATAGCTTATTCGGAACGCAGTAACTCTGAATTATCATTATTGTCGGGTGTTTGTAAAATTGATAACGAAACATCATACCCATATTACAAGATGCCCGTTAATGGTATCATTGATTTATTATTTGGAGATATTTTTAAAAATACCGAAACCAAATATTTTTCTTTTTACGATAACTATTTGATATTTGCTACAAATGTAAAATCTCTTACAACTTTTATACATGCCAATATTTTACAAAAAACATTAAAAGGCGATATTGCTTACAGCGAATTTGCCGATAATTTATCATCAAAATCAAGTTTTTATTTCTATACAAATATCAGTACATCAAAAACTTTTATAAAGAATTTTTTATCAGATGATCTAAAAATTGGTCTTGACGGCAATATTAATACTATTAAAAAATTCCAATTTATTGCTTATCAGTTTTTCCCAAGCAAAAACATGATCTACAATAATATTATTTTACAATATAATCCGGTAGTAAAAGAAAAGCCACACACTATATGGCAAAGTCATCTTGATACCACAATAAGCTTTAAACCAAAACTTGTTATTAATCACAAAACGGATGAAAAAGAAATTTTTATTCAAGATAACAACAACAATATATATTTGATAAATTATGCAGGCAGAATACTTTGGAAAATTAAATTAGACGAAAAAATAAAAAGTAATGTTTATCAGATAGATGTTTTCAAAAATAAAAAGTTGCAATATTTATTTAGTACAAGATCAAAAATTTACTTAATAGATCGTCTTGGTAATAATGTTGAACGTTATCCTGTAAATCTTCGTTCGCCGGCTACAAACGGAATTGCCCTGTTCGATTATGATAACAGCAGAGATTACAGAATTTTTGTAGCATGTGCCGACAAAAAAGTTTATGCTTACGATATTGAAGGCAACATAATTAAAGGATGGGAATTTGAGCAAACAGAAAAATTTGTTTATAATTCTGTTCAGCATTTCAGAATAAAAACTACAGATTATATTGTTTTTAAAGATAGTTTAAACACATATATAGTTGACAGAAGAGGTACTGAAAAAGTAAAAGTTAAAAAGCAATTTCCTGCTTCGTGCAATAATCCATTTACATTTGAAGGAAAATCTAGCAGAAACAAAGCAAGACTTGTAACAACAGATATTAAAGGAAATGTGATATATGTTTATTTTGACGGGAAAGTAGAAACAAAAGAAGTTAAAAAGTGTAGTCCTAATCATTTTTTCGAATATAAGGATTTTGATGGCGATGGATGGAAAGATTTCATTTATGTAAATAATAACAAAATTGAAATATTTAATAGAAAAACATCTTTATTGATGTCGCATACTTTTACATCTGAAATAAAAAACAAACCTGTATTATATATTTTTCCTAATAATAACCGAAAGATTGGTGTTGTTGATAAAGCAAACGATGAAATTTATTTATTCGATAGTGATGGAGAAATATACGAAGGTTTCCCACTACGAGGTATGACCATGTTTTCTGTAGGTCATTTAAAAAGTTCGGGAAAAATGTTTAATCTTTTTGTTGGCAGTAACGATGGCTTTTTATACAACTACGAAGTTTACTAACAAATTCATGTTTTATTAACCGTCATTGCGAGGACGTAGTCCGTGGCAATCCCACAATTATTAACAGATTACTTCGTCATGCTTCCTCGTAATGACGTTTCATTTTTGTCGTCATTGCGAAGGAGGAACGACTGAAGCAATCTCAACTTTTTAAAAATTCTGTAAAATTTTCAATTTATCTAACTTAATGAAAAAAAAATTCCCAAATTCAAAAAATCTACTATCTTCGCATATCCATTAAAATTTAATTATTATGAAAACACAAAACATAATTCTTTTAATCGCATTTCTACTTAGCACAACTTTTTCTTTTGGTCAGTTTGGAACAGAAAATATAATTGTTCAATCAGAAGCAAATGGGACTACTTCTCTTTTTACTGTTGACATTGATAATGATGGAGATATGGATATTCTTTCCTCTTCTCGTTATGACAATAAAATAGCCTGGTATGAAAATATTGATGGAAATGGGACATTTGGCTCTCAGCATGTTATTAGTACTTCGGCTACAGAAGCAAGATGTGTTTATTCTTGTGATATTGATGGCGATGGCGATAATGATGTGCTTTCTGCATCTACTATCGATAATAAAATAGCTTGGTATGAAAATACAGATGGAAATGGAACATTCGGACCACAATTAATTATTACTACTTCTGCTAGCTATCCTTACTCTGTTTATTCCTGCGATATTGATGGCGATGGCGACAATGATGTGTTATCTACTTCAACAACCAGCGTTGATTGGTATGAGAATATTGATGGAAACGGTACATTTGGTTCAGAACAGAACATTACTACATCTGTTTCCGGAGCTCGTTCAGTTTCTTCTTGCGATATTGATGGCGATGGTGACAACGATGTCTTATCAGCTTCATATAATGATAATGATATTGCATGGTATGAAAATACAGATGGAAATGGAACGTTTGGTATAAAACAAATTATAAGTGGTTCTTGTACATTTGCAAATAAAGTTAATTTTTGTGATGTTGATGGCGATGGCGATAATGATGTTCTTTCAGCTTCTTATTCTGGTGTATATTGGTATGAAAATACTGATGGACTTGGGGATTTTGGTTCATTTCAAGTTATTTCATCTGCAAACGAAGCATATTCAATTAATCCCTGTGATGTTGATGGCGATGGTGATAACGATATGATATTTACCTCTTATGCTACTTATAGAGTTGCCTGGAGTGAAAATACAGATGGCCTAGGGACTTTTGGTTCATTACAAATTATATCAACTGATGCTAAGGGACCTTTGTCTGTTATTTCATGCGATATTGATAATGATGGCGATAACGATGTTTTCTCAGGATCTTTTTTTGATGATAAAGTCGCTTGGTATGAAAATACTGATGGACTTGGCACTTTTGGTTCACAACAGATTATCACTATTACTTGTGCTGCTAGTAGCTTAGTTTTTGCAATTGATATTGATAATGATGGCGACAATGATGTTCTTTCTGCTTCTCAACATGATAATAAAATAGCCTGGTATGAAAATATTGATGGTAATGGAACATTTGGTTTCCAACAAATAATTTGTGATACAGTTTATGGTGCAATTTCAGTTTACTCTATAGATATTGATAGTGATGGAGATATGGATGTGCTTTCAGCCTCTAAAGATGATGACAAAATATCTTGGTATGAAAATATTAATGGCAATGGGACATTTGGTGTCCAACAAATAATTTGTGATACAGTTGATGGTGCTTTTTCGGTCTTTTCTTGTGATATTGATGGCGATGGTGATAATGATGTTCTTTCAGCCTCTTCTTCTGATGATAAAATAGCCTGGTATGAGAATATTGATGGTAATGGAAATTTTGGTGTCCAGCAAATTATAACAACAATTGCAAATACTGCAACTTCAGTTTATTCCTGTGATATTGATGGTGATGGCGATAATGATGTTCTTTCCGCTTCAATGATTGATGACAAAATAGCTTGGTATGAAAATACAGATGGAAATGGAAGCTTTGGTTCACAGCAAATAATTTCTGATTTAGCTGATGGTGCATCTTCTGTTTACTCATGTGATATTGATGGTGATGGCGACAATGATGTTCTTTCTGCTTCAGCAAGTGATGATAAAATCGCTTGGTATGAAAACCTCGATGGAAATGGAAGCTTTGGTTCACAACAAATTATTACAATCTTAGCAGATTATACTAGATCTGTATATGCAAATGATATTGACGGCGATGGAGATAATGATGTCCTTTCTGCTGCTCCTTTTGATGATAAAATATATTGGTATGAAAATCTTGATGGAAATGGATCTTTTGGCTCACAACAAACTATTACAACTACATCCAATAATCCAATGTCTGTTTATTCATGTGATATTGATGGTGATGGCGATTATGATGTACTTTCTGCCTCTGTTGATGATGACAAAATAGCTTGGTATGAAAATTACTATAACTCTTTTTATAAAATAAATGGGAAAATCTTTTTTGATAAAAATCAAAATGGTGAAAAAGATAGTTTGGAAATTGGACTTGATTTTATTCAAACAGAGCTAAATCCTAATGCACTTGCAAGTTTTTCAAATCAAGAAGGTAAATTCTGGTTTGCAACCAATACAGGAGATTATGTTTTAACCTATAATGATAAGAACTATTGGGAACTTACAACTGATTCTACAGAATTTCATGTTACGCTTAGCGATAGTATTCCATTTGTTGATAGTTTGTTTTTTGGTTTTTATCCCGATACAATTATTACTGATCTTACAACAACAATAACAAGTAGCAATGATCGCTGCAATACTGATATTAACTTTTGGATAAACTATATAAATAATGGAACAACTAAACCAAATGGACTTATTGAATTAATTTTAGACGATTCATTAACATATATTTCTTCAGCAATAACTCCCGATTCAATAATTGGGCAAAATATTTATTGGCATTTTGATACTTTAAACTTTTTTTCAGAAGGAATGATTCAACTTGTTGTTCATACACCTGATTTCAATAGTATTGGCGACACAATAGCTTCTATTGTAAATATTTATACAACAGATGTAACAGGAACAAATATGTTCACTTATACATTATCTGAAATATTAACATGTTCTTATGACCCTAATGATAAACTTGTATCACCAAAAGGAACAGGTATAGAAGGAATAATTAGCAAAGACGAAATATTAGAATATACAGTAAGATTCCAGAACACGGGAAATGATACAGCAATAAATATAAAAATTCGTGATCAAATTGATGCTAACTTGAATATTGAAAGTATAGAATTACTTGGAAGCAGCCATCATCCTGTAGATGTTTATATTCAACAAAACAGATGGTTGGTTTTTCAATTTGATAGTATTATGTTGCCCGACAGTACTGCAAACTTTTTAGGTAGTCGGGGTTTTGTAAAATACAGAATGGCAATAGATTCAACTGTATTGCCAAATACACAAATACATAATACAGCAAATATCTTTTTCGATAACAATCCTGCTGTTATTACAAATACTGTTTTAAATACAGTTGAATGTTTTATTGCGCCTATTGCACCTGATATTTATCTTTCAGATACATTATTAATTGCAAGCACAATATATGATGTTCAGTGGTTTTTAAATGATTCAATTATTGCGGGAGCAACAGATACCTCATATTATCCACTACAAGACGGAGATTACACAGTACTGGTAACAGACAGCAATGGCTGTTCATCTTTTTCTAATATTTATACTTATATTGGTGTCGGATTATCTGAAATTGAACAAGGATTAATCATAAATGTTTATCCTAATCCATTTCAAGATTATACAACTATAGAGTTTTCAAAAACACTTGGCGGCGAGTATGATTTTGTAATTTATAATATTACAGGCAGTGAAGTACAGCGTTATTCGGCAATAAAATCTAATACGTTGCAGATACATAAAGCTGATATTAAAAGTGGTGTTTATATTGGCAAACTAATTAACATAAAAGATAAAACAGAAGAAGGAACTGTTAAGTTGGTTATTGAGTAGAGGGTTTGTTTTCCCGTCATTGCAATCCGACTAAGCGGAAAAGCAATCTCACAACTTAACCGTCATTGCGAGGAGGAACAACGAAGCAATCTCATAATAAAGAGCAGATTGCTTCACTCAATTCGCAATAATGTTTCGTTTTTATCTCTTTGTTAAAAAAAACTTGATTTTTTACAATTGTTTTATACCTTTGTATATAATACCATTTAGTATAATACCAAAAAGTATAAAATGAAAGAATCACCATTTATCTACGGCTCTACTGTTAGTACAAAATCTTTTACTAACAGAAAAAAAGTTGCTACAAAACTTTACAATAATCTTACTCAGGGCATTAACACCACAATTATATCTCCGAGAAGATGGGGAAAATCATCACTGGTAGAAAAAGTTGTTAATGATATCAATGAAAAAGAAAAAATATTTAAAACTGTAATTATTGATTTGTTTTCCGTTTCAAGCGAAGAAGAATTTTTAGAAACATTTGCAAAAGAAGTTATAAAAGCATCATCATCAAAATGGGAAGACTGGGTAAAAGCAGGAAAAGATTTTTTCAGACAGCTTATTCCAAAAATTAGTATGGGAATTGAGCCGTCAAACGATTTCAGTATAAGTTTCAATCTGGAAGAAATAAGAAAACATAAAGATGAGATTCTAAATCTACCCGAAAAAATAGCAACAAAAAAGAATATCAGGTTTATTATTTGTCTTGATGAATTTCAGAACCTTGCAAATTATTCCAATTATGATTTGCTTGAAAAAAACATGAGAGCAAGTTGGCAAAGACATAAAAATACAAGCTACTGTTTATATGGTAGTAAAAGACATATGATGACTGATATTTTTAATAATCCTTCAAAACCATTTTACCGTTTTGGAGATATTATCATATTACAAAAAATAAGCACAGATGACTGGACTAAATTTATTACAAAATGTTTTAATGAAACCAATAAAACAATAAATAAAAAAGATGCAGCAATTATACCAATAGTTATGAAAAACCATTCCTGGTATGTACAGCAACTTGCACACTATACATGGCAGAAAGCCGACAAAAAAACAACAAAAAATGACATTATAAATGCTTTAACAGAATTGGTTTATGCAAATACACCTCTTTATCAAAAAGAAATTGAGAACATCAGCAAAACTCAACTAAATTTATTAAAAGCAATAGTACAGAAAGAAACAAAATTAACAAGTGCAGTTGTAATGCAAAAATATAAATTGGGAACTCCCAGAAATGTAAGTAAAAATAAAATGACTCTGAAAAATAATGATATAATACATGAGGAAAATGGAAAATATGAATTTCTTGACCCTGCTTTTGAACTATGGTTTTTAAAACAGTTTTTTAATATAGATTATACCAAATTGCAATAAATTCTGACTTCTGTATTTTTGACAATCTCACAACTCAATTGTCATTTACAAATTAAAATTACTAATAACACGTTTAAATTCGTCTTTTTTCTGACGCGAAACAGGAATACTTGAATCATCTTCCATAACTATATATCCTCCCTGATGCTTAACATGCTTACGGATATAGTTCAAATTAATTAAATGTGAGCGGTGTATTCTGTAAAAGATATTTCCTTCAAGTATATCGGCATATTCTTTTAAGTTACGAGAAACAACATATTTTATTTTATTCACAAGGTAAAAATTTGAATAACTGCCATCGGCTTCAATTCTTATTATTTTATCAATGTCAATATATTCTGTTCCATTAAAAATAGGAATTGCTAATTTCTTTGGTGATTTTGACTGTATGTTTTCAAGTAAGATCTCAAATTTTTCAAATTGCTTATTATCAGACTTTCTTTTCTTCTTAACGTTTTCAATTGCCTTACTAATCTCATCAATATCAACCGGTTTTAAAATATAATCGAAAGCACTGTATTTTATTGCTCTTATTGCATAATGATTATAGGCTGTAATAAATATAACTTCAAAATCTCTTTCATCTATTTGTTCTAACAGATCAAAACCATTGGCTTCCGGCATTTCAATATCCAAAAATACAATATCCGGTTTAAATTTGTTAATTATTGCAATGCCTTCTTTAACAGAATTTGCGGTTCCACATACCTCAATATTTTTACAATGATTTTTTAATATAAGTTCAATGGTTTTAACCGCTTTATATTCGTCATCAATAATTACAGTTTTTAACATCTCTTTTTTTATTTAATATTAATACCTTTTACTTTTTTGCAGAGTTATAATCATAAAATAATGTTTTGCCTCTAATTCCTCCCCTTTGGGGAGAGCCTGTCCCGAATTTATTTCGGGATTAGGAGGGGCCTTTAATTAAATACCGGTATATAAATTTCAACTTTAGTTCCAATTGCATTTCCGTTACCATCATATAAATCTGTATAAATTATATTCATATCACTATCATATAATGAGTTTATTAAGTCTAATCTTGCTTTTGTTATTTTTGTTCCCAAAGATTGATGTGTTTTATTCTTTTTATTTTTTATTTCATTAGCTTTTTTTCTTCCTATACCATTGTCTTCAATTTTGCAAACAATAATATTGTTGTTTTTGGATATTTCAATCAATATTTTACCTTTTTCTTTTTTAGTCATTAATCCGTGCCAAATAGCATTTTCAACAAATGGCTGAATTAATAATGTGGGTATTTGATAGTCATTAATTTCAATATTTTTTTTGTTTATTTCAAAATCAAATTTTGTCTCAAACCGTAGCGATTCCAATTCAAGATATAATTTAAGAGATTCAAGTTCTTCCTCTATACTTATTGTGTTATGTTGAGAATTATCTAATGTAAGTCGCATTAACTTGGCAAATTTTGAAAGATATTTATTCGATTCAACAATATTGTTCTGTAAAATAAAATACTGTATAGATGTTAAAGTATTAAAAATAAAATGTGGATTCATTTGTTGTCGTAATGCTTTTTGCATATACATGTTTAACTCTTCTTTAAGCTTATTTTTGGTTCTGTATTCTTTATTTTTTAAATAAAGAAAAACCAATAAAAAGCTAACAGCAAGAACAGTTACAATTAAAATAAATATATAAATTAAAATTCTTTGTTGTTTTATTTTAGATTCACTTAATTCTTTATCCTTGTTAAGTAATACTATTTCTCTTTCTTTTTTTTCCGATTCATACTTTGCCTGAATGAGTGAAATTTGTTTGCTGTTTTCTTCATTACTTAAGGAATCTTTTAATATGGTATATTGTTTAAAATGTTTTAATGAAATGTCGTTTTTACCTATTATTTTATACATTTCCGATAAGTCTTTGTGATTTTTCATTGAAACATTAAACAAATTTAAGTCAAGACTTAATTCAATACTTTTCCGGTAGTTATTTATTGCTTTATTATAATTTTTCTTTTTATTATAAACAACTCCAATAAGTTGATATACTTTGCTTATTTCAGATTTAATTCCAAGTTCAATATTAATTTTAAGAGCAGAGTTTAATTTTTGTAAAGCTTCCTCATGTTTGTTTAATTCTATGTATGTTTCACCCATGTTTTTTAAGCCAATGGCGATATCGCGTTTGTTTTTGATCTTTTCATTTATTTCAAGAGCTTTATTATAATAGGTAATAGCCTTTTTATAGTTGTTTAATGAATTAAAAGCTCTTCCTAAATTATTATAACGAATTGCAATATTTTTTTTATTGTTTAATTTATTATCAATTTCAAGTGCCTGATTGAAATATTCAATAGATTGTTCAAATTTTTTAAGGTATAAAAATATCATTCCAATATTATTAAGCCTAATTGCAATTTCTTCCTGATTACCTAATTCTTTATCAATTTCTAATGCTTTTTGGAAATTATCAAGAGCACTGTTATATCTTCCCCAGCGAGTATAGATCAATGCTATATTATTCAGCCTGACTGCAATATTTTTTTTATTGTTTAATTCTTCATCAATTTTAAGTGCTTTATTATAGTATTCTATCGCCTTATCAAATTGACCCTGATCTGCATATAAAACACCAATATTGCTTAAGCGGGTAGATATATTTTCTGTTCTTCCATTTTCGGTATCAATTTTTAATGCCTGTTGATAGAATTTTAGAGCTTTGTCATAATTTCCCTGATAATAACTAATTACAGCAAGATTGTTTATTGCATTAGCTTCGTTTTCGGTATCTTTTATTTTTATTGCTAAACTGTATGCTTTTTCAGAAAACTTTTCTGCTTCATGTGGAGAATGAACAGAATAAAGAGCCCCAAGATCGACGTAGATTTTAACTTTTTCTTTTTCAGATATCTCGCTTTCTAACAGTTGGTGTAATGAATCAATTCGAGCATTATTCTCGGCCGACAAAGCCAAACACAACAAAATAAGGATATTGACAAATATTTTTTTCATTTCAAATTAAAATTATGGTTTATAAAATTACGTGAAATTTTGTAAAAATAAAAACACAATTCTCTAATTGTCAATTTGGATACACAAATAGCATTATTTGATAAATGAATAACATTCAGAATTCATTAAAATAATTCTTTTTAAAAATAGATACCAATTGCTAAATAATTAAATTGTCATTGATTATTGTTATAAGAAAATCAGTAACCCCGTCTTTTAAGGCGGGGACAAGGATAGGACTATAATGCCCTCCGCGAAATTTTGATGTTTTTAAATTCCTTATTTTTAAAAACATCAAAATTTCGCAGAGGTGGGTGTTGCTTAAATCTATACCCCGCCCTGAAGGACGGGGCTACTGACTAATACATTTAAAATATTTATCAAGACCTTATCAATCGTGTATTTTTAAGTCGGACATTAATGAAAAAAATAACTAATTTTGGTTAATGATAAATATCAAGCCATGAACTATAATTTTGATGAAATAATTGACAGAACAAATAGTAATTCTGTAAAATATGATCTGCGAGAAACAATTTTTAAAACCGATGATGTTATTCCTATGTGGGTGGCCGATATGGACATAAAAACTCCTGATTTTATTATTAATGCCATTAAAAAAAGATTAAACCACGAAATACTTGGATATACTTTTCGGGGAGAGGAATTTAATAATTCCGTTATTTCATGGATGAAAAAAATACATAACTGGGAAATTAAAAATAACTGGATCAGTTTCAGTCCGGGAGTTGTACCTGCAATAAATATGTCGGTTTTAGCTTTTACAGATCTCGGTGATAAAATAATTGTTCAGCCACCTGTGTATTTTCCTTTTTTCTCTGCAATAAAAGATAATAAAAGAATTATGCTTGAAAATCAACTAAAATATGAGAAAGGAGTATATACTATTGATTTTCAAAATCTGGAATCTTTAATTGATGATAAAGTTAAAATGATAATTTTATCAAGTCCCCATAATCCTGTTGGAAGGGTTTGGACTAAAACAGAACTTATAAGATTGGCAAAAATCTGTACTGAAAACAATATTTTAATTTTATCTGATGAAATACATTCTGATCTTATCTTTGATGGATATAAACATATTCCGCTTGCTTCTTTATCGAGTATAATTTCCGATATTACCATTACCTGTATTGCACCAAGTAAAACTTTTAATATTACCGGTCTATCAAGCTCGGCGGTAATTATTAGTAATGAAAAATTACTTGATAAATACAATAAAATACTTGATACTCTTCATCTAGGCATGGGAAATATTTTTGGTCTGGTTGCGCTTAAAGCAGCATATAATGACGGCGAAGAGTGGTTAAATCAGTTAATGCAATATTTAGCCGGTAATGTTTCTTTTGTAAGATCATTTTTAGAAAACAATATGCCAGAGGTAAAACTTGTTAATCCTGAATCAACTTATTTATTATGGTTAGATTTTAGCAAATTGGGTTTGTCAAATAAAGAATTAAATAAAATTTTAATTAATAAAGCAAAAGTAGGATTAAGTGATGGCAGAGTTTTTGGAAAAGGGGGAGAAGGATTTCAGCGTATGAATATTGCCTGCCCCAGAAGTGTTGTTGAAAAGGCTATGCTTCGAATTAAAAATGCATTAAAATTAAAGTGAACTAAAACTTAATAGTATAAGTAATGTTAGGTATAAGGAGCAATTGTTTTTAGTTTTTTATTATCTTTTTTGTTAGAAGTAAAATTCCATTTTTATCTTTTATCGTAACAAAATAAAGTCCTTTAGAAAGCGACTTTATATTTATTGTAGAATTACCATTGTAAGTTTCTTTTTGTATTTTTTTTCCATCTATTGAAGATATTTCTATCTCAACTTTATTTTCAGTTTTTAAGTATAAGATATCTTTTGCAGGATTTGGATATATATCAATTTTTGTATTAACAACATTTCTCTTATTAAAGTAAATTGCTCCTGCTTCTAGCATAATATTATCAATAAATAAATTATTACCCTTTTCATTTATTCCAATAAATTTTAACAATATTTCATCACTAGGATTTAAACATGTTATGTGAACAAATTCACGTTTCCATTGAGCTGAAGAAGCTGGAAAGAAATTGTATGTTGGAGTATTGTATGTGCTGAGTTCCAGGCCTCCACTTTCATATAATAAATAAGAAAATGATTGGCTACAGTCATCAGACATATACACTTTTAAAGAGTCATTATATACACTTATTCTTCTTTGATATGCAACATCGAATGATAAAGTTAAAGTATCGAATGTGCCTAAACTTGAAAGATTTATTAATAATGACAATAGTTCATCTGTTTCCCCTGCTTCAATATTTGAATTAAAAGGAATATATAAAGAATACATTCCCGTAGTATATGGAATAGTTGTTACTGTATCCCAAGTTTCAGCATCATCAAAATTTGTAATTATCCACTTATTGGGGTCAATACCTGATTCAAAATCTTCGGCAAATGGGGCATAATATGTGGAAACATATTTTGATTTATAGTATCGTCTATTGTTGTGACAATCAACATCTGCTAGGGTGTCGGCAATTTCAACCCTGAAATTAAATTCAAAATCGCCAGTTTGAGGCAAAGATATTGAAGGCAAAATAACACTAACATCATTATTTGCCGGTAATGTTCCTGTCCAAACCACATTTTGCTCTGCATTATTATTTAAAGTATAATATAATGTAAATTCAGTTATTGTGCTATCTCCTAAATTTGCAACAAATACTTCGGGGCTTATAATGCTATCGCAATATACCTCCCCATTAGGACCTAAAACCTGAGATATAGCAACATCATAAGGATAGTTTGGAGAAACAGGGGTATATGTTAAAGCAAGATATTCATAGGCGGCATAGACATCAATAAGGCCCATTCCATAAACATTATCTTCACCAATAACTCCCAGGTCTGTTGCTGTATAATATAGTGCTTTCATTAATTCTTCTCCCGGCAAAAAAGGATAAGCTTCTTTTAACAAAAGGATAGCTCCAGAAACATGAGGACACGACATTGAGGTTCCTGAAATTGTGTGGTACTCATCAGTATTCCATGCAGATCGCACATTGTATCCTGGGGCAACAATCTCCGGATGTATTGATAATGAACTATCACTAACAGGACATTGAGATGGACCTCTTGTAGAAAAACTAGCAATAGGATAAGTTACAACATTGCCGTCAATAGCTCCTACACAGAACGAATTTACAACATTAGTTTTTACTCTTTGAGGAGAATTTAAACCCGTATTACTAGGTCCGGTATTACCGCCCGAAAAAACATTTGCAATTCCCACAGCCTCAATTGCATTGAGTAAATTAACAACAAAACCCTGACATTCTACTGTGTCTATTTGGTCTCTCCACCTCCACGAATTATTAATAACATCCGGAATATCATATACGGTTGATGTGTCTCCATCAGGATTCAATGCCCATTCAAAAGCTTCAACCAAATCGCTGACAGGTGGAATTTCATTAATAGTACCTTTAATAATATCTGTTGCAATCCAATAAGCTTCAAAAGCTACTCCAATGGTGTCGTTTATACTTTTGTCTAATCCTATTGCAGTTCCTAAGGTATGTGTTCCATGATTGTTAAGAACTCCGGTAGGTGCAGCATTCCAAAACCCATACCAACATTGCCCAGGAGGATAAAATAAGCCCATATATCTATTACTAAATGCAGGATGATTTGGCCAAACTCCTGTGTCATATCCATAAATAACTGTACCTCTTCCTGTATAACCTAATGCCCACATTGCAGGTGCATTTATTGCAATAAGACCAGGTTCTGGTGCAGTAAGATCTTTTAGTGTTGATGATTCCGGTGTTTCAATTGGCTCTACTAATTCTATACCTTGACTAGCAAGTTCTAAATAATTAATATCATTATTGTTTAATAGATATTCAATTCCCATTTTGTTTGTTTCTACTAATATTAAATTGCTTATCCAGTATTGTTTTTGGATTTCAATTTTTACTGATTTTGTTGAATTATATTCGTCTATAAATTCTATAATACTTTTTTGGGATCTGTTTTTTTGTTCATGCAAAAGCTTAATAACTGTTTTTGCTCTTTTATCAATACTGATTTTATTTCTATTGAAATCCGCTTTAAGTAATTCAAAATCTAATTGTTCATTTAAAACAATTAACACAGAATATGTTTCATTATTTTCATTTATAGCATTACTAAGGACAGGTGACAAATAAACATTTTGTGCATTTATGTTTGAGAACAAAGTGTATGCTATAAAGAATAGTAAAATTCCAGCAGCTGATTTCATAGTGGTAAATTTTAGTATTTAAAGATAGTAATAATTATTACTTTTCACTTTCTTTTGTTAAATATTTTTACTTATAATAAACCTCAAAGCAGTTTTTTTCCTAATCACACCTGAACTTGGTTTTTCCCAAAAGTGTTTTCATAAAAAGGGTTTAATGCAATGGAAGAAGAAAAATCTCCTGTCTCGCTATTTTTTACAGCAGAAACATGAATATTAATTGTAGGTCCTGCGACAAAAGAAAAGTGTTTAAATATCTTCTTTTTTAACACAAACAAATAATTTTGAATCAGAAAGCAAATTAATGTCATTGTTTTCAATCAAATCAGGAGCATTATATGTTTTGCCATCTGATTTTGCTTCGCCATGTATTAAAATTGCAATTTTATTTTCTGTGTTTACGGTTAATTCATTTTCTGTTGAAATTACTTCACCTTTCTTTAGCCATTTTCTAAAATCTTTGTGTTTCCATATATTATAAGGTTCAACAATTCTTAATATATTTTCTGACAATCTCATTCCAACAAATTTCCACAAATTATTTTCAATAACATCTGTGTTTTTAGAAATTGCCTTAAAATCAGCTTTCGACATCAATAATGCAGTAACCGGCGATTCTGCTGTTACTGTTGCCGATCTTTTAGCACCCGTAAGAACTGAAATTTCCCCAACTACTTTCCCTTGTCCTAAAACAGCAATAAGTTCATCTTTTACAGTTACCTTAACTGCTCCTCTGGTAATTATATAAAAACTATCATCCTGTGTTCCTTCTTTTATAATCTTTTCTCCAACTGAAAATATTTTACTTTGAAATAAATTACCAAGCTTTGAGTAAGTGGTTAAGTCTAATTCCTGCAACCATGATATTTCCTGAATAAGCTCAATAGCATCCGGTACTCTAACTTTTGGGGGAGCAAGAAGAAGTTTTTTCATTCTTTTTTCAACGCTATGTATCATTTTGTGAGCTTCGTCATAATTTATCCTTCCGTTTTTTTGTAAACGTTCAATTGTTTTTAATTCATAATTCAATAAAGAACGTATTGCTTGTCTTGTAGCAATTGCATCATAAATTTCCGGATATGATTTTCTTAAATTTCTAATAAAGGTTAATCCTTCAATTTTATTTTCATTTATTTCTTTTTCAATTTGTTCAAGATGTTTTTCTCCTTCTTTGTCATCAGTTTCAAGGCTTCTGCCCATGCTTTCAACAAGTTTAATTACTTCATCTTGAGCCTCAATAAATCCTTTGGCAATATCATAACTTACAGAAAGTCTTTCAAAAAACCTTTGTTTTGTTATTCTGTTTAATAAAGGCATTGATTGCATCTTACTTAGCATTTTTGGAGGATTCATAAGTAATTCGAGGTCTTTTCGTTTTGATAATGAAACCAAGCCACCCTCATCAAGAATTTCGTCAATTGTACTGGACAACATCTGAACAGCCGTAGGACCAAGCATTCCATCTTTAAATTGAGACCAGTAACTACTCTTTTCTTTTTCAAGAATTCTTTCTCTCATTTCAGCTATATTTTCAATTTCAACTCCTTCAAGTTTTTCGATCTTAACCTTTTTTGGCAAATATTCTTTTACAGAACCCCAATCAGCATTACTGATAAACCTATCTTTTTTAAGACGTTCTATTGCATTTTCAGTACTTGTTCTTAAGTATTGATTTGCATTCATTATCATTAATGCTTTTGCGGGCGCAATTTTTGTTAAACCGAGCTTGTTTACAACAAACTTGATTGTTGTTGCATTTATTACCAATGTTAATGTTACAATTCCCGCAGTTAAGAAAAAGAACTGGTTTTTAATTTCATGGGCAATAAATTTATCATCAACACCCATTACAACTAATGCTAATGCTAATGCAATTGCACCCCTCAGTGCCCCATACCACAAAACGGTTGCTTCTTTTTTATCTAAGCCATATCCTATTTTTTTCATAAGCGGATAAAACATAATAAGCATAATGCCCCTAACAACATGAATTCCAACATAGAAAATACCTAATAAAATAAAATCATAAGCTGTAAATTCTGTACGTTGAGCAATAACCACCCCTACAATTATAAATATCAATACATTGGCCATAAATACAGCTAATTCCCAAAACTCATGCAAAAAATGTTCAACCTCGGGGCTTATTCTTGTTTTACCAACACCAGCCATTGCTAATCCTAATGTTACAAGTGCAAGTACACCTGACATGTGTAAAAAATGTTCGGCTACAAAAAAGGCAAGATATGCAGCTGCAATAATTACACTTATTTCAACTAAAGCATCGTTAAAAACGCGTTTTACCCAGGCAATGGTAATCCCTGCTATTATAACACCAAGTAATATGCCTCCAAAAGCAACTCTTCCAAACTCTAAAATAAACGAAGGGTCTTCTCCATTAGCTCCTGTAATTCCAACGAAAAAAACCATAAAAATAACAATGGCAGTACCATCATTAAGTAATGATTCTCCTTCTATAAGTGTTCCAAGTTTTTTGCTTGCTCCCAATTCCTTAAGCAATGCAACTACCGCAACAGGGTCTGTTGCACTAATAACAGAGCCAAACATTAAAGCTATACTCCATTCCCAACTATTAAGACCAATATTAAAATATTTTAATAACATTGCTAAACCCGCACTTAAAATAAGTGCCACAATAATACCCGGCACAGCAAGAATAATTGAATTTAATGCAGTTTTCTTAAATGTATGAATATCCATGGCAAATGCAGCTTCAAAAATCAATATCGGTAAGAAAACAAATAAAATAGCATGAGGGTCAAAATTACCAGCCCATTCAATTGACAAACTAAATGTTTTTCCCCAATCTCCTAACCAACCAAAACGATTGATAAGTCCTAATCCAATTCCTATTATCAACAATATAACAGTAAACGGCAAAGGAACTTTTTTGAAAAAATGCCTTATTACGGCACCAATAACAAGTGCAATAACTATAAAAAATAATGGTTCCATTCCGCCGTGATGTTCTTTTTCTCCATGCCCTTCTTCTGTTGCATGTGATTTGTTGTCATTATGTTCTCCTTCTATATGGTCAACATCATGTGTTTCACTATGTTCATTTTCAACAATAGTTGTTTTGTTTTCATCATGTTCTGTCGCATGTTCTTCTTGGGCAATACTTTTAATGCTTAAGCCTGTAACAAGCAAAATAGAAAGTAAAAACGGAAATAGAATTTTCTTAATCATTTTATATAAATTTAAAATTTGGCGTAATATATGAAAAATTTATTAAATGAGATTAAAAAACTCATTAAAAAAGCCTCGCATTTCTGCAAAGCTTTTAATTTTCAGTTGTCGGGGTAGCAGGATTCGAACCTGCGACCTCCTGCTCCCAAAGCAGGCGCGCTAACCGGACTACGCTATACCCCGTTATTATAATAATAACAATTTTTAATTGTCAAGTATATTTTTAAAATTTAAAGAACGTTTATTTTATCCTGATAACACAAATCCCATTCTCTTCTCTGAACCTGCGACCTTCCCGACTACCCTCGGGACACGCTAACCGGACTACGCTATACCCCGAAAAATATTCCTTTTTTTAAGGAGGCACAAAAGTAAAATATCTTTTAACAATTGCAAAAAAAAATGCCTTTTAAAAAATAACAAAGCACAAGTATCAAATACGGAGTATTCACAAACACAATAAAAATTAAACATTCCGTGAAATTCAAATAAATATCATCCACCTAAAGCGGATTAATGACCAAAAATGCACAATAATTGCATATGTTTTAGATAAACAGCCATTTATGTTGCCGTTTTGAATTTTGAATATTTGGAAATTGAAAATTATTTGTTATTTATTTTTTGATATTTTGAATTTTATATATTCCCATGCCACCTTTTTTACTTTCTTTGCGTCTAATTAAAACAAACTATTAAAAAATGTTATGAAATTTAATATAATTGCAAGCATTCTTGTTGTTTTAAGTGTTATTCTTTATGGGGAAATTGTTTTAAAAAATAAGAATAACGATAAGGACAGAAAAAATCACGAAAAGTTTTTACTAAATGAATATGAAAAAGTTCATGCTTTACCAATTAAAGAGGGGAAAAATATTCCCAAAGCAGACAGACCTGACCTTGCTGCTATTCAAAATTATTACATGACAATTGACCCTTATCTTAAACGTGTTCCTACCGAAAGACTTCAATATGCATATCTTCAAACAAATAAAATTCAAAAACAAATAGATTCAAAAGCACTAAACAGCCTGATATGGGAAGAGGTAAATTCAAATATGGGAGGAAGGACCAGAGCATTGATGTGGGACCCAAACGATATACAAGGAAAAAAAGCATGGGCAGGTGGAGTAACAGGTGGGTTATGGTATAATAATGATGTAACAAATCAGACTTCTGCATGGACACCTATAAGCGATCTTTGGGATAATCTTGCAATAAGCTGTATTACTTATGACCCCAATAATAATGATATTTTTTATGTTGGGACAGGTGAAGCTCAAACTGCTATTACTATATACAGGGAATCATCAGGCAGAGGTGCTGGTATATGGAAAACAAGTGATGAAGGCAATACATGGAATTTACTTCCTTCTACTTCCGATTTTGCTTATGTTACCGATATAGTTGTTAGAAATGAATCGGGCAATAGTGTAATATATGCATCAGTTGTTTCCGGTGTTTACAAAGGAGTGGTGCATCAAAGTATGCCAACTGACGGTCTTTATCGTTCTGATGATGGAGGAAATACATGGAATCAAGTGTTGCCAAATATTCCGGGCGAAAGTATTCCGTATGCTCCGTCTGATATTGAATTGTTAGCCGATGGAAGAATATTTGTAGGTACATCAGGAAATATTAATGGAGAAGGCGGTGCTACAATTTTATTTTCAGATACAGGAACTTTAGGAACATGGACAATTTTCGAGAATTATAAATTTACTATAGAATTTGATCCAATATATAATATTCCGGGACGTGTAATATTGGCTTCTTCACAATCAAACGCCAATGTTATTTATGCACTAATTGGCGCAGGTTCAAACACAGAAACAAGTGAAGGATTTGGTACTTACATTGGAAAATATATTATTCGCAGTGATGATAAAGGAGCTAACTGGACAGAAAAAAACATTCCTCCTGATGAATCAGGACGTAATTGGGCTTCCCTTTCGTGGCATGCTATGACAGCAGCCGTTGATCCAAACAATGAAAATAAATTATTTATTGGTGGACTTGATTTGCACTCTTCTGTTGATGGTGCAAATTCATGGACAAAAGTTTCCGATTGGGTACTAATGTATTATGGAGGAGGAGATGAATACATTCACGCAGACCAACATACAGTAAAATTTAAACAGGGATCATCAAGCGAAGTAATATTTGGTTGTGATGGCGGAGTTTTCTATACTTCAACAGCAAATTTATCACCACCGATATTTAAAGAAGCAAGTACAGGTTATAATACTCTGCAATTTTATACTTGTGCAATGGACTATCAATCGGGGTCCACTTTCTACTTAGGCGGACTTCAGGATAACGGAACATTATTATATCAAGGAAATCCTTTGTCTCCTACTGATATGGTTACAGGTGGAGATGGTGCATACTGCTTTTTTGATATTAATGAACCGGATGTGTTTATTACTTCATATTATGATAATCAATATTACTCATTTTATGGTGGTGGAAATTACGAGCAAATAAACCAATATTACAGTGGCTCGTTTATTAGCCCTGCGGATTATGATGGAATTGAAAATATTCTTTACGCAAACGCAATGGATGTGTCAGGAAATTATGAAGACCAAATATTAAGGATTTCAGGATTACCAAATTCTCCTTTCGGTGAATTTTTAGATTTAAATTCAGGTTCTGTTGTTCCGTTTTCTCATGTGAAAATATCACCATATTCTAATACAAGTCTTTTTATCGGGACACAGTCGGGCAGATTGTTTAAAGTCAGTAATGCTTCAGGTACTCCTTCTGTTGTTGAAATTGGAAGTGGAGCTTTTCCTCCTGCTAATATTTCATGTGTTGATATTGGTGGTTCAGAAGACACATTGCTTGTTACATTTTCTAATTATGGAGTTCCTTCTGTATGGCAAACAACAGATGGCGGTTCAACATGGATAGATAAATCAGGCAATTTACCCGACATGCCAATCAGGTGGGCAATTTTTCACCCACAAAACAGCAATCAGGCAATGTTGGCAACCGAAATTGGGATTTGGACAACAAATGAATTAGACCAGCTTATTACAAATTGGTATCCATCGCTTAACGGGCTTGCAAATGTTCGTGTTGACATGATTAAAGTACGGGATTCAGATAATGCTATTCTTGCCGCAACTCACGGACGGGGCTTTTTCACAACATCGTTTTTATACGACCCCTATACCGGAAAAAAAGCTTTGGACGAAAACAAAGACTTAAAAGTTTTTCCAAATCCAACTACAGGGAAATTTAATATAAAATCAAATTTTAAGATCAATTCTATAGAGATATTTAATTCGCAAGGAAAAATTATTTATGAAAAATATAATATTAATGTCAATAATACTAAAATAGATCTTGAAAAATATAATCAAGGTGCTTATTTTATCAGGATTAAAACAGATGATGGTTCATTTGTAAAGAAGGTTGTATTGAATAAATAATAAAAGCCCCTCTTAATCCGCCTGAGGTAGACGGGAGGAATTATAGACAAAACATTGTTATATTGTTAAATGTCTGCCTGTTGTCAGGATTGTTCATCAATAATTAAATAAATTAATATTTTATTTCGCATACTTTTAAAATAATATTGTTTTTTCTACTTTTGTCCTCTATTTAAACCTTAATAAATTGAGCAGACGAAGAGGAAAACATCCAAAACTGGAAAATCTTACAATTACTGATATTGGTTCAGAAGGAAAAGCTATTGCAAAATATAAGGACATTGTTGTTTTTATTCCAAATGCTATCCCCGGAGATATTGTTGATGTTCAAATCAATAGAAAAAAGAAAAATTTTATGGAAGGCTATGTTGTACAATTCCATAAATTTTCTGATGAAAGAGTAGAACCTGTATGTGAACATTTTGGAGTTTGTGGAGGATGCAAATGGCAAATGCTTCCTTACGAAAAACAATTATTTTATAAACAACAGCAGGTAAAAGATAATCTTGAAAGACTGGGAAAAATTGAATTACCCGAATTTTCACCAATTTTACCTTCCGAAAATACATTACATTACAGAAATAAGCTGGAATACACTTTCTCTAACAAGCGCTGGCTTACAATAGATGAAATAAACTCTGAAAATGATTTCAAAGACATGAATGCTCTTGGGTTTCATATACCAAAAAAATTTGATAAAATACTGGATATTAAAAATTGTTATCTGCAAGCTTCGCCTTCAAATGATATTAGGCTGGCTATAAAAGAGTTTGCATCTAAAAACAATTATGATTTTTATGATATCAGAAATCATGAAGGGTATTTAAGAAATTTAATAATTCGTACAAGCACTACAGGTAATGTAATGGTTATAATATCTTTTCATCATTCCGACAAAGAAAAACAAGAAGCTTTATTAAATTATTTACATGAAAAATTTCCCGAGATAACTGCATTGATGTATGTAATAAATCCAAAAAAAAATGAAACTTTTGAGGGGCTTGAAGTCAAACTCTATAAAGGGAAAGATCACATAGTGGAGAAAATGGGGAATTTACAATTTAAAATTAGTGCTAAATCATTTTATCAAACAAATTCCGAACAGGCATATCAATTATATAAAATTGTAGAAGATTTTGCAGAATTTAAGGGTAATGAAATTGTTTATGATCTTTATACAGGGATAGGAACCATTGCGAATTTTATAGCTGACAAATGTTCAAAAGTAATTGGTATTGAATATATTGAAGATGCAATTATTAATGCTAAAGAAAATTCTAAGTTTAACAATATCACAAATACATTATTTTTTGCGGGCGATATTAAAGATTTATTAAATAATGATTTTACTAAGACAAACGGTAAACCTGATATTATTATTACTGACCCGCCACGTGTTGGGATGCACAAAGATGTTATTTCATCTATTCTGGAAATAAGTCCCGAAAAAATAGTTTATGTAAGCTGTAATCCTGCGACACAGGCAAGAGATTTATCTTTACTTGATGAAAAATATAAAGTAGAAAAAGTACAGCCGGTTGATATGTTTCCACACACACATCATGTTGAAAATGTTGTGAAATTGGTTTTACGTGATGGCTTTTAAGTTCAAAAACTGTTTATCCTTATTATCAGTTTATTGTTTTTTTGATTTTTTTATAAAGGTCTGATGCAAAAACAAAATCGTTGAGTTCCTTGTTATCCGATTTTAAAATATCACTTTTATCCCCTTCCCACCATTTTTCGCCCTGATATACAAACATGATATTATCCCCGATCTGCATAACAGAATTCATATCATGTGAATTTACCACTGTTGTTATGTTAAATTCTTCTGTTATTTCTTTTATTAAATTATCAATCACTATTGCAGTTTTAGGGTCGAGTCCGGAATTTGGTTCATCACAAAACAAATATTTTGGATTTAATGCAATGGCTCTTGCTATAGATACGCGTTTTTTCATCCCTCCACTAATTTCATCAGGATAAAGGTGGTTTACATTTTCCAGATTAACTTTTTTCAAACAAAAATTTACTCTTTCTAATTTTTCTTCTTTTGTTTGTTTTGTAAACATATCAATAGGAAATCTTATATTTTCTTCAATAGTTGCAGAATCGAACAAAGCACCTCCCTGAAAAATCATTCCTATTTCCTTTCTAATCTTTTTTCTCTTTTTAAAGTTCATATTTGTAAAATCCCTGTCATCATACATAATTTTACCTTCATCAACTTCGTGTAAACCAACTATAGATTTTATCAATACTGTTTTTCCCGAACCACTTTGTCCTATAATAAAATTTGCTTTTCCTTGTTCAAATTTTGCTGAAACATTTTTTAATACACTATTTTCACCAAACGATTTTGATATGTTTTCAACAGTTATCATGTAAGCATTATTTGAGTAATAATCAAATTAAAAACCAGTATTAAAATACTACTATAAACCACAGCTTTTGTACTCGATTTCCCAACTTCTAATGCTCCCCCAATAGTATAATAGCCTTGATAAGCAGAAACGGATATAATTATAAAAGCAAATACCAGACACTTCACAAAAGAATAAGTAATATAAAAAGGATTAAAGGCATAATGTAGTCCATAAATAAAATCATAAGAAGTAACGGCTCCGGTTCCAACACCTGCAACCCAACCTCCTATTATACCAACAAAATTACTGGTAATAAAAAGCACAGGGGCAAATAATACTAAACCGCAAATTTTTGGCAATATCAAATAACTAGCCGAATTAATGCCCATTATCTCAAGTGCATCTATTTGCTCTGTAACACGCATTGTCCCAATTTCTGAAGCAACATTAGACCCTACTTTTCCTGCAAGTATTAATCCAACAATTGTAGATGAAAATTCAAGAAGCATAGAATCGCGAGCTGTTAAACCTATGAGATACAGGGGAATTAAGGGGTTTTCGAAATTATATGCTGTTTGAATCGTAATAACGGCGCCTAAGAAAAAAGAAATTATTATAACAATTCCAAGTGAATTTAAACCTAAAGCATCAATTTCTTTAAAAATTTGTTTTATATATATCCTTCCTTTTTCAGGTCTTGATAAAACTTTAGCAATCAATGCAAAATATCTACCTATGTGGAAAAATATACCCATAAAACAAAAATAATTTTTAAAATTACAAATTAAATGAATAATATAGCATTTGAAAAATAATTAATTCATTTAAATAAATGGGTAATGAAAAAGAAAACATAAATTTTTTAGCAAAATACTTGCCTGAAAATGCTGTTGATTATGTTTACAATCAAATTGTTAAACATAAGATACTTTTTAAAATTACAAAACCTCGTGCGACTAAGCTTGGCGATTATATGTCACCAAACAATAATAGAGGACACAAAATAACAATAAATTCAAATTTAAATAAATATGCATTTTTTTTAACTTTTTTGCACGAGCTTGCACATTTAAAAGTATGGGAAAAATATAAAAACAGAGTATCGGCACACGGCAAACAATGGATTTCAGTTTATAAGGATTTAATACAAAAAGCTATAGATCGGGGCGTTTTCCCTGTTGATTTAGTGAGAATATTACAAAAAACAATGTTTTCTCAAAATGGAATCGCAGGTAATTATAAAACTCAAATACACAAGATCCTGGAAAATTATGATGATGAAGAAAAATTACGATTAGATGATATTGGAACAGGGCATAAAATTACCTTACGCAATGGAAGACAATTTATAGTTTTAGAAAAAATAAGAAAAAGATATAAATGCAAAGATGTTATAAACGGCAAATTATATATTGTAAATCACAATGCACAAGTTGTTGATTTCAGCACCATTAACGACAACTAAGTTTATATGTTAATTTTATCTAAAATATATAGGTTTATTTAATATTTTTACATATTTTTGTTTTAAAAGAACTGTATTTAAATAGTTATAATATGGATAAAAACACTTATTGTGTGATAATGGCAGGTGGTATTGGCAGCAGGTTCTGGCCACTTAGCAAAACAAAAACACCAAAACAATTTATTGATATTTTAGGCATAGGGAAAACTCTTATAAGGCAAACTTTTGAGCGTTTTCAAAAAATATGTCCTAATGAAAATTACTATATTGTTACTAATAAAGAATACAAAGATATTGTATTAGAACAATTACCCGAGCTCAGGGAAGAACAGGTTTTACTTGAACCAATGCGTAGAAATACGGCACCATGTATTGCTTATGCGAATTTTCATATATTGCTCAAAAATCCTGACGCAAATATTATTGTTGCCCCTTCTGATCATTTAATATTAAAAGAAGAAGAATTTATTAATGTTATTAATAATGGTCTTCAATTTGTAAAAAACAATGATGCTCTTTTAACTCTTGGAATTAAGCCACATAAGCCTGATACAGGTTATGGTTATATTCAAAGAAACAACAAAGAAATAAAAAACGTAAAAAATATAAATAAAGTAAAAACTTTTACAGAAAAACCTAATCTTGAATTAGCAAAATCTTTTCTTGAAAGTGGCGAATTTTACTGGAATTCAGGACTATTTATTTGGTCATTAAAATCAATAAACAAAGCCTTTAACACTCATTTACCTGATATAAATTCATTATTTAAAGAAGGTATAACCCAATATGATACAAAAAATGAAGAAGAATTTATAGAAAAAACCTATTCTAAATGTAAAAATATTTCCATAGATTTTGGTATTATGGAAAAAGCAGAAAATGTTTTTGTTTTGTGTTCAGATTTTGGATGGTCAGACCTTGGAACATGGGGTTCGTTATACGAACATTTCGATAAAGATAAATCAAAAAATGCCATTTCCGGTAAAAATGTGATGTTATATAATTCTAAAAATTGCATAATTAACGTTCCTGATGAAAAATTAGTTGTTATTCAGGGTTTAAATGATTTTATTGTTGTTGAATCGGAAAACACTTTATTAGTATGTAAAAAGGAGGATGAACAGAATATTAAACAAATTGTTAATGATGTTAAAATAAAGAAAGGGGAAAATTTTATTTAAATTTTATTTGGAATTAAAAAAAAATAGTATTTTTACAATGTTAAATATTTAAAAACAAATTATTATAAAACTATGAAAAAAATTACATTGTTGTTAGTATTGGCATTTTGTACGTTTATGCATATTAATGCACAAGAAGGCGTAACTAATGCACAAGAAGACGGTGATGGCGAATTTGTTTCTAAACGTGGCATTAATATTTTGCCGGAAGCTGGCGATATTGGTCTTGGAATAAGCGCAATACCAATTGTCAATTATTTTGGAAACACTTTTAACGGAACCGCAAATAACTCTGCTCAGTTTAATTTTACTGATGCAGCAAATACGATCTATGCAAAGTATTTTCTTGACGATGCTTCTGCTATTAGAATTAAATTCAGGTATGCAACAGGAAAAGTAACAAATCTTGAATATATTACACAAGATTCTATTCCTGTTCCTGATCCTTTAGTAGTAGTTGAAGACAAAGAAACTGTTGCAAATACAAACATTGCAATTGGCTTGGGCTATGAAATTAGAAGAGGTCATGGGAGAGTTCAGGGATTTTACGGCGGTGAACTTATGCTTACACACACTTCTGGTAATTCAAAGTATGAGTATGGAAACCCATATTCTGTTGATTTTACCAATCCTCCTACAACTAATTTTGGAACAAACATTACCGCTACAGGTAGAGTAACTGAACAAAAATTAGGAAACACTATTGGTTTCGGCTTAGGTGGTTTTATTGGAGTTGAGTATTTCTTTGCTCCAAAAATGTCTGTTGGTGGAGAGTTTGGTTACGGACTTGCCTTAACTAATACAGGTGACGGAGAAGCTACAGAAGAACAATGGACAGGTACTGAGGTTCTGATAGAAACAACAAAAACAGGTGGGGGTAACACTTGGGGACTTGATACCGATAATGCATTTGGAGCAATTTTCTTAATGTTCCATTTTTAAAAATAATTATATAACAATAAATTAAATTATTAACATTAAAAATATAAAATCATGAAAAAAATATTAGTTTTATTATCATTAGCAAGTTTAGCTTTAATGGTAACATTTAGTGCATGTAAAAAAGATGAGGAAGAAGTTGTTCCTGATCCAATACCAACTGCAACAATTAAAGGAAAAGTAGAAGCTAACTTAAACACTGCTAACGACACCACTGATACCGGTGGTTATCAACTTAACATGGAAATTGCACCTAGTACTGCAAAGATTATTGCAATTATTGATGCTGCTGATCTTGTTGATAATCCTGTAGCAGGCTATCCTTACAAAACTCTAACTTATACAGGAGCTGTTGACGGAAGCGGTAATTACACGATTGCTGTACCAGCAAGAGGAGGAAATGTAAATGTTACATTTATGTGTGTTGATTTTGAATATAATACAGTTATAATGGATGTATATCCTTTAACTACCACAGAAAGACAAACATATAGTGCTACTCCTAGTGGAGTACCTGTTGTTGAAGGTATGATTAGTTATGTTGATATTACATATAATTAATTAATATCAGTTTTATAATAAAAAAGGGTGTTTTCATATGAAAACACCCTTTTTTATTATTTCTTTATTATAAACTACTTCCCGTTATAAGCCCACTTAAGATAAATTGCACCCCAGGTAAAGCCTGCGCCAAAAGAAGCTAAAATTATATTATCACCTTTCTTTAATTTATTTTCCCATTCCCAAAGACATAAAGGTATAGTTGCAGAAGTTGTATTTCCATATTTTTGTATATTTATCATTACCTGTTCCCGTTTTATTCCCATTCGTTTTGCAGTAGCATCAATAATTCTCATATTTGCCTGATGTGGAACAAACCAATCTAACTTATCCGGTGTAATATTATGTTTTTTCATGATATCAACAGAAGTATCCGCCATTTTTGAAACGGCCCATTTAAAAACATGTTGTCCGTCTTGAAAAATAAAATGTTCCTTGGCTTCAATAGTTTCATAAGAAGCAGGATTAACAGAACCTCCGGCTTTTTGATATAAATAATTACGACCATTTCCATCTGATTGTAACATCATATCAATTATTCCTTCTTCTTCTGTTGTTGGTTCTAGCATAACAACTCCGGCACCATCACCAAAAATCGGACAAGTAGTTCTATCAGTATAGTCAACAATTGATGACATTTTTTCTGCACCAACTATCAATACTTTTTTATATCTACCTGTTTCAACAAATTGTACGCCTGTTGCTAATGCATACAAAAAACCTGAGCAACCGGCATTAATGTCGAATGACCACGCATTTTTAATATTGGCTTTGTCACTTATTATATTGGCTGTTGCCGGAAATGGCATATCAGGAGTAACGGTTGCACAGATTACTAAATCAATATCATTTGGAGCAATATTCATTTTTTTCAAAAGATTATTAACTGCTCCAATTGCTAAATCGGATGTCCCTTTTTCTTTTCCTTTTAATATTCTTCTCTCTTTAATACCAATTCTGGTCATAATCCATTCATCACTGGTATCAACCATTTTACTCAATTCTTCATTTGTAAGAATATAATCAGGTAAATATCCTTCAACTCCTGTTATTTTAGCTTTTATTTTTTGCATTACTTAAATCTTTCTCTTATTTTTTCTGATAAATTAACTTCTGCAACTTTTTTTGTTTGTAATATCATATTTTTTACAGCAATTTCATTTGAAATTCCATGTCCGATAATTACTGTGGAATTAATTCCCAAAATTGGTGTTCCGCCATAAGTTTCAAAATTAAATCTGTTGAAGTATTCATCATCTTCAATGCCTCTTTGTTTCAATAAAGAATAAAAATTTTCAGACATTTTCAAAATCACATTGCCTGTAAATCCGTCACAAACAACCACATCCGATTTTGTCTCATCAAAAAGAACATTACCTTCAATATTGCCGACAAAATTAAATTCATTACTATCTTTCATAATTGAATATGTAGCTCGCGTTTGTAAATTGCCTTTTTCCTCTTCACCGCCAATATTCAATAATCCTACACGGGGATTTTTCACTTTTATTACATATTCAGAATATAATGAACCAATAATAGCATATTGATATAGAACATCGGGTTTACAATCTACATTTATGCCCGCATCAAGCAAAACAGCATCATTTCCTTTAATTCTTGGTAAAATAATTGCTATACCGGGCCTAATAACACTTGGTATTTGTTTTACAGAATACAAGGCTCCAACCATCATTGCTCCACTATTACCGACACCACAAAATCCTTGTATCTCTTTTTTTGCAAGAAGTTTGAATCCCACAGCAATACTAGAATCCGGTTTTTGGGGAAATGCTTTAGCGGGAAGTTCTCCCATTTCAATTACTTGACTTGCATGTACTATTTCAATATTATTACCGGTAAAATCCTCTCTTGAAATAATGTCTTCTATCTTTCTTTTATCACCAATAAGAACAATAGTTGTATCACTTAATAATTTAGCAGCCATTATTGAGCCTAAAACAATAGATTCAGGAGCATAATCACCACCCATAATATCAATACCTATTCTCATAAATATTCTATTTAGATAGCTACATCTTTTTCAACAGCAAGTTTCCCCCTGTAAAATCCACATTCAGGACAAACTCTGTGATAGCGAATTATTGCATCACAATTTGAACATTTTGCTAATGTTACCTCTGTAGCTTTATAATGCGTTCTTCTTTTATTTCTTCTTTGTTTAGAAATTTTTCTTTTTGGATGTGCCATTTTTTAATTTATTTAATTCATTCCAAATTGAAATGTTAATATTTTCATTATTATTTATACTGTACTCTTCAATTTTTTCAAGCATTTTTTTATTACAAGTACTACAACCTCTTTCATCTTCCGGGTGCATCTTCTGGTGTGGAATACTTAATGAAATAAATTCATACAAATATTGTGTTATATCCAGACTTGATTCTGTTTTGGGTATTACAATCATATTTTCGGATTGTTCTTCATGACTGCCATTACTCAATTTAACAAACAGCTCGTCTCTATGGTCAATATTAAGTTTAAAATTTTCAAGACATCTGTTACAAGGAACATTAATATTGCCCGATATTTTGAATCTTAAAATTATAATATTATGCCTTTTTTCAATTTTTATTTCCGCAACAATATCAACCTCATCAACTTCTGTAATTTCAAAATGCTCAAAGAACTTTTTATCTATAATATAATTATAACAATTAACTCCTTCAACCAGCTCATTTAAACGGATTTGGTATTTGTCAAGAAGTTTCAATGCCAAAAAATAATTCGTGCAAAAGTAAAAAAAAAATTAAAATAAAAAAAACTAAAGTATATCTATCAGGATTTCAAAGTGATGATTTTTGATTTTAGACTGAAAATCAGGCAAGTGAAATGCTTATTTCTGGTTATTCGTTAAAGAATAACAATTTATCCGAGTACTTTAAATATAAAAAATCTATACTGAAACGAATAATTACGACATTTTAAATATGCAATCTTAATAAATTCTTTTGCTCTTTATGTTTTTAGCATTAATTTTATTCCGAATTATAATGGAAAATCAAAAATGGCTGATAGTTCTGATAAAATATTAAAAAAAATAAGACCCTCACGTATTATTTTCCCAATATTGCTTGGATTAATAGTCGTTGGGTATTTACTATACAAAGAATTTGACCCTGAAGCATTTTCTCTTATAACTTTTTCCTGGTATATGTTACTGTTTATTTTCATATCATTAATAATGATGTTTATAAGAGATTTCGGATATATAATCAGATTACGAATACTTACAGAAAAAAAATTAAGCTGGCGAAAAAGTTTCAATATAATTATGCTTTGGGAATTTACATCAGCTATTACACCCGGCGCCATTGGCGGAACAAGTGTTGCTGTTGTATTTATACATAAAGAAGGTCTTACTGTTGGTAAAAGCACTGCTGTTGTAATGGCAACATCTTTATTAGATGAATTATATTTTATAATATTATTTCCAATTATTGTTCTTGTTGTGGGAAATTCAGACCTTTTTACAATTGGTGGTGCCGATACAGCATCTGTTGATCTAACAAATAAATATTTTCTGTTTGCTGTTGTTGCATACTCAATTAAATTTTTATGGATATTATTTATGAGCTACGGCTTATTTATTAATCCGGGTGCTATAAAAAAAATAATTGTGCAAATATTCAAATTGCGGTTTTTAAAAAAATGGAAAACAAAAGCTGAAAATACCGGAAATGATCTAATTATGGCATCAAATGAATTGAAAAAAAGATCTTTCACATTTTGGGCTAAAGCTTTTTTATCAACCTTTTTTTCATGGACAGCAAGATACTGGGTGTTAAATTTTCTTTTACTGGCTTTAATTTTTGGATTGCCCAATTCAATAGCTCAAACCATTCCTTCGTTTGGCGAAAATTTATTAATATTTGCACGCCAATTGGTAATGTGGTTATTAATGGTAATAATACCAACTCCGGGAGGAAGCGGTATTGTTGAATTGGTGTTCTCCGATTATATGGCAGAATTTATTCCTGCTCTCGGCTTGGTTACTCTTATGGCTATTTTATGGAGATTAGTAACATATTATCCTTATTTATTTATTGGTGTTTTGGTATTGCCAAAATGGATCAAAAGAGTTTTTGCAAAATCGGAAAAATGAAAAATATAAGTTATACAAAGTCAAATACTGATACTGAAATAATTTTACTGGTTAAAGCTATGTTGCCTATATTTCAATTATTGTATCGTTAATTTCTTATTACAATTAACATTATCATTAAATATTTTAATTAAATATACTCCTGATGCTATATTACTGACATCAATAGTATTTAATGTGTTTTCAAGCACCTCTCTTTTAATTACTTGACCACTTACAGATAATATTTCAAATTTTAAATCATCATGATCATTATTTTCGATATACAAAATTTCCTTAGTTGGATTTGGATATATCTTAATAACATTTTTTTCATTTTTTTCAATACCAACCTGATTTTCAATAAATATATTTAAAAATGCTTGAGCTGTACATCCAACGGCATTTTGTACATCTAATGTTACAGTATAATAATCTGAAACTGTATATGTATGAGTTGGACTTGGTAATGTAGATGTATTACCATCGTTAAAATCCCAATGCCATGACAGAATGCCTATTGCGCTTGTGTTAAATGTAATTGGTTGATTTATTGCCAAATTTCCACTATAAAGGATATTAGGATTAAGAGAATTTATTGTAATTTGATAACTATATGTATCAAATCCAAAACTATTGGTTGCCACAAGTGTTACTGTATAAATACCGGCATTACTATAATTATGATATGGATTTTGATAAGAAGATGTTATTCCATCTCCGAAATCCCAATACCATGATGTTGGAATATTTGTGCTATTATCTATTAACTGAATCATTCCTTGGCATTCATCAAGTATGTTGTGCATAAACAATGCAACAGGAGGCAATGTGTTTGACTGAATTATCACAGTATAATCTTCAACCTCACCATAGTATGGATTGTAACAAGCATCTGAAATATTGTAACTATTCCTGTCTTCAATAACTCTCATCCTCAAAGAAGTTCCCATTACGGCATTTATTGGAATAGTTATATTCCCTTGATGAATCGAGTATGAATTAATTGTATCCCACACAAGTTCTAAGGGCTCTAATATCCCGTTATTATTGAAATCAATATAAATTTGTATATTTTTTTGATAAGAGGAATACCCTGTAGTAATGGAAATTGGATAAGTTAAGCCTTCTGTTAAAGTAGTGTTAGATGTACATGTAAAATCTTCATAACCATTAACTGTGCCGCCAGAAGAATTGTTAATTGTATTAAATGTAACATTTTCTATATCGTAATTGGTGTAGGTGTAATAAGATGTTGGAGTACAAGAAGCATTTACTGGTCCACTAGTATTAGTTAGTGTAACTATATAGTTTGTTGTATCACATGAAACACCATTACATACAATTAATTGCACATTATAATTTCCTGGATTTGTATACATATTTGTTGGATTTTGTAAAAATGAAGTGTTGCCATCGCCAAAATCCCATTGCCAAGATGTAGGATTATTTAAACTATTATCGGTAAAATCAACTTGTCCGCTACAAGCATTTGGGATATCATAAATAAATTCTGCACATGGATCAAATGAAACATTAAGAGTACATGGCACAGTTACTTGTGGATTTAGTGGATCATTTGAGCTAATAATAATATCTGAATAATAAACTCCTCCTGACATTCCATCACTATTAAAAGTAATATTTACTATAGATGAGTCTCCAGAAGAAACAATTCCTGATCCAACAGAAGCATTTATCCATCCAATACCTCCCATCCACAATCTTACTTGATTTAATTGAGTTCCATAACCTGTATTAACACTGCTAGAATTATCAATTGTAACTGTAATTATACCATCAGATAACCAAGTTAAAACACTTGGACCTCCAAAATGATATGTTGTAACTATATCTGTTCCATTGCTTGGATCACCATCAACTATCTGTTGTATAAAGCCTCCATCAATATATAGATCTGCATATTCCGAACTACTATCATAATCTCCATTTATGGTCACTTCTACATGTACAGAATCGGATGAGTTTAAGCCATTAAACAGATAATCTAAGTTATGCCCTGTTATTGTATAATATTGAGTAATTGTTGAGTCATATCCACCGCCCAATATATTCATGAATGAATAATTAAGTAACCCTCCTCCTGTATTATAAATTGTAAGTGGTAAAGTAATTGAATCAGCACATGCTCCTAAGTTAACATTAAACGATATCGGGTCAGTTGATATTATTGGAGCAGCTGTAATATTTGCAGTTAAGCAAATTGGGAAACTCCCTGCATTACTATATATCCAAAGAGTATCTGCATTAATTCCAATAGTTGAATCACTCATACTAACATGCAACAGAAAAGAATCTACTGGTGCAATTGTTATTGAACCTACACTTGCTAAATAATCAGTTGTTGTTGGAACAATACTAGAAATTAATAAAGAATCACATCCAGTATTATAAATCCAAACAGAATCAACTACAATTGCATTTTGCATTACACTACCATAATGCAAACAATTAACATTCGAAGAAATTGAAGGAACTCCCTCAACCACCATTGTAACCGGAATTGTATCGAATGAATTTAAGGGATCATTTGAAGACAAGATTATATCTGTATTGTATATTCCAGATACTAATCCAGTAGAATATAGAGTTACATAAAATATTGATGAATCTGCTATATTAATGTTTAATGTATCTGGATTAATGCTTATCCATTGAGGTGTAATTGCTTCTCCTATTTGAAGATCATCAAAATAAGAGCTACACACACCATCCCAAGTATATAAATGAACTGTATTTATTTGGTTGGTTGAGGTGTTATTAAATGATAAAGATGGTGATTCAAGAACTCCATCTACATATAGATCAAATATTTTTAATGTCCAATCAATATTTTTAAGCTCTACATAAACCCATTGGTTTGCAATATAACTAGATACACCACTATTTCCATTTACATAAAAATTTCCATAGTTAGTCATATAAAGATATAGTAACCCATCTGAATAAGAACCTGGATTATCCCCAATAATGATAAAAGACCCATATTGAGTTATAGATGTAGATTTTAATTTAAAACTTATTTCACTAGGAGTTGAATTACTAAATGTATTACTAATACCATCCATGTGATTAGTTGTGCCATTAATCATTTCAAAACAATAAGTACCTGTTGCTGGGTTAGAAGATGATATTTGTTTTGTATATGAGCCACTTTCAAAAGTCCAATTGGATAAATTCCCACTTTCAAAGCCATCATAAAAAGCAGTTCCTCCTCCTGAAGATATTTCTTCTAAATTAATAGATGTATATAATGGACCCTGTCCGGTATTATAAACTGTAACAGGGATTGTGATAGAGTCATTACAACTATAGATAGTATCAATTATAGAAGTTGGATTATATGAAATAATTGGTGAACCTGTAATAGTTGCAGTTAAGCATATAGAGAAAGTTCCTGCATTACTATATAGCCAAAGTGTATCATCATTAGCCCCCATAATTGAATCGCTCATGCTTACATGTAATAGAAATGAATCTGCTGGTGCAATTATTAGTGAACTTACACTTGGTAAATAATCTGTTGTTGTTGGAATAATGCTCGAAATTATTAAAGAATCGCAACCAGTATTATAAATCCAAACCGAATCAACAACAGTAGCATTTTGCATTACAATACCATAATGTAAACAATTAACATTTGAAGAAATTGATGGAACTCCCTCAACTACCATAGTAACGGGTATAGTATCAAGCAGACTAACTGGATCATTTGAAGATATAATAATGTCTGTATTATACGTTCCAGAATTTAATCCATCGGAATATAATGTTGCATTAAAGATTGCGGAATCTGCTATATTAATGTTTAAAGTATCAGTATTAACACTTATCCATTGAGGAGCAACTGCTTCACCAATCTGCACATCATCAAAATAACTACTGCAGATACCCGACCATGTGTATAAATGAACAATGTTTATTTGATTTACACCTGTATTATTAAAAGACATTGCTTGCATTTCAAGAACACTATTAACATAAAAATCAAAGGTTTTTAATGTCCAATCAATATTTTTAAGTTCTATATTAGACCATAGATTTGCAGTATAACTAGACATAGAACTATTATCATTTACAAAAAACGACCCACCATTATCCATAAATAAATATAACATTGCATCTGAGGTGCTTGCTGGGTTATCTCCAATGACAATAAAAGAACCATATTCGCCTGAAGACGTAGATTTCAATTTAAAACTAATCTCGCTAGGGGTTGAATTAGTAAAAGCATGGCTAATGCCATCCATGTGTGCGCTATTTCCATTCATCATTTCATAACAATAGCTTCCTGATGCTGGGTCAGTCGATGTTATTTGCTTAGTGTATGAGCCACCTTCATCTGTCCAACTTGCTATACTACCACTTTCAAAACCATCATAAAAAACGGTTCCTCCTCCACCAGAAGATACTTCTTCTAGGTCTATTGCACAATATAATGGTCCTTGCCCTGTGTTATATATTGTAACAGGAACCACAAGAGAATCATTACAGCCATAAATTGTATCAACAATAGATGTTGGGTTATATGAAATAATTGGTGCTCCAACACCAATTCCATTAACTAATATGTAAGTATTTGTATCATTGTTATTGATATAAATTGTATCAGCATATGTTTTTATTGTATCGGGTGAAAAAGTTATAAGAACGGTGTCTGTGCTATATGGGGGTATTTGAAAAACTCCAGAATTAACAGTAAAACTAATATTTGTTGAAATAAAAGATGTAATATCTAGTGTATCACATCCATCATTATCAATAAATAAAGTATCTGTAAATGATGCTCCTACCTGAAGTGTTCCAAAGTCAAATGAATTTTGTGAAAGATTCATTAAAGGTTGTCCTGTAACTGTAAAAATAACTGGAACAGATAAAGGGGTATTAGAAGTATCGTTTGAGTTAATAATTAATGTATCATAATAAGTTCCTACATACAAGTTTGAAGCATCTAATGTTAGAGTTATTAATGAAGTGTCGGATGGTATTACAGTATCTGTATATTGAGATGGGGTTAACCAATTTTCTAATGAGCCTAAACCACTCCATTCAACAGCATTGGAAATAATTTGAGATGCATAATTATCATAAGCATAATAATCATAAGCAATAAATATCGCTTTACCATTATTAATTTCTCTGTATGATACTACATCAAACCCACTATATTCAACTATAGTTACGGCATTAGGATTAGAAATTGATAAAGTATAAGTCGCATTCTGCCCCGTAATTGTTGATGGAAAACCATCTGTTATTGGGTGAGTGTTATCTATTACGTTCATTGAATACCCATTGGCACCACTTCCGCCTGTTCCTGCAAATAATCCTGTATTAGTGATACAAGAATAATTACTTGTACCACAAAATATAACTGTTCCTCCATTATTTACAAAATCCTGAATAACCGTTGCAAAACCAGTAAATACAGTTGGGTTTCCATTTTCTTGTTCGGCAATTAATAGTACGTCCTTTCCTACCAATTGTGTTTCTAATGTAGCTGCAACTGTTGTATTTATTTCGGTAAGATTATAATCGGTAAAATACTGATTTATTGCATTAATTGTATTGGTATATTCTTCAGAATAATCAACACCATAAGTTAAAGCCAATAGCTCTATTGTTGAATTACTCGAACTTCCAGAACCATCAATTTCATATACTAAATCTCCACTACCTGTATTAAAAATGTTTAATGGAATATTTGTAGAATCACCACAAGCGACAGTTACAATTACTGGATTTGGAGTTACATTAATGATTGGAGGATCTTGAACAAAAACATTGTAGGAAACCGTATCAGAAGCAAAGCAGTTATTACTAATTAAAGTTATTGTGTAACTTCCTGAATTTACGTATGCATGAGAAGGGTTTTGTTGTGTTGAAGTATTTCCATCACCAAAATCCCAATTCCAAGAGCCAGGATTATTTGTTGTTAAATCATTAAACTGGACAAGAGTGTTTAAGGGAGGGGTAATGTTAGAGATAGAAAAATCAGCTATTGGTGCTGAGCTAGATACAGTAGAAGACCAAGAAGCCTCCCATCCTGTATAATTAGATGAGCTATTAGAAACCCATTCAATATACATACTGCCTGAATATGCTGTAATATCAGCAGGTGGTGAAGAAATATATGTAAAATTTCCAATTAATGTTCCAGTAGCATCCATACCATCATATACACTCATGTAATCATATGATGTAGGGCTATAAAAACTTGTAAAACTTAAAGTAATATCAATAGCACAGCCAGGATTAATTAAAAATTCACAGTTTTCATAATTTGAATAATTTCCGGAAAGTCCACCTGAATCAAAAAGTGTTCCGCTTTGCGAATTTGATGATGTCTGAGAACACATAATAAATTCCTCAGAAACATCAAGATAATCTATTTTTGTTTCAGTATCAACACCGTCAACAGTTAGTGATATTGTTTTCAAACCAGAACTTGTATATGTAACACTATGAGGTCCTCCGGTATTTGCCGTAGCCGGATTTGCTCCATTTCCAAAATCCCATAAATATGATGTTGGTTGACAATTAGTATTATCTGTAAACTCAACAGTTGAACCGATAGTAATATTTTGTTGATCAACTAAAAAATCTGCATCAATATTAGATATTGTGATATAATTTGATTCTGAAAGAGTATCACTGCCTTCCACGTTTGTTACAATTAAAGTCACGGTATAGTTCCCTGTTGCATTGAATTGAACTTCCGGATTTTGACTTGTTGAAGACGTACTGTTTAAATAGGTAATTGTGCTGGGAGAAAAACTCCAATTCCAAAGTGTTGGTGAAAAATAGGACAAATCGGTAAAAACAACCGGAGAATTAATACATGCTTGTGTTTCGCTTGCAATAAAATCTGCATAAGGAGCCAGCGAACAATTGGTAGTATCAACAGGTATCTGAATAATATAAGGTTTATAATTGTGCTTTGTTATTGTTAAGGTAATTGATGAATATGTATTTGGGATAGGGTTAAATGAAATAGTACCCGTATCGCCTGATAGTTGAGTAACTCCCAACAACTGTCCATTAGTATATAAAGATGCAATACCATCTGAACATGATACACCATAAATATATAAACTTGTTGCACCACATAAAATAGTATCAATACTATTTGCAGTAATTATTTGTGGATTTGCAGTATATAAATCTAATTCCGGATCACCTATTGTATTAAGAGAGAATTGTAACCATCTTTCAGGATTATCATCATAACTGGCTCCTATATAATTAATTTTTGATTGTGCAGTTGCAGCACCAAGTTTGTATGGTTTTGAAGCAGGTACTCCAGAAAACAAATATTCAAAAAAACTTGAGGCATAAAGATATGAAGAGCCTAATTCTTCCGTCATATCACCATTACCCCAGCCATATCTTGAACTACCAAAATATCCTACAGCTCCACCATTACTATTCCTAATAAATGCTTCACTTAGACAAGGGTCGGCAGTAAAACCACTACTTTCATCAAAAGCATTAGTTATACAAGCAATAGTAACAACAATACCCTGGCTGTTAATATTAGAAAGATTACTCGCATCTGTTGAATTAAAATAATAAGAATCTTCTGTTGACCATAATTGTTGATCTCCATGCGTTCCCATGAAAAAATAATTGTAGCCATTATTTAATACCGTAGACATGTTTGTAACAGTAACATCATACGATGAACCGCCAAAATCAGTATTCGTGTCATAAAAACGATAATGTGTTCCAGACCAGTTTGGATTAATAAAATCATTCCACATTTTCTCACCACGCCAATCCATATCACTTCTGCCTCCCCATGTATTCCATGCTTCAACACCACAAATTACCATTTCTTCTGCAAAATTTGAAAATGGGGGATTTTGCTCATAATTTATTGATTTGTTTACAAATGCACTTGTATGTGTTGTGTTTTGAACTGGAGCTCGGGAAATAATAATTTCCGGTGCCATATCAATATTATCAGTAAGTTCTCCTAAAATACCATCACTATCTGCATCCCAGTTAAACTGATTATCAAAACATGCATAAAACAAGTCGGTTGGCATATAATAATCTTCATAATAACCTCCTACGTTTGCATAGCAATCCTGATCTGGAACAAGTGTATTATCCCCTCCTAAAAGCACCCAAATTGTTCCTTTGTTTTGATAATAATCATAAATACAATTTTTAATTTTTAATTGATTACTACTACCTGCATAATTACTATAAATAAAATCTGTTGTTATAACATCAGCTGTAATACCTTTTTGTAATTTCCAATTTACCAAAACCTGAAAATCAGACTCTAAGCTAGAAGAAGTAATAATTAAATACTGGCTTGTAATACTCTTAGACTTTAAACTAGATTTTTTTGGCGTAACCAAATCTGTTGGATTTTCAACCTGATAATACAGGAGGTCGTAAAATAAACCATCATCCCAATTCTTAGATAACAATTTTTCTGCCTCTAAATTATAATCGACTGATATTGTAATGCTCTCAACAAAATATAATTTCTGTTCTTTTGGATAATATATAAACGGACAAACGTCAAAAGTGAAAAAAGTATATTTACTTAAATATTGAATAGATGTATATTCAACATTTTTTTCAGGAAAAGCTTTGTCCGAATTATAAATCACCTGATCGGGCTCTACTTTTGGTGCTTTTGTGATATTTTTTGTGAACGGAACAGGGTATTGTGATGGTTCTATAAATATATTTTCAGCAATCAATGTTTTATTTAAACTATAATTAAGCTTTATAAAACTTGCATTTTCAGGAACAACAATTTTTGCAGTATAAGATGGTAAATTTGGTTTCCCCGGTGATTCTTTATAATAAAACCTTAAATTCTTTATAATAATATTTTTCCTGTTCTCATTACTTTCATTTATTGTAAAGTCACTTTCATTAAAAGTAATATTAAATGTTTTATTCTGACCATAAATTGATGAGATATTATAAACTACAAATATAATCAATGAACTCGCATAGAAAAGTATCTTTTTCATAATCCAAAATATTTATTTATATTTTTAATGACTGTTTGTGTTGATTTTACAATTTTTTAAATAATACTTTATTTGATAAATTTTTCCTGATAATTTCAGAGTACAAGCATATATTTGTCTTTTTACGTTAAAATGATAAATTTGTTTCATTTTTGGAGTTAATATCCGCCATCAATTGACAATGTGATTGTTAATAATACCAACTTCGGGAGGAAGCAGCATTGTTGAATTGGTGTTCTCCGATTATATGGCTGAATTTATTCCTGCTCTCTGATTGGTTACTCTTATGTCTATTTTATGGAGATTAATAACATATTATCCTTATTTGTTTATTGGTGTTTTAGTTTTACCAAAATGGATCAAAAGAGTTTTTGGGAAATCGGAAAAATAGTTGATAGAAAATTCTTAAGCTTTCTGTGTTAATAATAAAGCAATTTAATAATGCTCAAGACATCCTGCCTGTCAGGCAGATAATGTTTGCCATAAACATTACCTTAACTATTCATTGACATTATTAATATATATCAATTAAATTTCGTATATTAGACAAAATTTTTTAGGATTATGAAATGTCCATGACTTGATTTAAACAAATAACTTGTCCCAATTTCTCAAGAAGGAAAATGATTATAAAAATAGCAGCGAATGCACTAATATTTTATTCGCGAATTAGCGGCTATAAAAACACAAACATATGAAACGAAGAATGACAGCAAAGAAAATGATGCAGGAGTTGAACAAGGAAAAAATTAACACCTGGTTCGACCTTGGTCTTTTTATTGATAAGCTTAAAGAAAATAAGCCAATTCCAACAATTGAGTGCAAATCGTCGTACAATACTTTTAAAGACCTTATTGGTAAAGGCGGTCTGGCATTTATTACATTCTATTATTCTATAGACGGAGTTACTTTGGAAATTGAAAAATATGCAAAAGTAATTAGCGGAATTTTTCCTGAAATTCCTTTACACTATATAGCTGGCAAATTTTATCCTAATGCAAATCAAGTAATTCATCCCGATGCAAAAAAATTTGAAATTAAAGAAATAAGAGGTTTTGACGACTGGGATTTATATCAGGATTTTTTCTTCACTAAATTAGAACGTGGCAGTAAAGAATATAATGCCCTTATTATTAAATACTGGAAACAGGTTTTAAAAATTGTAAGCAAACTGGGAAAATATATTGAAGACAATAATATAGGGCTTTTGTATTTGATCAATACAAATTCTAATCCCGGAAATGTTTCTTTGGCACTGGCAAATGTATTGGTTTCGGAATATTTGGGAATTCCTGTTGTTAATAACAATCATGATTTTTACTGGGAGGGCGGAAACAGAAAAGTTGATATTAAAGAACGCGGCTTAAAACCCGGACCTCGTGATTTCTTTTTTACAAATTCTGATGTTGGAGAATTTTTCTCGCAAATTGAAGTATTGTATCCATGGGAATCAAGGTCGTGGATAAATCTAAATATCAATAATCAGCAAACCGATCACCTAATTAATATTAATGGTCATAATCCTGCAAATGTTACTGAAGTTGGGACAGCAATTAATATTGAAGAATATACAAGCATAACCAAAAGACAAAAAATAAATGCTTTTTTACAGTTTGAACAAATATTTAGCAGATATCAGAAAACCTTAATAGGATATTCTGTAATAGATGTTATAAAAAATAAACTGGTAAGCAGTAAAAACCCTCGTCCCATATTAATTGGCAATAAAACAAAAACATTAAATAATTTCTTGTCGGAAAATATTGTTTTTCTTCAACCAACAAGAATTGTTTCAAGAAAAAAGATAGAAATTGGATTTAAACTGATTAAGAAACTTTTAAATTTTCCGGAATTTGCAGAAAAATTTGGCGAAACAAATAAATTAAAACTTACTATACTTGTTACAGGACCTATACCTGAAGGTCAATACGAATATTTTGAAAAGTTAATAAAGCGTTTTGCCGAATTAATAAATAATATTCCGCATAAATTCAGAAAAAACATATTTCTGGGTTTCTTGTTTAGCGAATTAGATAGTGAAAATTTTAAAAATAAGTTTGAAAAACCTATTGGCATTCCCGAACTTTATAATATTGCATCCTTAATACTTTTGCCAAGCGAAACAGAAGGCAGGGGATTACCGATTATTGAAGCAACAGCAACAGGAGTTCCTATTTTCTGTCGCAGATATCACCCTGAAAATGTTTACGCTGAAGTTGTAGGAGAACATCTTTCAGAAAAACAAAGGTTGAAAATTATTGAGTTTGATGGCATTAATATCACATCAAAACATCTAAAGGATATTACTTCCAGAGTATTTTTCCCTCATAAGTTTATTGATGAAATAAAGCATAATCGCGATGCCGTTAATAGCAGATATAGTATTAATTCTTTAAAAATAAATTTCGAAAATGTTATTAAACAATTATATCTTCAATTACAGCCAAATGATCAATCAATTGAAGTTGTTAAAAATGAATTAGAAAAATACAGGAAAATATCTAAATTCACCAATAAAGACCTTGAATTCATCCTGAATACAGACAATAGAGAATATATGCCAGGATATGGCAGACTGGCATTTATGATCTATTTAAAATCACTTATAGATCCAAGTTTCTTCAGGGTTGAAAAACAACAAATAAAAGGTATAATTTTAAAATTTACCAAAACCCTTGTTCAAACAAATCCTGACAAAGACAAAATTCCTGAATCAAAATTATCAGAGTTTTATAATGCTGCCGACAACATATTTAATTATAAAAACGGAGAATTTAATGTCAGGCACGACCATTCATTATCATACAGGCACAGAAACAAAAACTATTATCCTTATCAGGATTTTACTTTGCAGGAATTAACCGGATTAATTAATCTTTTATATAGTAAAATTATAGATCCTGAAATAATAAAAAACATTGAACAAAGCTCACATTTTTTTACCGACTGGAATCTCGCATTATCACAATTAACATCGAGCACTTATCTTGCAATTGACGATAGACCGATTCTTGTAAAAAAATTAAAATCTAATATCCCAATTGCATATTTTCCCGGAAAATTTGTAAAATACGAACTTGAGTTATTTGCATTACAGTCTGTTAGAGGAAGACTGAAATTGCCTATTCAACAAGAGTTAACAGAAAAAATATTAAAGAAAAACTTTAAAAATATAGCTCCAATATATGTTTTTGCACAAGAAAAATCTATTGGACGATGGCCAACTGCAGATGATATAATTAATTACATCATCAAAAAAAATGACACTGAATTAAAATTGCTTTACGATTATCAAATACTTAAGGTAATTAAAACACAACAACTGTGTGTTGGAATTCATTTTGCTCAATTAGGAGAATTAGCATTAAGTAAATTAAGACATGTAAAAGAAAAGGGGGGTTTTATTATTTCCAACAGAAGGGAAGCAGCAATTATGACCGATATTGTTGATATTGACAGATTTCATATTGGAAAAGCATCATATCCAATTGCGGCGAATATTATGGGCATTCCTTTGGATAGTGGGTATGTTCAATTTATTCCTGCCGGAGTTAGGGCTACATTAGCTTACCCTACTCCTATTCAAACAGCAAAAGATTTTCACTTGGCTTTGAAAAGTGATCTGTTTAAACAACTTTGCAAAAAACATGGTGAACAAAAAGTATTTGATGAAATTAGAAAAGATGCTGAAACCAATGGTTCTCCAATAGATACTGTTCTAAATAATATGAAAAACACATCAAAACAAAAAGCGGATGTTGATTACAAATATGTGAGCGGAGTTTATAAGGACGGAAATCCGTGGAACGGCATAATGGCAAATACCAATAAGCTTAGCGGTAAAAAATGGGAATTTGAAATTGTTTCAAGTCCCAACAACACAAAACGTGTTACAGCATTTATTAAAGAATTTGAAAAGCAAACAAACTGCATTTCTAAAATTGCATGGAATGGCGGTTATATTCTTAACCCCGAACTTGTTGGGAAACTTGGTTTGCCAGAATCGTATATAGGTTCACCATTGGGATTATTAATCTCTAAGGGAAAAACAATTAGTGCTCCATTATTTAATAAGCCTGCTCTTATTTTTTACAATAACAATAAAATTGATATTAAGCTTGTAAGTGCATCAAAAGGTATGGAAATATCAGATAATACGGCTTCAATAAAATTTACTGCTGTTAATTATAATGCTGTTAAACCAAAAAACAATTCTGTATGCTATTATGATCTAATGCACAATGCGGAAGATATTTTTGGCGATGGCAGAATAATTGTGCGATTAGCAGGAAATGTTATCAAAGAAATTATTAAAACCAAAAAAGGCGAAAATATCAAAATAATTCCGGTTGGAATGATATTATCGTTTCCGGCAAATATGTTTCCAAAAACGTGGAACGAAATTGATAAAGAACTTGAAATTAAAATAACCGGTTTAGAAAATATTAAACATGCTGTTGAAGCAGGACCAATGCTTGTGGATAATAACAAAAACTGTATTAATATGAAAAAAGAAGGTTGGAAAACAGCTTTTTCCATAAGTACACAAGCTGCTCGATTAGACTTTGTTGATATGCGAGGACCAAAAATTGCTGTTGGAATTGATAAAAAGGGGAACCTTAGTGTACTTACAATTAACGGCAGAATTCGCGAATCGGTGGGGGCTACACATATCGACATGGCAGATATTATGTTAAAATTTGGCATGCAAAAAGCAATGGGTTTTGATCCAGGAGGCAGCAGCACTCTTGTTGTTGAGGGAAAAACACTAAATATTTCGCCATACAATAGTCAATACGAAAAAAATATTTTCTCATTGCCACCGGAGCCCCGTGCTGTGGCAAACGCTGTTATTGGGTATGTTGTTTAACCCAATTAACCAACGTCAATACAAATAGTTCGACATAGAAAAATAGTTTAAAATATTAATACGATGACCATCAAAATACTAACAGCAGACATGCAGGTTCTATGATTTTTTGTATGGTTAGAGATTTATAAATAATAGAGTAATCCGAAAACAATAAAAGAAAAACAAAACTTCATAACATTTTCACAAAATATCATAACATGATAAGCTTATTGAATCCTTAACTTTGTTTAAAAAAATAAAGAACTCTCTTTTGAAAACATGTATGAAAAACAATTAATAAGTGGATGATTTTAAAGAAATACTAAAATCTATATCCAACAGAGATAAGAAAGCGTTTCAAATATTGTACAATTCATTCTGCAATAAAATATATAATACATCACTCAGTTATCTGCAAAACAAACAAGATGCAGAAGAAGTTATGCAAGATGTTTTTATAAAAATTTATCAAAAAGCCGCAACATTTAAAGGAGAATCTTCAGTAAGTACATGGATATATAAAATTACAGTTAATACTTCTCTTAATTTTTTGAAAAGAAAAAAACGATTTTCATTTTTTAGAATTAGCGAAACGGAAATAAATAAATACGATTTTGAACATCCTGGAATATTATTGGAAAATAAGGAAAAAGCAAAGATTCTATTTAATGCTATTGATACTCTCTCAAATAATCAAAAAACAGCTTTTATTTTAAGTTTTATTGAAGGACTACCAAGACAGGAGGTGGCAAATATTATGGAAATTTCATTAAAAGCTACAGAATCCTTATTACAGAGAGCTAAAAAAAATCTAAGAGAAAAATTAAATATTTGGTATTACAACGAAGGAAAATCAATAATGAATTGTCTAAAATAAAAAGTAAACAAAATGGATGCAAATAATAAAATAGAACAATGGGAAAAATCCATATTAGATAGTTTGAATGGAATTGAAAGAGCAATACCGGATTCAGATCTTTATTTAAAGATTAGAAACAATATCTATTCTGCAAAAAACAAAACTATTACAATGGTTAAGCGGAGAATGTCTGTTGTCGCTGCCATAATTTTGATAATTTTAAATGTTTACTTTCTAAATAATTATATACAAGACAATACAAATAATACAGAAGTTTCTGTAGAAATAGTTTCCCAAATATCTCTTACATCTAGCTATAAACTTTATGAATGATGAAACAATTACAATTTTATAAGTGGGCTTTACTTTTTATGTTTATACTAAATATTGGATTGATAAGTTTTTTTATCATAACTAAGCCTAAACACCATGAATTTCCTCCACATCCACCAAAAGATTTTAGAATAGAGACTATAGAAATACTGCAATTAGATAGTAGACAAGAAGCTTCATTTCTAATGCTTACTAAGCAACACAATCAACAAATGGAATCTATAAAATATAAACAAGAAGAATCATTAAAATTATATTTCAATAGCTTATTGGAAACGAATAATAAGAATAATAAAGATTCCATCCTAAAAGAAATACAAGTATTTGAGAAACAAAAAATAATTATAACATTTCAACATTTTGAACAAGTAAAATCACTATTAACCAAAGAACAACAGGTTAATTATAATGAGTTTGTAAATAAGGCTCTGGATTTACTAATTTATGATAGAAAAAAATCTCATCCTAAACGAAGGAATTGATAATTAGCAATGTCTAATGAGTATTATAAAATTTAATTTGAAAAAATTATGAAAAAACAATTAATTAACTAAATTTAAAAATTATGAAAAAAATCAACATTTTATGTCTTATTATTATAGGCATTACTTTTCAGCTATCTGCTCAGAGTTTTGATGGATTCGCTCTTTATAATAGGCAAAATAATAGCACTGCTTATCTTATTGATGAAAATGGAGATATTGCATATTCATGGACATCAAATAGAAATTGTAATTACACAGTTCAACTTAAAGATAACGGGAACATTGTTAGAGGAACTGTTTATAGTGGGAACGTTTTAAATGGAGGTGCCGTAGGTGGATTGATAGAAGAGCTTGATGAAAATGAAAATGTTGTATGGGACTTTGTATATTCAACATCAGATTATTGTCAACATCACGATATTACTTTAATAGGTGACAATGTTTTGATTACTGCCTGGGAGGTAAAATCCACATCTGAACTTCAACAAGCTGGCTCATCTGATTACAGCAGTGAAAAATGGCCAACCAGTATTCTTGAAATTGCTCAAAATGGAACTGGAGGTCAGATAGTTTGGGAATGGAATATTTGGGATCATATGATTCAGGATTATGACGTCTCTAAAGATAATTACGGAGTAGTGTCTGATCACCCAGAACTTATAGATATCAATATGATTGTGCTTGGCCCGCCTGTTGTTAAATCGGGAGATCGACCTCCTCCACCTAGTGGTGGTGATTGGTTTCATGTAAACGGAATTGATTATAATGCTACATTAGATCAAATTGCTTTTTCATCAAGAAATGCGAGTGAGATTTATATTATTGATCATAGTACAACTACAGCAGAAGCTGAAAGTCATTCAGGAGGAAATTCCGGAATGGGTGGAGACATCTTATACAGATGGGGAAATCCAGGAAACTATGGAGCATCAGGTACACAGGTTATTCCAGGTGCTGTTCATGATGTACGTTGGATAAAAGATGGTCGACCTAATGCTGGCTGGCTTCAGGTATTTAATAATGAGGGAAGTAGTGGAAGCTCAACTGTTGATGCTATTGAAACACCAGTAAATGGATACGGTTATGATATCGTAAATGGACAAGCTTTTACGCCTAGTTCATATTCATGGAGACACAATTGTCTTGATGATGCAGTCGGACAATCTGCTTCAGACAGAATGTCAAATGGGAATACTTTTGTAAACCTTTCGGAATCTTATATGTACGAAGTTGATTCTCTCGGAAATACTGTTTGGATTTATAATGGTGGTGGACCACCAAAAGCTTTCAGGTACGAATGTGCTCATCCTGGAATCATGACCTTATTGAACAATCCTTGTGGTTTAACCAGCATTTCCTCATTTGAAATGAAAGAATGGTCGGTATATCCAAATCCATCAAACGCAGTTTTTACTATAGATGGAATTGCGGGATCAAACTATACAGTTGATATCATTGATTGTACAGGAAGAATTATAAAATCACAGAAATTAACAATTAGTATAAATCTTTCTGAAATGCAAAATGGAATTTATATTATGAGAATTTCTGATATTAATGGTGCAATCTCAACTAAGAGTATTTCATTGATTAAATAAATATGAAATTTAGAATATATTCTGTTCTTATACTTATTCTAGGTGTTAAGAGTCTGTTTGCTCAAACAGACTTTTATCATACAGACACAATACGCGAAATTAAGCTCTATTTTTATGAAACAGATTGGGATCATGTGCTTGATAGTCTTTATGTAGATGGTCTTAAAGAAAGAATTCTGTGTTCTCTCCTAATTGATGGTGTTTCTTATGATAGTGTTGGGGTAAGGTACAAAGGTTATAGTTCAGTAAGTGTAAACAGAACAAAAAACCCTTTTAATATCAAGCTCGATTATATGATTAATGGGCAGAATCATCAAGGCATTGACAAACTCAAGTTGGGAAATGTTATTCAGGACCCTTCTTTCGTTCGTGAAGTTTTAACTTATGAAATTGCTCGTAAATATATGCCTGCTTCCCAAGCAAACTATGCCAATGTATATATCAACGACACTCTTTGGGGGTTATATACTAGTATCGAAGCTGTAAACAAGGATTTTGTTTCAAAGCATTTTGATTCACGTAATAATGCATTTTTTAAATGCAACCCAGAGAACTTAGATTTGTACGGTGAAAATTCCAATCTAGGAAATTCCGAAGGTACTGACAGTTCTGATTATTACACATTGTATGATATGGAATCGGACTTTGGTTGGACACAATTGTATAATTTAATTGATACTTTGAATGATCACCCCGAAGATATCCAACAGATTTTGAATGTAGACCGAACTCTTTGGATGCATGCACTTAATTATACTTTCGTGAATTTTGATTCTTATATTGGTTACGCACAGAATTATTATATTTATCAAGACGACAATAGAAGGTTTAATCCTATTTTATGGGATATGAACATGTCTTTTGGTAGTTTCAGACTAGCAGACGCTTCCGAATTTTATGATGGCTTTACCATTCAGGAGGCTTTTACTTTGGATCCGCTAACTCATTACAATTCATTTTCTGTTTACGAAAGACCCTTGCTACGAAATCTATTTGAAAATGATAGATTCAGAAGGATGTATATTGCCCATATTAGAACAATTGTTGAGGAAAATATTTCCAATCAGGAATATGAAAATAGAGCCATAGCTATTCGAAATATTATTGACCCATCTGTTCAAAATGATACAAACAAATTTTATTCGTATCAAATGTTTCTGGATAATCTGGACATGACTGTTTCTGATTTGATAGACTATCCTGGTATTACAGAGTTGATGAGCAATAGAGAACAGTATTTGTTATCATACCCCGGTTTTCAGGGTTCACCAGATATAGATTCAATTCAACATTTCCCCGAACAAGTCTTATTATATGATGACATTTATATTACGGCTCAGGTACAGAATGCTTCTTCAGTATATTTAGCATATCGATTCAGCACTAATGGTGTTTTTCAGGAAGTAGAGATGTTTGACAATGGATTGCTTAATGATGGTACTAGTGGTGATGGTACTTTTGGAGGTATGATTTCTGTTTCTGGAAATACTATCCAATATTATATTTATGCTGAAAATGATTCTGCCGGACGATTTTCGCCCGAAAGAGCAGCTTATGAATTCTATACCATTCAAAGTCAAATTCAACCAGGCGATTTGGTTATCAATGAACTGGAGGCAAACAATACCATGATACAGGATCAGAATGGAGAATATGAAGATTGGATAGAGCTTTATAACCCTAGCCTTAGTGATATGTCAACAGGTGGGCTCTTTTTAAGTGATAATTCAAGTATTCCTGCAAAATGGCCTTTACCAGATGTGATAATACCTCCTGACAGCTATTTGGTTATATGGGCGGATGAGGATAGTCAGCAAAATGGCTATCATGCTAATTTCAGATTGTCTTCTTTAGGAGAAGAATTAATACTTGCTTATGGTGACAGCACCATTATTGACAGTGTGTCTTTTGGAGTACAGGCAGCTGACAGTTCTTATGGTAGATCTCCAAATGGAATTGGAGGTTTTACAGAACTAAGCCCTACTATTGGTTCAAATAACGATTATGCGGGTGTTGATGAGAGATATGTAGAAAATCAATTCTCATGTTTTCCAAATCCCTTCGGAAACAGAATAGTAATTAAGCATCAACTATCAAAAAAATCAACACTTGAATTGAGCGACATAAATGGTAGATTGCTAATGAGGCAATCCATAATAAGAAATGAAAACACCATTGTTCTTAACACATCTTCTCTAGCAAAAGGAGTCTATTTTATAAAATTGTACAATACCGATTATATAGAATCTATTAAAATAATTAAAATTCAATAATATGAAGAATTTTCACATACTTATAGCATCATTATTAATTTTTGGTTTAGCTCAAGCTCAAACGTTTACAAATTACACCACTACAGATGGTCTGGTAGATGACAATGTAAATTGTGTTGTTGTAGATGCACAAGACAATGCATGGTTTGGAACGCAATTTGGTATCTCAAAATTCGATGGTACCACCTGGACTTCTCATACAGTAGCATTGGATTCAGGATTGGTAGACAACTCTATTTTTACAATATGTGTAAGAGCAAATGGAGACGTATGGGTTGGGTCCGATTTTGGAGCTAGTAAATACGATGGAAGTTCATGGACTACGTATACTATTGCAGATGGATTGGGAGATAATCGTGTAAAAATAATAGAAGAAAAATCAAATGGGGAACTTTGGTTTGGCGACTATGATGGACTTACTATTTTTGATGGAACAAGTTGGACCAGTTACAATATGTCTGATGGCTTACCATTTGGAGGTATAGTATCAATTGATTTTGATTCGAATGGTGACGCTTGGATGGGATCAGGCCTTGGTGGGCTTATAAAATTTGATGGAACAAACTTTACAGAATATACAGAAAATGAAGGTTTGCTAAACGACATAGTAAAGGCAGTTGCTGTTGATGCAAACGATAATAAATGGGTTGGTACAGTTTATGGTGTTTCAGTATTCGATGACAATAATCTTTTTGTAGAAAATCATACAATGATGTATATACTGGCTCCTCCTGACACCTTAAATCCAACTGTTGACGTAGAAATAAATTCTTTAGGATGTATATGGGCTGGTATTTATGTTGATTATCTGGTAACTGAAGGAGGAATTGCTTTTTATAGTGGTGGGCAATGGTATGATTTTGATGTGTCAGATGGATTAATAGGTCCTGTAATTAGGGATTTGGAAGTAGATTCACAGGATGACCTTTGGGTTGCCACTAGCACGGGTGTATCAAAAATTTCTGATTACTCTGGCTCTTCAATCAATGAAATCTTAATCAATGAGTTCACAGTTTATCCTAATCCTGCAAGCAACAGAATATTTATACAATCGCAGGCAATAATAAATAATGTAATGATATATAATATACAGGGCAAGCTGATAAAAAATAAAGAAATTACAAACACCAAAACAGAAATATCGCTGGCAGAGTTTCCTAAAGGAATGTATATTTTAAGAATAACAGGAGAATCAGAAACCTTTTCCAAAAGAATAATTGTACAACAGTAAGCACCTATGCTTCTATGGGTTTTATCAAAATATTTTGCCTTGCAAAAGTCTCATTTTTTTAATACCAATTTGATTTCTAACCTGCCGTCCATCCGGCAGACGGGTTTTCCGATAATTGTAAAAGGTATAATGCCGACAGATAATCAAACATGCCTCATCTTCTTACTATAAGCATTTCATCGTCAGAAAATTCCATCCAAGCAAAATCATAAACATGATTATACATTTTACCGGCTTTATTGATATGAAAATGAGTTAAATATTTAAATTGGAATTTCTTTTTCACTAATTCAATTCGTTTAATTTTTTTACTTACAGAATTTTTCCCCATTATTTCTAACAGAATAGATCTATTTCTATGTAGTATTTTATTAATTTCCTTTACTTCTATAGAAGTAACACGTCGTAAATTTACGTGATAATAGTTTTTACATTCAATAGAGCAAAAAATTTTATCTTTTCTTCCAATTATTGTTTTCTTACAAATTTTACATTTCATACAATACAAAAGTACTTATTTTATTGAATAAAACAATTATTCGTTTTTAACGGTTAATAAACAACTAATGTTAATTCTTTCTTTTTTTCTTAATTTTTATTGCTGATATTTGAAGAATACTTTTATAAAATCATTAAGTATTATGGCTGAAAAAATCAAACATTAAAAAAATTGTAACACCTCACATGTTAAGGCATAGTTTTGCAACCCATTTATTAGAAGATGGAGTAGATTTAAGATATATACAAGTTTTAATGGGACATTACAGTTCTAAAACAACTGAAATATACACTCAAGTTGCAACAAATATGATAAAAACTATAAAAAGTCCGATAGATTCATTACATTTGCCATAATAGAAATAAACGTAATTAATTACGTTTACTGAATTGTTGGCAACAATAATGAGTAATCTCAATATTTTTTTACATATCTATAAATAAAAATAATTTATTATGAAAAGCTTTTTTCTTTTAGCATTTACTTTTTTATATATTTTATCAAATGCACAATCACTAACTTATGAATGGGCAAATGTATTATTTGGTTATGATTATGATAATATTGAAGGTCTTTATGTTGAGAATAATGGTAACATATATATAACTGGCGAATTCCAAAGCACCATAGATTTTGACCCTAGTGCCCAGAATTATGAACTAACAAGTAATGTATCAAATGATATTTTTATAGCGAAATATACATCTTCTGGTGATTTCATTTGGGCAAAACAGCTAAGTGGAACATCAAATGAAGAGTCCGTATATATTTCAGGTGACATTAGTGGAAATATATATATTACTGGAACTTATGAAGGCACTCTCGATTTTGATCCTGCGACTGGAATATCTGAACACACTTCAAATGGAGGAGAAGATCTATTCCTTGCTAAATATGATTGTAACGGGAATTTTTTATGGGCTAACAGTTTTGGAAATAGTGCATTGCAAAGAAGCTCCAAGTTAATTATAGATGATAATGATAATGTAATATTTACTGGTTTTTTTGTTGGAACCATTGATTTTGACCCGGGAAGTGGTATTGAAGAATTAACAAGCATTGATGTAGGTATGGGTGGGAGTGATATATTTTTGGCAAAATATGACTCTAACGGAGATTTTATATGGGTTAATAGTTATGCAGATATCACTAATGAACAATCCTTTGACTTATGTTTGGACAACTCTGGAAATATTATCATGACAGGTTATTGGTGTGATAACCTGTTTACAAAACAATTTTTTATTTATCGCATTGATTCTAATGGTTCACCGGTAGATGGATTTATGATTCCTTGTGATATTGAAAGCGTTGGATATAGTATTACAACTGATGTAAGCAATAACTTTTATGTTACAGGGATTTATCAGGGAACCATAGATTTTGACCTATCAACCAATGTTTCTGAACTTACTAGCCAGGGATATAAGGATGTTTTCATCGCAAAATATAATACTAACTTTAGTTTTGTTTGGGCAAAAAGTATTGGAGGTACAAGTACAGATGAACCAGTAAATATTAACCTAAGTTCAGATAATACTATACAGGTTGCTGGAAATTTTAAAGACATAGTAGATTTTGATCCAGGTAGTGGAACAGACTTTTTTACTAGCCTAGGAGAAACCGATATCTTTATTCTAAATTTGGATACTGCAGGTAATTATATAAGTAAAAATATAATTGGTGATTTAAGCTATGATGTAATAGACAGAATGTATTTTAATAATGGGAATATGATAATTGCTGGATCATTTGATGGAACAGTTGATTTTGATCCTGGAAGTAATATTGAAAATTTAAGTAGTATTGGGAATGATGATATATTTATTGCAAAATATAATACTCCAGTAGGTATAAATTTCATATCCGAATCAAATGATTTAATTATATATCCAAACCCAACAACAGGAAAATTTACAATTGATATAAGTGTTTTTGACAAGATCGAAATATTAAATACTTTGGGACAGGTTGTTATAGAAACTAAAAAGCAGAATATTGATATAAGGAATCTGTCTGATGGTATATATTTAGTTAAAGTTTCATTAGGAAATGAAACAATATCAGAAAAAATAATTAAGAACTAAATTACTGTTGCCAACAAAACCTAAACAGCATTAAAACGCAGTTTAGCCAAACGTTACCAAGCATGACCCTACCAAGAAAAATCAGTTGAGTTTTTCAGCTAACGTTC
>CAYTAU010000010.1:37697-60871 GCA_964435855.1 uncultured Bacteroidales bacterium | reverse complement strand
CTGCTAAAGATTTTATTATCATAATATATTCCAATACCAACGATGTTTTATTATATACATTAATATATCCAAGGTCTGCACCAAAAATACCTAAACCTAGTGCTTTTTGAAAACCTGAATTATAATTATCTGCGAATTCAGTATTACATAAATTTTTTCTGGAAAATTCTGCATTAGCTTTTTTTATTATGCTTGCCATTTCTACTGGTGAAGCAAGATTTTCAATTACTTCTGTCAATGCTTCTTCTGTAAAATCAAGAGGTTTTTTATTTAAAACCGAATCGGGAACACTAAAATCACCCTCTGTGTCAACAGAATTGTTTTTGCATGAAGATATAATAAAAACTATGATTAAAAAATAAAAGATGTTTTTCATAACTTAATAATAAATTAAAACAAAACACAAAGATAGGGCTTTAAAAGCAATTTATCATATTTCTTAAATGAAAAAATGTTTTCTATGTCAAAATGTATACTGGTCAATTTTTAGATAAGTGAGCCTCATTGTATCTTTTCAATAAAATTTGTGTATATTTACAAAAAAATACATCTCTATTTTTGTAAGCATATTATTTTTATTATATTAGAAATTGGATGAAAGAAATGATTGAGATAAAAGATTTTAAAAATATTACAGATGTAATTTTTAAATATTATCATTTAAATTTAAATGAATATGCTTTTGTTATTTTAAGAAAACGAATTAGTAATGCCTTGCAAGCTTTAAATTATAAAAATACAGATAGTTTTATAAAGGATGTTGTAAATAACAGTAGTCTTTTTGATAAGTTTTTATATGAAATTAACATTGAAAAAACCGAAATGTTTCGCGATCCTGCAGTTTGGAGAATTTTAAAAGAACAAATTATTCCAAATATTAATACAGAATCTACGACTAAAATTTGGTTTCCCTGTGTATCTTCTGGGGATGATATTTTTTCATTAGCAATTTTATTACAAGAATTAGGGTGTTATAACAGAGTACAAATTATTGCTTCAACACCATGTAAATTATGTATTGATAAAATAAAACAAGGGATTTATTTAAAAAATAAAATTGAAGTAAATAATACTAATTATAACCGTTTTTTAGGAAACAATCAATTGTCAGATTATTATACTTTATTTAATAATACTATGTATATGAACCTTTCTCTTTTAGACAATGTGAAATTTATAGAACATAGTATTTTTGAAACTTCTCCCAGCAATATAAACCTAATCATTTTCAGGAATAGAATGCTTTATTTTAATCAAAATATGCAACGCAAAGCAATGGACCTGATAACTGAGAAAATTTTAAAAAATGGATATTTAATTATAGGGCTTAATGAGTCAATTGAGGAATTTAAAACCAATTTTAAATTTTTTGACAAATACAACAACATATATATAAAACAATAGTGAATAGTTATAAGGCAATAGTAATAGGAGGATCTGCGGGTAGTTTTCAACCCGTAACTAAAATTCTTTCGTCATTACGTGAAAAATTTGACATGCCTATATTTGTGTGTTTACACAGACTAAAACACATTAGATCTGGTTATGTTGAAGCTCTGTCTATTAAAACAAAATGTTCAATAGTTGAACCGTTTGACAAAGACAAGATTAAAACAGGAACTGTTTATTTGGCTCCCTCAAATTATCACATGCTAATTGAAATTGACAATACAATTTCATTGTCTACAGAAAAACCTGTAAACCATTCCAGACCAGCAATTGACCTTTTATTTGAAACGGCATCATACGCATATAATGATAAACTAATTGGTATAATTCTTTCTGGTGCAAATAGTGATGGTGCCGCAGGGTTAAGAGTAATTCAAGAACGTGGAGGTGTTGCTATTGTTCAAGATCCCAATGATGCCCAAATTAAAACAATGCCCAAGGAAGCATTGAAAGAAACAAATACAGAAAATATATTTTCACTTAATCAAATAATTGATTATATTAAACAAAAAATATAATATTTTTAAACTTTTAAAAATTAATAATAATGAAACATGATGTTAAAACCGTAAAGGGATTTCTTGACTATATTTATGATCTTTATAAAGAAATGAAAAACTATGAAATCAATATTATATACGAAGGAAAAATTACTCATCAGATAACAAAAGCTTTTACTGCACTAACAGAATTTAATCTTGAAAAGCAAGAAGAATCTGATAAAGTAAAAAGAAGAGTATTCCACGTAATGGTTGAAAGTTTGCAAAACATTTCAAAACATGCTTCACCTTCCGGCGAAATAAGAGAAAAAGAAAAAGGAAGAGGAATTTTTGTTGTTACAAGAGGCAATGAATTTTATACAATTATTACAGGAAATCTTACGAGTAATGAAAGTACTAAGGAATTAACGGATATATTAGAAAAAGTAAATTCTTTAAATAAAGAAGAGCTTAAAGAATTGTACAAGAAACAAATAAAAAATGGTAGCAAATTGTCTGACAGAGGAGGAGCAGGTTTGGGATTTATTGATATTGCCAGAAAAACAGGTAATCCGATAAACTATAATATTATTCCCATGAAAGATAATATAAATTCATTTTTTATTTTAGGTGTAAAAATTAATATTCAATAATATGAAAAAGATACAATTAACAGGTACTGATGATACTCCCGGTATTATATTAGATGCAGAAAATGGAATATTTGAAATTTCAGGAAGATCAATGCCGGAAGATGTTGAAATGTTTTTTGACCCAATATTACAATGGCTGGAAAATTATGCTGAAAATGCTAATGAAAAAATAGAGTTTATTTTCAAAATGAAATATTTTAATACAGCTTCTTCAAAATTAATGCTTGATGTTTTTATGATACTTGAAACAATACATGAAAATAATAATAACGTACTTATAAAATGGTATTATCCTGAAAACGACGAAGACATGGAAGAAGCAGGGGAAGAATATTCAGATATTGTTGAAATTCCCTTTGAACATATTTCGTATTAAAAATAATATTTCTACCATAAATGTTTAAATAAATGAGTGAAGAGATATTAAAAGCCTTGATGAAACTGTTCGCACTTCTTGTTAAACAAGACGGAGGTGTAAATGATAATGAAATTGAATATGTACGACTATTTTTAATAAAACAAATTGGGGAAGAAAATTTTGATAAATACTTTTCACTTTTCACAAAACAAGCAGGAATTGAAAAAAAATCAAAACACAAAGAAAAAAAGCTTACATCTGTTAACGATTCTGTGAAAATATTAGGGATTTCTAATAAAATTGGCAATACTCTTGATCAAAAACAAAAAGTTATTGTATTGATCAGGCTTCTTGAATTAGTTTATTCTGATAAACAATTCACCGACCAAAGAATGTCTATTATAGATACGGTTGCTAAAGTTTTTAGGGTTAAAAAGAATGAATATCGCGATCTTGAAATGTTTGCATTGCAAACGAAATGTGATAATCTGAATTTACAAAATATTGCAATTGCCGGTGAAGATATTCCCACACAAGAGTTTAATAAATACCATATAATACCAATTAATGAACTTGATGGTAAAATAATTTTTGTAAAAATTTCAAGTGTTGATCTTTATTTTGTTAAATATACAGGAGAACAAGACCTGTTTTTAAATGGGCTTGTAATAAAATCGCATAATATTTATATTTTTTCTAATGGAAGTACACTCAAATTACCAAAAGGAAAACCAATATATTATAGCGACATTGTTGATTGTTTTACAAGTACAGAAAAACAAAAAAACATTTCTTTCAATGTAAAAAATATTGAATACAAATTTAAATCGGGGGATATTGGCTTAAGACCACTAAGCCTTTCTGAAAAGCAAGGAAGGCTTGTTGGAATTTTGGGAGCGAGTGGTGCTGGAAAAACAACACTTTTAAATGTTTTATCGGGCATAGAAAAACCAACAGCAGGTTCTGTTTTTTTAAACGGCGTAGATATTCATAAAAGTAAAAAAGAATTAGAGGGAATAATTGGCTACATTTCTCAGGACGATTTGCTTATTGAAGAATTAACTGTTTCCAAAAATTTATATTTTAATGCCAAACTTTGTTTTAAAAACAAAACAGAAACAGAAATAACGGAAATTGTAAACAAAACCTTATCAAATCTTGGATTAAAAGAAATATCACATTTAAAAGTTGGTTCTCCTTTGAATAAGACAATTAGTGGAGGTCAAAGAAAAAGGTTAAATATTGCTCTTGAACTAATTAGAGAACCATCTGTTTTGTTTGTTGATGAACCAACATCAGGTCTTTCTTCTCAGGATTCCGAAAACGTAATGAACCTGTTGCGAGAGTTGGTTACAAAAGGTAAACTTATTTTTGTTGTTATCCATCAGCCATCTTCTGATATTTTTAAAATGTTTGACAATGTTGCCATTATGGATACGGGTGGCTATATGACATATTACGGAAATCCGGTTGAATCTGTAATATATTTTAAAACACTCGATTATCAAATAAATAGTGGAGTAGGAGAATGTTCTTTGTGTGGCAACATTAATCCCGAACTTATTTTTAACATTGTAGAAGCCAAAGTAATTGATGATTACGGAAATTATACTGATATAAGAAAAATTCAACCTCAAATTTGGGCGAAATACTATACTGAAAAAAAACAGCTTGATTTTATTAAAGATGAAAAAGAAAAACCAGAACAAACGTATAAAAAACCAAATTGGTTTACGCAAACAAAAATCTTCTTTTTAAGAGATTTTTTAGCAAAACTAAGTAATAAACAATACATTATACTAAACTTAACAGAAGCACCAATACTTGCCTTTGTTTTATCATTTCTTATTAAATTTATTTCAGACCCGGATTCTGATAAATATATTTTCAGAGAAAATGAAAATATTCCGCAATATATATTTATGACAATTATTGTTGCATTATTTCTTGGAATGATACTTAGCGCCGAGGAAATATTTAAGGATAGAAGAATATTGAAGCGTGAAAAATTTCTAAACCTAAGCAAGTCGGGATATTTAATTTCAAAAATTATCATCCTTATTTTTATTTCTGCTATTCAGGCAATTCTTTTTGTTTTAATTGGCAATTTTGTAATTGAACTTAGGGGCATGCTTTTAGAGTATTGGCTTGCATTCTTTACGACTGCTGTTTTTGCTAATCTTCTGGGACTTAATATCTCGGCTTCATTTAACTCTGCTGTTACAATTTATATTATAATTCCACTATTAATTATTCCACAAATGATCTTGGGTGGAGCAATGTTTAGTTTTGAAAAACTTAACAGAAAAATTGGAAGCGTTGGAGAAGTTCCTTTAGTTGCTGAATTTATTGCTTCAAAATGGATTTATGAAGGCTTGATAGTTAATCAGTTTAAGAGAAATGAATTTGAAAAAGAATTTTTTGAAATTGAAAAAAAAGAAAGCTATGCAAATTTTAAACAGGTATATTTGATTCCTGAATTAGAAAGTAAGCTTGACGAATGTATAGAATTTATTAATTTTCCTCAAATGTATGATTCTGTTAAATTAGAAGATAATTTGAAAACCATAAAAAATGAAATTATTAAAGAAAATTCTAAAAATAACAACATTCCTGAATTTGAGTTAATTGACAAGCTGACAACCAATTTGTTTAACGATAATATTGCTTATGAAGCCCAAGATTATTTGCATAAAATAAAAATATATTATAAAGGTATTTTTAATGAAGCATATTTTCAGAAAGAAAATATTTCGCAATATTTAAGGGAAAAAAATCCAAAATTATATGCTGTTAAAAGAAACAAATACCATAATGATGCAATATCTGAAATTGTAAAAAAAGTTTATGAAAAAAATAAATTACTTGAATATCAAAACGAGCTTTTTCAAAATATAGAACCAATATTTTTAGATGCTGATAATTCGGGGACAATTGGAATACGTTCACACTTTTTATCTCCCAATAAATATTTTTTTGGTAAATATTATGACACCTATTGGTTTAATATATTGTTTGTATGGATAATGTCGCTTATTTTATATATTACCCTTTATTTTGATCTGCTAAAGAAACTTCTTAATTTTTCGAATTTTTTGAACTTTAAAAAGAAGATTAAATAAAAAATTATTATTCAATAATTCAAATAAAGGCAATACTGAATTTATATGTGTTAAAAACATCAAAAATCTAAAACAATGAAAAATTATTTGTTATTACCGTATTGATGGCCCTAAAAGTGAAATTATTTTTTTAAATATTTGTTTAGGTTTTAATATTTCGTTATTATTGTTACTACAATTAATAATATTGAAATTTGTATCTTCCGAAGCTAATCCAATATACACATCCCTTACTCTTAACTGAAAATTAATACTCTCCTCGTGAATATCAGATTTGCCTTTTAAATAATCTCTATCATTTCCTGTACGGTTTTCTGCCAGCTTTTTTTTTGTAAAACTCAAAGGAACATCTAAGAATAAAGAAATGTCAGGTTTTGGAATTTTAAAATGCTCATACTCTAACGATAATATCCAATTTTTTAGTTTTTCTTTTTCATCTGCATCTTCAATTTTTGCACACTGAAAACCAATATTTGAATATACATATCTGTCAATGATCACAAAATTGTTGTCGTCTAAATATTTTTGCACCATGTTTTTGGCATGCTGGCGGTCTCCTGCATAAAGCAATGCTACAATGTACGGGTCAACTTCGTTATTTTTACCAAATTCACCGCGTAAAAATCGGGCAATAAGTTCACCAAAATATGGAGAATCTGTTCTCGGGAAATGCAAATATTTATATTTTATATCTTTAATTTTTAAATATTCCTGCAACAAGCTTATCTGTGTGGATTTCCCCGCTCCATCCAATCCTTCTAAAACAATAAATTTTTGATTAGAGTTTTTTAACATTGTTTTAATATCTTTGAAATAAATTTCATTTTAAAATGAGCAATAAAGATACATTTTTAAAAAAGAAAATAACACTTAATTGTAAGGGTAAAATTTTAGATTTATCAATACCCAAGGTAATGGGGATTTTAAATGTTACACCCAATTCATTTTTTGACGGAGGAAAATATACTAAAAAAGATGAAATAAAAAATCAAATTGAAAAAATGATTAATGAAGATGTTGATATTATTGATGTAGGAGCTATTTCAAGTAAACCCAACGCCAAGATTTCAGATGAAAGTGAAGAACTAAAAAAATTGATCCCCGCCTTAGAAATTCTTAATAAATACCATTCTGAAACCTTGGTTTCTGTTGATACTTATCATTCGGGGATTGCAAAAAAAGCAGTTAATGAATTTGGTGTTTGTATGATAAATGATATTTCTGCAGGAAATTTAGATAATAAAATGTTTGCCACAATAGCAAAATTGAATATCCCTTATATTATTATGCATATGCAGGGAACACCCGAGACTATGCAAAATAATCCAAGATATGATGATATTATTAATGCCCTCATTACATTTTTCACCGATAAAATTGCACAATTAAAACAATTTGGAATTAATGACGTTATTATTGATCCGGGATTTGGATTTGGCAAAACTGTTTCACATAATTATGAAATGCTAAGAAAACTTCAAACCCTCAAATTATTTGAATTACCTTTATTAACAGGAATGTCAAGAAAGTCAATGATAAACAGGGTGCTGGATTGCAATCCTGAAAATTCACTTAACGGAACAACGGTTGTAAATACTATGGCATTAATGAATGGTGCTAATATATTAAGAGTTCATGACGTTAAAGAAGCCGTTGAAACAGTTAAAATATTTGTTAATCTTAACTCTAAATAAAAATCTTTTTTACAATCAATAAAACATTAGTAATTTTAACGAAAATTATAAGACATTAATATATGAAAATTGCAGTTATTGGAACAGGTTATGTTGGTTTAGTTAGTGGAACATGCTTTGCAGAAACAGGCATTACTGTATATTGTATTGATATTGACAATGAAAAAATTGAGAATCTTAATAAGGGTATAATCCCTATTTATGAGCCGGGATTAGAAAATATGGTTAAAAGGAATGTTGAAAAAGAAAGATTATTTTTTTCAACAAGCTTGAAAGAAAGCATTTACAACTGTGAAGCAGTTTTTATTGCTGTGGGAACTCCACCGGATGAAGATGGAAGCGCAGATCTTAAATATGTTATATCTGTTGCAAAAGAAATTGGTCAATATATTACAGACTATATTGTTGTAGTTACAAAAAGCACTGTTCCGGTTGGTACTGCTAAAAAAGTAAAGGCTGTTGTACAGGAAGAACTTGATAAAAGAAATGCTAATATTGAATTTGATGTAGCCTCAAATCCTGAATTTTTAAAAGAAGGCGATGCAATAGATGACTTTTTAAAACCTGATAGAATAATTGTGGGGGTTGAAACAGAAAAGGCAGAAAATATAATACGAAGATTATATAAACCGTTTCTTTTAAATCAGCATCCAATACTTTTTATGGATATAATTTCTGCTGAATTAACAAAGTATGCTGCAAACTCTATGCTCGCAACAAAAATCAGTTTTATGAATGATATTGCTAATTTCTGCGAATTAGTTGGTGCTGACGTAAATATGGTAAGAAAAGGTATTGGTAGTGATGCAAGAATAGGCCCTAAATTTATTTATCCGGGTACCGGTTATGGTGGTTCTTGTTTTCCAAAAGATGTTCAGGCATTAATCAGAACTGCCGATGAACATGGTCATTCTCTTGAAATACTTAAGGCGGTAGAAGATGTAAACGCCAGACAAAAATCTGTAATGTTTAAAAAAATATATAAGCATTATAAAGGAGATATTGAAGGGAAAAAAATTGCTTTATGGGGCTTGTCTTTTAAGCCCAATACCGACGATATGAGAGATGCGCCATCTCTTATTGTAATTGAAAAACTATTACAGGAAGGTGCAGAAATAATAGCTTACGATCCCGTTGCCATGAATGAAGCAAAACGCAGACTTGGAAATAAAATTAATTATGCAAAAGACCAGTACGAAGCTTTAGAAAATGCAGATGCTTTATTAATTATGACAGAATGGTCGGAATTTAGAGTCCCCAAATTTAAACTTATGGAGGAAAAGCTAAATAAGAAACTTGTTTTTGATGGCAGAAATATATACGAGCCAAAAGAAATGAAAGACTGGGGTTGGACATATTATTGTATTGGAAGATAGAAATCTAAAAGCGAATAAAACATATACGATGAAAAAAATATTAGTAACAGGAGGAGCAGGTTTTTTGGGCTCACATCTTTGTGAACGATTACTTAAAGATGGAAACGAAGTAATATGCCTTGATAATTTTTTCACAGGATCAAAAAGTAATATTGTTCATCTAATTGACAATCCTTATTTTGAACTAATAAGGCACGATATTACAATGTCATATTTTATTGAGGTTGATGAAATTTATAATCTTGCATGTCCGGCATCACCAATACATTACCAGTATAATGCAATAAAAACAATTAAGACATCGGTAATGGGTTCTATAAATATGCTTGGATTGGCAAAACGTATTAATGCAAAAATATTACAAGCATCAACCAGCGAGGTTTATGGAGACCCCGAAATACATCCACAAACAGAAAATTATTGGGGAAATGTAAATCCAATAGGAGTACGTTCATGCTATGATGAAGGTAAGCGATGTGCCGAATCTCTTTTTATGAACTATCATCATCAAAATAAAGTAAAAATAAAAATTGCAAGGATATTTAATACTTACGGACCACGAATGCATCCCGATGATGGCAGAGTTGTTTCAAATTTTATTGTTCAGGCACTAAAAGGAAAAGATATAACAATTTTTGGCAACGGGACACAAACAAGGAGCTTTCAGTATGTTGACGATCTTATTGAAGGTTTAATAAGACTAATGAATACTAAAGATGAATTTATAGGACCTGTTAATATTGGTAATCCCGGAGAATTTAACATGCTTGAACTTGCAGAAAAAATTATAAAAATTACCGGTTCTAAATCAAAAATTACATATTTGCCATTACCGGAAGATGACCCAACACAAAGACAACCAAATATAGAACTTGCAAAAAAAGAACTTAATGGCTGGGAACCACAAATTTCATTAAACAATGGTTTGGAAAAAACAATAGAATACTTTAGGGAGCTTTTAAAAATATAAGTACGTAAAAAGAAAAAGGCTAAGAAGAAGGCAAAGGAAAATAATGACAATGAATGACACAAAGTAAATGACAATTTAATGACCATTAAAAATATAAACATATGAAAGGAATAATACTTGCAGGAGGAGCAGGAACAAGGTTATATCCTGTTACAAGAAGTATATCAAAACAAATAATTCCAATATACGATAAACCAATGATATATTACCCTTTGTCTGTTTTGATGCTTGCAGGAATAAAGGAGATACTTATAATTTCTACCCCAAAAGATATTGGACTTTACAAAGACCTTTTTGGTAACGGAAATCAACTGGGATTGAAAATTGTTTACGAAGCTCAACCATCACCCGATGGACTGGCACAAGCATTTATAATTGGTGAAAAGTTTGTTGGGAATGATAATGTTTGCCTTGTACTTGGCGATAATATTTTTTACGGACATGGATTTGGAAAAACTATGCTTGATGTTGCAAAACTTGATGACGGAGCTGTTGTATTCGGATACTACGTTAATGACCCCGAAAGATATGGAGTTGTTGAGTTTGACAAAAAAGGGAAAGCTATAAGTCTTGAAGAAAAGCCCAAAAATCCAAAATCAAATTATGCTGTTACCGGACTTTATTTTTACAGTAACGATGTTGTTGAAAAAGCCAAAGCATTGAAACCTTCGACTCGGGGAGAACTTGAAATAACAGATTTAAACAGGTTATATCTTGAAGAAAATCGATTAAAAGTAAAACTTATGGGTAGAGGCATAGCATGGTTAGACACCGGTACACACGAAAGTTTGCTTGATGCATCTAATTTTATTGCAACACTTGAAAAAAGACAAGGCTTAAAAGCCTCTTGTATTGAAGAAATTGCCTTTAAACGTGGTTTTATTGATAAGGCTCAATTGCTTAAACTTGCAGAACCAATGAAAAATAATGAATACGGACAATATTTGATTAAAGTGGCCAATGATAAAATAATTATTTTTGATGATTAAAAATTTAAATGCATGAAAATAATTGAAACAGGTATCAATGATTTAGTTATAATAGAACCAAAAGTTTTTGAAGATGAAAGAGGATATTTCTTTGAAAGCTACAATATTGAAAACTTTAATCAACACAGGCTTAATTATACATTTATACAGGACAACCAATCAAAGTCTTCGTTTGGAGTTATAAGAGGACTACATTATCAACTTGCTCCATATTCCCAAACCAAACTTATTAGAGTTTTACAGGGAACCATTTTTGATGTAGCTGTTGATATTAGAAAAAATTCACCAACATTTGGGAAGTGGTACGGAATTAAGTTAAGTAGCAAAAACAACAAACAATTACTTATCCCTCGTGGTTTTGCACATGGATTTAGTGTGCTTTCAGAAAGTGCAGTGATGTTCTATAAATGCGATAATCTTTATAATAGAGAATCAGAAAGAGGCATTATATTTAACGACGATTTTTTAAATATAGACTGGAAAATAGATAACACAAAAGCAATAATATCGGAAAAAGATAAAATATTTCCTGCTTTTGATAATGCGGAAATGAATTTTTAAAATGAAAACAATACTGATTACCGGAGCAAACGGACAATTAGGCAACGAAATAAAAGAGATATCAGGTCTTTATAATTATAATTTTATTTTTACCGATGTTGATAATCTGGATATTACAAATATAGGTGCTCTCGATAATTTTTTTCATGATCATTACATAGATTATATTATAAACTGTGCTGCATATACAAATGTTGACAAAGCCGAAGACGAACCCGACAAAGCAAATTTATTAAACAATATTGCAGTTAGTAATCTGGTAAATATTTCAAAAAAGTACAATGTAAGATTAATACATATTTCTACCGATTATGTGTTTAATGGCAAAGCACACGAACCATATAAGGAAGATCACAAAACAAATCCTGCATCGGTTTATGGAAGTTCAAAGCTAAAAGGCGAAGAGGCAATTATAAATTCAAATATTGAATATTTAATTATTCGTACATCATGGCTTTATTCTTCATTTGGTAATAACTTTGTAAAAACAATGTTGCGACTTGGCAAAGAAAAAAATGAGCTGAAAATAATATTCGACCAAATTGGGACCCCTAGTTATGCTTACGACTTGGCGAATGCTATTTTAACTATCATTAATAAAACAGAAACCAAACAATGCAAATTTGTAAACGGCATTTATAATTATTCAAACGAAGGAATTTGCAGTTGGTACGATTTTGCAAAGGAAATATTCAGCATATCCGGAATACAATGTAAGGCATTGCCTATCGAAACTAAGGATTACCCCACTGCTGCAGCAAGACCAAATTACAGCGTTTTAGACAAAAATAAAATAAAAAGCACTTTTGGTGTTGAAATACCACATTGGAAAGAAAGCATTGTCAACTGTCTGAAAATAATTAAATAAAAGCCCCTCCTAACCTCCCCAAGGGGAGGAACTGTGGGCAAAACATAACTACCAAGTACTCTAGGATAGGTTTTATGACTATAACCATGTACCAAGAGTACAAAGTATTAATATTTGATGAATGAATCATAATTTTTTAGTTTTTCTTGATTATTTCTTAATTATTTTCCATTCGCTGTTTACCATTTTTAATATTATTGGATGGATATGGCGAAAAACACGTAAAATTCATCTAATCACAATTGCAATTACTGCAATTTCGTGGTTTGTGCTTGGTATTTGGTATGGAATGGGCTATTGTGTTTGCACCGACTGGCATTGGCAAATCCGTCTTAAACTGGGTAAACCAATAATGTCAAATTCTTATATACAATTTCTAATTAAAGAAACTACAGGCGTTGATATTAACCCAAACATTATTGATTCTGTGGTAATAGTTGTATTTCTTGTGTGTGTAATATTAAGCATTGGACTTTTTATCAGAGACATTACCAATAAAAGAGCTAAACAATAGAAAGCAGTTATCTAACTTTTAACCTACTCAAACCTACGCCTTACAGGAATATTCATCATTAAATTCATTTTTACAGGAGTTCCTAATTGGATAGAAGGAGCAAATTTTAATGTTTTAAGAAAATCTGTTATTGCTTTATCAATTTGCGGGTCTATACTTTTCATTACTTCAACATCCGTAACAGTACTATCTGTTAACACATTAAAACTTACTGTTACATAATCGTCAATAACTCCTATTTTTATGTTGGGCCACTTTATATTCATATACATTAGCTGAAACATTTCCATATCACCACCCGGATAATGCGCTTCCTGATCAATATTAACCAACATGTTTTGTGGGTCGTTAATTGTATCGTTTTGTGCTGTTACAGTTATAGAGATTAAAAAAATTGTAAAAACTAAAATCAAATTTTTCATAATAATAAGTTTGGTATAACAAATTGCTAAGATACTAATTTTTTCACTCCTCATTTTTCAAAGTATTCCAACCTTGTGCTTGTAACTCTACAGAGGTCCCGTTTCTAACTATTAAGTTTAGACCATCTTTTTTATTGGTGATATGTCCAATTACAGTAATCAGTTCAATATTCTTAATTTTATCGTAATCTTTTACCGAGATTGTAAATAAGAGTTCGTAATCTTCACCTCCGTTCAAAGCACAAATTGTTGGGTCAATATTAAACTCCTTTGCCATTTTCTCCGTATTTATATTTATGGGCAATTTATCCTCATAAATACTACACCCTGTTTCCGATTGTGTACAGATATGAAATAGTTCTGACGATAAACCATCAGAAACATCTATCATTGATGTTGGCTTAATTTCTTTTTCCAGAAACAATTCAATAATATCTTTTCTTGCTTCGGGTTTTAGCAATTTTTCAAGAATATATTCATTACCACCAAATTCCGGCTGCATTTTTGAATTTGTATTAAAAACAGCTTTTTCTCGTTCAAGCAATTGTAGTCCCATATAAGCAGCACCAAGATTGCCCGACACACAAATAATATCATTTATTTTTGCTCCGTTTCTGTACACAATATCCTTTTTGTTTGCTTCTCCGATAGCAGTAATATTTATTACCATTCCGGTAACTGATGATGAAGTATCACCGCCAATTAGGTCAACATCATATTTATCGCAGGCAAGATAAATGCCCTGATAAATTTGCTCTATTGCTTGTAGCGATATTTTACTTGAAACAGCTATTGAAACAGTAATTTGTTTTGGGATTGCATTCATTGCATAGATGTCAGAAAAATTAACTATAGCAGCCTTATACCCAAGATGTTTTAATGGTGTATATACAAGGTCGAAATGAATTCCCTCAATTAAAATATCAGTTGTAACCAGCGTATGTTTTCCTTTATGATTTAATACCGCAGCATCATCGCCCACTCCATTTACCGTTGAACTATGCTTAATTTTAATACTCTTTGTTAAATGTTCAATTAATCCGAACTCTCCCAGTTCAGATATCTCAACAATTTTTTTTTCGTCTTCACTCATTTTTTATGTGCTTATTTTAAAGGTCAAAAGTAAAAAAAGTCTTTTAACTTGAAAAATACTTGAATTTTATAATTTCTTTTCTCACATTTCTATCTCCAAAAAACAATACTGGAAACTTGTCGGCAATATGTAATTACTTGTTTATATTTATCCTTTATATTACATTTGCAGTTCATGGCAAAAGAACAGGATAAAATAATAAAAGAAGTAACACAGAGCGATTATAAGTATGGGTTTGTAACTGATATTGAGAACGATACAATTCCAAGGGGATTAAGTGAAGAAACGGTAAAATTGATCTCGGCAAAGAAAAATGAACCCGACTTTATGTTGGAATTTCGATTGAAAGCATTTGCAAAATGGAAAACCATGAAAATGCCAAACTGGGCACACTTGAATATTCCGGAAATTGATCTACAAGATATTATTTATTATGCTGCTCCAAAACCAAAAAAGAAATTAGAAAACATAGATGAAGTTGACCCTGAACTACGAGACACATTCAACAGACTTGGAATTCCTCTTAATGAACAAAAAATATTATCGGGAGTTGCTGTTGATGCTGTTATGGATAGTGTGTCTGTTAAAACTACTTTTAAAGAAACTTTAGCTGAAAAAGGCATTATTTTTTGCCCGTTTAGTGAAGCAGTTATTCAACACCCCGACCTTATAAAAAAATATCTTGGTTCGGTTGTTCCTCATGGAGATAATTATTTTGCAGCATTAAACTCTGCGGTATTTAGCGATGGTTCTTTTGTATATATCCCCAAGGGCGTTCGTTGTCCCATGGAGCTTTCAACATATTTTAGAATAAATGCCGCTAACACCGGTCAATTTGAGCGTACACTTATTATTGCCGACGACGACAGCTATGTTAGTTACCTTGAAGGTTGCACTGCACCAATGCGTGACGAAAATCAACTACATGCAGCAATTGTTGAGATTGTGGTTATGGAAAACGCCGAAGTAAAATATTCTACCGTTCAAAATTGGTATCCGGGAAATAAAGAAGGTAAAGGAGGTATTTATAATTTTGTTACCAAACGCTGTATTTGCAAAGGAGATAATTCTAAAATATCATGGACACAAGTTGAAACAGGCTCTGCAATTACGTGGAAATATCCCAGTTGTATTTTGCGAGGAAATAATTCCATTGGTGAATTTTATTCTGTTGCTGTTACCAATAATTATCAACAGGCAGATACAGGAACAAAAATGATACATATTGGGAAAAATACCAAAAGCACAATTATATCAAAAGGGATTTCGGCAGGTAAAAGTCAAAATAGCTACAGAGGTCTTGTAAGAATTTTGAGGAAAGCAGAAAACGCCAGAAATTTTTCTCAATGCGACTCTCTTTTACTTGGGGACAGATGTGGTGCACATACGTTTCCATATATAGAGGCCACTAATAATTCTGCTATTGTTGAGCACGAAGCAACAACTTCAAAAATTGGAGAAGATCAGATATTTTACTGTAATCAGCGTGGTATTTCAACCGAAGATGCAATTGGTATGATAGTAAACGGATATGCAAAAGAAATTCTAAATAAATTGCCCATGGAATTTGCAGTAGAAGCACAAAAATTATTACAAATAAGTCTGGAAGGCAGTGTTGGTTAACGACAAACGATAAACGAGAAACAACAAACAATTTAAAAATGCTAAGTATAAAAAATTTACATGTTTCAATAAACGGGAAAAAAATATTAAAAGGTGTTAATATTGAAATAAAACCCGGAGAAGTTCACGCCATTATGGGACCCAATGGTTCTGGAAAAAGTACTTTGGCTTCAGTTTTAGCGGGTAAAGAAATATTTAATGTTACTGAAGGGAAAATAATTTATTCTGGAGAAGATCTGTTTGAGTTAAATCCTGAAGAAAGAGCTAAAAAAGGAATATTTCTCGGATTTCAATATCCTGTTGAAATACCCGGAGTAAGCATGATTAATTTTATGAAAACAGCTGTTAATGAGCAGCGAAAATATAAAGGATTAAAACCTCTTTCGGCTGCTGATTTTTTAAAATTGATGAGAGAGAAAAAAGAATTGGTAGAATTAAATTCTGCCTTAACAAATCGTTCTGTAAATGAAGGCTTTTCGGGTGGCGAAAAAAAGCGTAATGAAATATTTCAAATGGCGATGCTTGAGCCAAAACTTGCAATTCTTGACGAAACAGATTCTGGTTTGGATATTGATGCTTTAAAAGTTGTAGCAAATGGAGTTAATAAGCTAAAAACAAAAGATAATGCAAGTATTGTAATTACCCATTATCAACGATTACTCGATTTTATTGTACCTGATTTTGTTCATGTTCTTTACAATGGAAAAATTGTAAAATCAGCAGGTAAAGAATTGGCATTAGAACTTGAAGAAAAAGGCTACGAATGGATTAAAAAAGAATTAGGCGAATAATAAATCAATATGAATTTGAAATTAATATCAAAACTTGAAGACGAATTTATTTATCTTTTCAATGATAATCTTGAAGAGATAAACAATGGTGCTCCTGATTTTATTCGTAAAATAAGGCAAAAAGCTATTGCCGATTTTGAAAAACTTGGAATTCCCGATAAAAACAATGATGATTATAGATATACCGATTTCCGAAAAATCTTTAATAATAATTATAAAAAATTATTTAAACAGGAAAAATATGAATTAGATATTAATGAGGTTTTTCAATGTAATGTCCCTGATTTGGACACACATCTGGTATTGCTGATTAACGGAACATATTATGAAAACAATAAGCCCCTTGAAAAATTTCCTAAAAATGTAATTATTTGCGGATTTGCTGAAGCTTGCAAAAAATATCCTGATATTGTAAAAAAATATTACACACATAATGCAAAAACTAAAAATAATGGTATTGTTGCATTAAATACTGCCTTTGCTCAGGATGGATTATTTATGTATATTCCCGAAAATGTTATTCTTGAAAAAGCTATTCAGATTGTGAATATTTTATATACAACTGAAGATAGAATGATACAGCAACGCAACTTAATAATTACAAAAGAAAATTCACAAGCCAAAATAATTATTTGCGACCATACTTTGTCAGAACAAAAGTATTTAACAAACAATGTAACAGAAATATTTGTTGAAAAAAATGCTGTTTTCGATTATTATAATATGCAAGACGAACATAATCTTGCTCAAAAAGTAAATTCAATTTATTTGTTACAGAAAGAAAAAAGTAATGCTCTAACAAACATCATTTCGTTACATGGAGGAAATATAATAAATAATGTTAATGTGCTAATGAATGGCGAGCATTGTGAAAATCAAACTTACGGAATTTATTTGGCAGATAAAGAACAACATATTGACAATTATTCTTTTATCGACCATGCAAAACCAAATTGCACAAGTAATGAACTATATAAGGGAATGCTTGACGATAAAGCAACAGGTGTATTTTCGGGAAAAATATTAGTTAGGCAAGATGCTCAAAACACAAAAGCATTTCAGGCAAACAATAATATATTAGCTAGTAATGATGCTAAAATGAATACTAAGCCACAATTGGAAATTTATGCCGATGATGTAAAATGCAGCCATGGTGCAACTGTTGGACAACTAGATGAAGAAGCTATGTTCTATATGCGAGCAAGGGGTATTAGTAAAAAAGAAGCAAAAATGTTATTAATGTTTGCTTTTGCTGCAGAAGTGGTAAATAAAATAAGAGTATTACCTTTGCAAGAAAGAATAAAAGATTTAATAGAAAAACGCTTGCGAGGCGAATTAACAAGATGTGCAAACTGCACAATAAATTGTTATCAAACAGATTAGTTATTAATTTAAACCCTAAAATCTTGGAATTTAAAGTTGAACAAATCAGAAAAGATTTTCCCATTTTACAGCAAAGAATTTATAATAAATCTTTGGTGTATCTTGATAATGCAGCAACTACTCAAAAACCAAAACAGGTAATTGACACAATTAATGAGTATTACACAAAATACAACAGTAATATTCATAGAGGCGTCCATTTTTTAAGTGAAAAGACTACTCTTGCCTATGAAAATGCAAGAGAATCGGTTAAAAATTTTATTAACGCAAAACACGAACATGAGGTAATTTTTACTCATGGAACAACCAGCGCTATTAATCTTGTTGCATTTAGTTATGGAGAAAAGTTTATAAATGAGAATGATGAAATTATTATTTCTGCAATGGAACATCATTCTAATATTGTACCATGGCAATTGCTATGTGAGAGAAAAAAAGCAAAACTTAAAGTTATTCCATTTTTCAGTAATGGAGAATTGGCTCTTGATGAATTGGAAAAATTATTAAATGAAAAAACTAAACTTGTAGCCGTTAATCATGTTTCAAATACTATGGGAACAATAAATCCCATTAAAAAAATAATTGAAATATCTCACAATCACAATGTGCCGGTACTTATTGACGGAGCTCAAGGTATTCAACACACAGGAGTTGATGTACAAGATCTTGATGTTGATTTTTATGCATTTTCTGGGCATAAAGTTTATGGACCAACAGGGATTGGTGTTTTATACGGAAAAGAAAAATGGCTTGAAGAAATTCCTCCATATCAGGGAGGGGGAGATATGATAAAAAGTGTAACATTTGCAAAAACTGTTTACAATGACCTACCATTCAAATTTGAAGCAGGCACAACAAATTACATTGGAGCAATAGGTTTGGCATCTGCAATAAAATATATTGAATCTATTGAACTTGAAAATATTTTTAATTACGAAAAAGAACTTTTAGATTATGCTACAACAAAATTAAGCACTATTGAAGGTTTATCAATAATTGGCTATGCAAAAGAAAAATCTTGCATAATATCATTTGTGCTTGATGGCATTCATCATTTTGATGCAGGAATGATGCTTGATAAAATGGATATAGCTGTACGAACAGGGAATCATTGTACTCAACCAATAATGGACTACTATAGAATAGATGGTACAATAAGAGCTTCTATGACTTTTTACAATACAAAAGAAGAAATTGATTATTTGTATGACAGTATTTTAAAGGTTAAACAAATGTTTAATTGAAATGACGATAGACGAAAAGCAAAAAGAAATAATTGAAGAATTTTCGGTTTTTGATGACTGGATGGATAAATACAGTTATCTAATTGAGCTGGGAAATAACATCCAACTAATTGATGATAAATATAAAACAGAAGAGTATATTATCCGTGGCTGTCAATCTGATGTTTGGTTACATGCAGAATATGTTGATGGAATTGTAAATTTCACAACAGATAGTAATGCCATTTTAACTAAAGGAATAGCGGCTTTACTTGTTAGAGTATTATCCGGACATAAACCAGCCAACATTATTAATGCTGATTTATATTTTGTAAAAGAAATTGGATTAGACCAACATCTTTCTCCAACCAGAGCAAATGGTTTGCTTTCAATGTTAAAACAAATGAAACTTTATGCTATGGCATATCAGGCAAAAAATTCTTAATAAATTATAGTTTTTCAAATAAATACTTATTTAATTTTAACATCATTTTATCAATATCAATAGGTTTAGTAATAAAATCTAAACAACCTGCGTGTAATAATTTTTGCTTTTCATCTTCCATGGCATAAGCCGTTTGTGCAATTATGGTCATATCAGGAAATTTTTCTATTACTTTGGAACATGCTTCATATCCATTCATTACCGGCATTTGAATATCTAATAATATCAAATCAATTTTTTGTTCTGACATACAAATATCAACGACTTCTTTACCATTTTTTGCTCTAATAAGTTCTGCATTTGTGTCGCCAATAACCTCTTTTAATACTAAATAATTAAAATCCTCGTCTTCTGCTATTAATATCGTCTTTCCCGTCCAATCAAATGACGCATTCTCTCGATGCTTATCAATACTTCCTCCTTTATAGTATCCCCTTTTTTCTATAGGGATATAAAAATAGAATGTAGAACCCTTACCTTCTTCAGATTCAAACCATATTTTACCACCCAAAAGCTCAACAAGACTTTTCGAAATACTTAATCCCAAGCCGGTACCCGAATAAAATTCTTTTTTTGAATTATTAATACGCTGGAAACGATTAAAAATTAACTCCTTTTTATCTTCGGGTATTCCAATTCCTGTATCCTTAATATAAAATAACAATTTATTGTTATCTTCAATTCTACAACCAAATTTAATATACCCTTCTGATGTAAACTTTATTGCATTTGATAAAAGATTATTTAACACCTGTCTTATTCTTAATGAATCAGAAAAAATAATGAGTTTTCTGATTTCATCTTGTATATCTAACTTAAGCTCTACATTTTTATCATGTTTTCTATTTAATTCTTCGTTAAATGTATAATAAACATCATTTAATATATCATTTATAACACATTCTTGTTTAAATATTGACATTTGTTGCGCTTCAAGTTGAGAAATACTAATAATATCGTTTATTAGATTTTGTAGAATATCACAATTTGTTTGAATATATTGTAAAAACTGATATTTTTTTTCTTCACTAATATTTTTAGTATTTAAAATTTTTGAAAATCCACTAATCGCATGAAGGGGCGTTCTTATTTCATGAGAAACATTTGCAATAAATGCAGATTTTAAATTATCGGATGTTTCTGCTTTTTCTTTTGCGACAATTAACTCTTTTTCTATGCGCATGTGGTACAGAGAAATAGCTGCTTGCATTATAAATGTTTCAATAATCTCTTTATTTTTAATAGTCTGATTTTTTTCAAGCACAAAAGAAATACATCCAAACAAATTATCATTACGATTTAAGCCTATTGAAAAAATATTGCCTAAATTGTATTTTTCCTCAATTTTATTACAAATTTCTTTAGGAATTGCTCCAAACGCAAACTCAAAAAATCCTCCGGGAACTTGTGTTAAATAGCCATTGGATAATTCATCTATTGCAAAGTCACTAATTTCTAAATTAATTTTATCAAAATCTTTTTTTAAAAATTCAGAAATCATATTCCTTAAGTCATCATTACCATCAATTATGTGTGGAACAATACTTCTGGCATTAATATCAATAAAAGATACTACATATAGTTTTGCATCAATAAGTTTAGTCAGGTACTTTATTAAATAAGTATATATTTCTTTCTCTTTTTTTAGATTTAATAATGTTAATGCAGACTCCGAAAGAAAAGCCATATTTTTAGCATACTCCATCTTGTCTTGTTCGGCTTGCTTTTCTTTATTTATGTCAGAAAAAAAAGACAAAGCACCATATCCATTTTTTAGTTTAATACGTTCTGATCTGATCCGAACCCATAAAAAAGTTTTGTCTTTTCTCTGTATTCTAAAGTCGTATGAATCGGTTTCAATTCCTTTTAAGCGATTAACATAATTATTATATACTAAACTTTTATCTTCAGGATGAATAAAATTAATAAAATCATTTTTTTGTAATTCTTCTTCTGAATACCCAAATTTATTTATTGTTAACTTATTTGCATATCTTATCTTTCCATTCTGAATGATTGTAATTAAAACATTGGCATTTTCAAATATTAAATTTTGTATTTCAGAAGTTATTATATTTTCGTTCTGAAAAAAATCGGGTTCTTTATTTTTTGGATAATCTTTGTCCATTAATTTAAAATTTATTCTGATTTATCAATTTTCAAATTCAGGTCTTTTAATTGTTCGTTTGAGATATATGATGGAGAATCTATCATAATATCACGTCCCGCATTATTTTTAGGAAATGCTATTACATCTCTTATTGACTCATAACCTGCAAATAAAGCCACAAGCCTGTCAAAGCCAAAAGCAATACCGCCATGAGGTGGAGCACCGTATTTAAAGGCATTTAATAAAAACCCAAACTGATTTTCTGCTTCTTGTTTTGAAAACCCAAGATATTCAAACATTTTTTGTTGAATTTTATTGTCATGAATACGAATAGAGCCTCCTCCTAATTCAACGCCATTTATTACAAGATCGTAAGCATTTGCTTTTACATTATCAGCAGTTTTATTAAACAATTCCATATCTTCTTTTTTCGGAGAAGTAAAAGGATGATGCATTGCATGGTGTCGTTTTGATTCTTCATCCCACTCAAAAAGAGGAAAATCTACAATCCATAATGGAGCAAATTTATTTTTATCACGCAATCCCAAGCGTTCGCCTATTTCAAGACGTAATTCGCTTAAAGCATTTAATGTATGTATTTTCTTCCCTGCAAGTATTAACAATAAATCATCTTTTTCTGCATTCATTATTTTCATCCAATTACTAAATTCTTCCTTTGTGAAAAATTTATCAACCGACGATTTAAAGCTTCCATCATTATTACATTTTACATAAACTAATCCTTTTGACCCAATTTGCGGTTTTTGAACAAATTTTGTTAAATTATCTAGCTGTTTTCTTGAATACTCCGAACAATTTTTTGCTACAATACCTCCAACATATTCTGAATTATCAAAAACCATAAATCCCTTTCCTTTAGCTTCTACGGTTAAGTCAACAATTTTCATTTCAAAACGAATATCGGGTTTATCCGAGCCATAAATATTTATAGCATCATTGTAAGTAATGTGTGGGAATTTATCAGAAATATCAATGTTTTTAATCTCTTTAAATAAATGTTTTACAAGTTCTTCAAATGTGTTTAAAATAT
>CAYTAU010000010.1:0-37597 GCA_964435855.1 uncultured Bacteroidales bacterium | reverse complement strand
TTTTTAATCTCTTTAAATAAATGTTTTACAAGTTCTTCAAATGTGTTTAAAATATCATCTTGTTCAACAAATGTCATTTCGCAATCAATTTGTGTAAATTCCGGTTGACGATCTGCTCTAAAATCCTCATCTCTAAAACATTTTACAATCTGAAAATATTTATCAAACCCCGCAACCATAAGCAATTGTTTAAAAGTTTGTGGAGATTGTGGAAGCGCATAAAATTGACCTTTATTCATACGGGATGGAACAACAAAATCGCGAGCACCTTCAGGTGTTGATTTTATTAAATAAGGAGTTTCAATTTCTATAAAATCTTTGGTGTCTAAAAAATTTCTTATTTTCTGAGCTATTTTATGTCGTAATTGCAAAGTGTTTTTTACAGTATTACGTCGTAAATCCAAATATCTGTATTTCATTCTTATTTCATCGCCTCCATCAGTTTCATCTTCAATTGTAAATGGCGGCACATCTGATTTATTAAGAATTTCAAGTTTTTCAACTCTTATTTCAATATTGCCTGTTGGCATTTTAGGGTTTTTAGATTCGCGTTCAATTACTTTCCCGTTTACTTTTATTACAAATTCCCTTCCCAGCTTTTTTACTTGCTTCATAAGTTCGGTATCACATATCGATTCATCAAAAACCAATTGTGTAATTCCATATCTGTCTCGTAAATCTATCCAGATAATTGAACCTTTATCTCGTATTCGCTGTACCCAACCACTTAAAACAACCCCATTATTAACATTCTCTATTCTTAACTGACCACAATTATGTGTTCTATACATTTCTCAAAATTTAGTTTATTTTTGTAAATACAAAAGTGATGAATTTTTTGCTAATAGCGAAACCCTATTAAAATCCATTGAAAAATTGTAAGCATTTACAGCATTTACTTGGATTGATTATATATATTTGTTTTTTTAATAGAAAAAAATGAAGCAGAAGCATTTGAGTATATTTTTAATAATTCTACTTTTTACAGCTTGTAAAACTCAATATAATACACCACAAGAAGCACTTGAATATAGGCATAGTTGGCTAACTGTGAAAGAAACAAATAAAAAAATATCAATTTCAAAACTCAAGCAAGATGTAAATATTATTTATGCTACTTTAAATTCTGTTCATCCAAATATTTTTAATTCTTATTCAAAAAAAGAATTTGAAGATTTAGTTGTACAAATTAAAAACAAAATTACATATCCATTAACTAGAAAGGATTTTTATATACTTATAGCTCCATTAATATCAAAAATCAATGATGCTCATACTTATATACAATTTCCTGATGAAGAGTTTTCCCAATACATAAATAAAAACGGTTTGTTATTTCCCATAAAAATTGAAATTTTAGATGATAAACTACTAATTAAGGAAAATTACAAAGGATTAAAAAAGGGAGCCAATATATTGTCAATTAATGGAATTAATTCTTCTGAGTTAATTTCAAACATGGTGAAATACGAAACAGGTGAAAGCATAAATTACAGACGAAAATTAGTAGAATTTAGATTTCCACATTATTTATGGTTGCTTTATGATTTTAAAAATACATTTTTAATTAAAACCAAAGATAAAAATATTGAAATTAATGGAAAAAAGTATAATGAGATAAATAATCAAACGGCAAATCAAAATGCTTCAAAATCATATTTTTACAAGAGTTTAGACAATAAAACATCCTTAATTAAAATTTCTAGTTTTTCAAATCATATTGACACATTTTCTATTTTTTTAGACACTACTTTCAAGAAAATAAAAGAAGAAAAAACTAAGAATTTAATCATTGATATTAGAGGAAATAACGGAGGAAATGATGCATTAGTTATAGCATTTATTAATTATTTTCACAATAAACCATACTGTATCTATTCCAAATCCAAATGGAAAAAAAGTAAACAATATCAAAAATTTATTAAGGGTATAAAATTAGATGTTGATCTTTCCGATTATTATAAAACAACAAACGGACAATTTTTAACTAGTGTAGAAAAAAATAATATATCCTCTGTTGAAGAAAACTATTTTAATGGTAATATATACTTATTAATTGATGTTCATACTTTTTCGGCAGGAGTAAATCTAGCGATGGTAATCAAAGATTATAATATTGGAATAATTATAGGAGAGGAAACAGGAAATCATGCAACAAGTTTTGGAAATGTATATCCTTTTGATTTGCCAAATTCAAAATTGTCAATAAGGTGCTCAACCTCTATGTATGTAAGACCAAGTGGTGATGAAAATCCAGGCGGAGTTAAACCAGATTATTATGTACAAGCAAATGAAAATATAATCAATTTCACATTAAATCTGATAAATAAAAAATAATAACAACTACTAAAAGATGAGTAACAACAGAATGACACGACAAACAATAAACGATAAACGATAAACAACTTAAACCCTATTAACGATTATATAATATGACTACAACTTTTACAGATGAATATTTTATGAAAATTGCTTTACAGGAAGCACAAAAAGCATTCGATAAAAATGAAGTTCCTGTTGGTGCAATTATTGTTAGCAATGAAAAAATTATTGCTCGTGCTCATAATTTAACAGAAACATTAAATGATGTTACAGCTCATGCAGAAATGCAGGCAATAACTTCAGCTACAAATTATATTGGCGGAAAATATTTGAACGAATGCACTATGTATGTTACTCTTGAACCCTGTATAATGTGTGCAGGAGCATTAAATTGGGCACAGCTTGGCAAATTAGTATATGGTGCCGATGATGAAAAAAAAGGTTTTTCTTTAATTCAGAAAAATATTCTTCATCCTTCTACAAAAATAATTCGAGGTGTTTTTAAAGATGGGTGTTCTGATATATTAAAAAAGTTTTTTGTAAAATTACGAAAAGAATAATTCAAAATCAATTGCAAAATTGACTAAGCTTTGGCATTAAAAAGGGAGTAGGTTTGGTTGTTAAAAGAAATTATAGTACCATTGTAAAACGTTTTTTTCAATTTTTAATTAATTTTTATGAATATTTTTGTTGCAAAATTAGATTATAACACTCAGGAAGCCATCTTAAAAGAAGCTTTTGAGGTTTTTGGAGAAGTTAGTTCCGTGAAAATTATTACAGACAAATATTCAGGTCGTTCAAAAGGGTTTGGATTTGTCGAGATGCCCGATGATGAACAAGCTGCGTCTGCTATCAGTAGCCTAAATGAAAGTGAACTTGATGGAAGAACAATTGTAGTAAAAAAAGCAAAGCCTAGAGAAGATTATAATAGCTAATAATAATGAGGGTAATTTAAACTATTACTCTAATATTATTTTCTCAACTACAGTGCTTTTTTTGTTTGTTATTTTTATAAAGTAAATTCCTTTTGCATGCTTGCTTATATCAATTTCTGATGTATTTTTAAATTTTTGTATACTTGTCCCCATTAAATTAATTATTTCTATTTCCAACACGCCTTTTGTTTCAATAATTATTTTTCCTCTTGTAGGATTCGGGTATATTTTAATACGATAATTTTTGGGAATAATTTCCATGCTAAATGTTGGATTCCAAACAGAATCAACCCATTCGGGATGGTCAATAAAAGGATTTCTATTATTTTGAATAATATAAATTGCATTATTTCTGTCAATTTCTTTTTGACTAACGGGGTCGTTATAATGCCAATTTAACATTAGGCTTAATGCCCATGGTTTTAACTCTGCTCCATCAACCATATCGCTACCGGGCCAGCCACTATCTTCGTTGTAATACCTTACAGACATATAAAAATATGAACGTGCTAAATCACCCTTAAACAAATCAATTGGCTCAAATACTGTTTGTGTATATCCAGGAGTAACACAATTTCCCAATTTACTTCCATTATAAGATGTCCAATTTGCGCTATTAACTTCCCCATAAGGATAGTTGCTTCTTTTTCCATTTACAAATCCATCTGATGGATAAACCAAAAACAAATCGGTGTACATAGGCATAACTTCTCCGCCATACCAACTTTTTGGCCATGAATGTTCTCTGTTGTAGCAATCGCCCTCTTGTGAATAATTACCACATTGATCAGCAAGTATAAATGAATACTCATACGGAGGTGTACCGGATGCTACACTAGAATATATGTCCCAAACTTTTCCATTTGGTTTTTTATCTGTTGACTCGTAATGTGCATGTATAGCTGAATAATCAACAGTAGTATGATTATCAATAATATTATGTAAGGCTATTTTTAAAGGTTCTCCATTCAATCCTGCAGCAGAATTATAATATCCTGCAGGGATTTGACTAAAAGATATAAAAAATACAAACTGAAATATTACAAAAAACACCTTTCTCATCATTAATAAATTCAAATTAATAATATTATATGCTGATTAATATACGTAAAATTACTAATATTGTTTGAAAAAATCATTTAGATTATGCGAGTTGTTATTCAAAGAGTTTCAAAATCCTCTGTAACAATTAAAAAAAAGATTGTTTCTTCAATAAATTATGGAATGTTAATTTTTTTAGGAATTGAAGAAACGGATACAAAAGAAGATATTGACTGGCTTGTAAAAAAAATATCACAATTACGTATATTTAATGACAAAAACGAAATAATGAATTTGAATGTAAATGAAATAAACGGTGAAATTATGGTGATTAGCCAATTTACATTACATGCAAAAACAAAAAAAGGAAACAGACCATCGTATATTCGTGCTGCAAAACCAAATTTGGCAATTCCGCTATATAATAAGTTTATTAATGCTCTTAACATGCTTGTGAAAAATGAAATTAAAAATGGAGAATTTGGTGCAATGATGAAAATTGATTTAATAAATGATGGTCCTGTAACAATATTAATTGATTCAAAACAAAAAGAATAAAAATAAATTTTGAATTTCAAAATAAATTGTTTATTTTTACTTTATAAATAATCATAAAGAATCAATATCATGAAAGTCTTACTAGTTAATATTTTAGCACTTTTTATTGTCACAAATGTATTTTCACAATCATTATCTCCTGAGGTTATAAGTAGTTCTGGTGATTATTATGAAGCGGGAAATGTAAGTTTAAGTTGGACATTAGGAGAATGTGTTATAGAAACTTATCAAAATAGTGGTGCAATTTTAACACAAGGCTTTCATCAAACAAAATTAGTAATAGTTGAAATTGACAAATTGGAATATAACGAATTTAATTGTATTGTATATCCTAATCCAACAAACGATTTTGTAAATATTGAAATTACAGGAGCAAACAATATTGAAATAATTGCTGACATATTTGACATAAACGGGAAAAAGATTTATAATAAAAACCTTGAAAACAATAAAGGAGCAATTGATTTAAGTGGCTATTCTTCCGCACATTATATTTTGAAACTTCAAGATCGTTCAGGAAAAGTATTTGGCACTTACAAAATCGTAAAACAAGATTAAAAACTCATTCCGAAGTATTGTATTAAAAAAGATTCATTACACTCCACATTTTATTTTCTAGTGTAGAAAAAAAATTAAGATAATAATAAATTATTAAATTCCCCCCCCTTTTTTTGTTAAATCATTTTTTTGTCTTATTTTTGTCCAATTGGTTAAACCATTTACTTAATCTATTTAGTTAAACCTTTTAATTAATCACTTATGGCTGAATTACAACAAGAAACGGAAAATAAAATTTTAGAAGCTGCCGAAAAAGTATTTGTAAAAAAAGGTATGTCTGGTGCGAGAATGCAGGAAATTGCCGATGAAGCAAAGATAAACAAATCACTTTTGCACTATTATTATAGAAGCAAAGAAAAACTTTTTGGTGCAGTATTTAAATCTGCTTTTAAGAAGTTTGCTCCAAAAACTATTAAACTTCTATCAGAAGATATTCCATTATTTGATAAGATTGAACAATTCTCCTCTTCATATATCGACTTAATTACGAAAAATCCTTCTATTCCATTATTTGTAATGAATGAACTTAATAGAAATCCAAAAGGGATCTTAACTATTATGTTAGAAACAATCGGGACATTAGATCAAAATCCTGTTGAAGGATTTAATAAGAGTGTATATAAAGAAATTGAAAAAGGGATTATCAAAGAAACTGACCCAAGACATCTTTTCGTGAATATGCTATCAATGTGCATTTTTCCTGTAGCTGGAAGAGCAATAATAGAAGCTGTGGAATTTGATAGTAATAAAACTGATTATGATGATTTTCTTGCAGAAAGGAAACTTGAAGTATCAAAATTTATAATTAATTCTATAAAAAAATGAAACAATACATTTTAATACTGCTCCTGTTATTTTATATTTCAGGATTTGCTCAAGACACATTAGGTCTTTTCAATTGCTATGAATTAGCAAAAGATAATTATCCTATAAGCAAGCAAAAGGAGCTTTACCAGCAATCTAATGATCTTAATAATAAAAGTATTTCAACAATTTATTATCCTCGATTAAGTCTGAATGGTAAAGCCACATATCAGTCTGATGTTACAAAAATTGATCTTGAATTTCCAGAAATTCCTGGAATAGGACAAATACCTTCTCCTGATATTCCAGAGCCTGCAAAAGATCAGTACGCAGTATCACTTGATTTTTCTCAGGTATTGTATGATGCAGGAATAAATAAAACTCTAAAAGATATTGGGCAAGCAGATTTCAATCTGAATCTACAAAAAACCGAGGTTGAGCTTTATAAATTGAAGGACATTATCAACTCTTTATATTTTGGGATTCTAGTTTTCCAGGAAACAGAAAAACAGCTTGAATTGACAAAAGGAATATTAGAGAAACAGAAATCAATAATAAAGTCAGGTGTTGAAAATGGAGTATTGCTGGGGTCTGACGAAGACCTACTTAAAGCAGAATTATTAAAGCTTGAGCAAAAACAAATGGAGCTAAAAATCAACCGAGAGAAATTGATTAATGCTCTGGCAGAATATACAGGAAAAGAAATTAATGATAAAACTATAATTGCACTTCCCAACAATAATGTTTTACCAAGCACTACAATAAGACCAGAAGATTTATATTTTGATTTGACAAAATCAAAACTTGATGCCTCATCGAAATTATTATCAAAGAAGAGATTTCCAATGATTTATGGTTTTGGACAAGTTGGTTATGGCAGACCAGGATATAATATGTTAAGCGATCAGTTTGATTCATTTTATATTGTTGGAGCAAAGCTTAGCTGGAATCTTTGGGACTGGAATAAAACCAAAAATGACAAACAAAATATTGAAATCACAAAGCAGATTATAGACACCCAAAAAGAGACTTTTGATAAAAACATGAATATTGCAATTCGCAACTCTCAATCGGATATTGATAATCTGGAAAAGATGATTGAAACAGATGAACAAATTGTTGGATTAAGAAAAAACATAAGCAAAAAGTCAGAATCGCAATTAAAAAATGGAGTAATAAAATTTACAGATTATCTCACAGATTTAAATACTGAAACTATGGCCAAAATAGAATTGGCAATACATAAAATAAAACTTGAACAAGCTAAGATCAATTATATAACATTAAAAGGATTTTAAAATGAAAAGAATAATTATAACAATATCAATACTTGCTTTGTTTATTACTGCTTGTAATAACAACGAAGAACAATCTGATGCTTATGGCAATTTCGAAGCAGTTGAAACAGTAGTATCGTCAGAATCAAGTGGTAAAATAATTAGCTTGAATATAAAAGAAGGTCAAAGTCTAAAAGAAGGAGATTTGATAGGACTAATTGACACTATTCAGCTGTCATTAAAGAAAGACCAAGCAATTGCACAAAAGCAAGCGGTTTCTACAAAATTTGGACATATACTTTCGCAGATTGCAGTTCTAAAAGAACAAAAGAAAAAGCTTCTTTTCGAAAAAGAAAGAGTTGAGAAATTATTGAAAGACGAAGCCGCCACTCAAAAACAAATGGACGATATCAATAGTCAGATTGATATTCTCGATAAGCAGATAAGTGCAATTGAAGTGCAAAACAGCACAGTTCTTAATGAGCTAAAAGTCATGGATTCGCAAATTGTTCAAGTAGAAGATATGATTTCTCGCTCTGTTTTGAAAAGTCCAATTTCTGGAACTATACTCGAAAAATATGTAGAGCAACACGAGCTTGCTATTATGGGAAAACCATTATACAAAATTGCAGATCTTTCTAAACTCGAACTTCGGGTTTATGTAAGCGGCGACCAACTAAGCAGTATTAAGATTGGTCAGCAGGTAAAAGTTCTAATCGATAAAAACAAAGATGAAAACACAGAGCTTAATGGGAAAATAATATGGATTTCTGAACAATCGGAGTTTACTCCAAAAATTATTCAAACAAAAGAAGAAAGAGTAAATCTGGTTTATGCTGTAAAGATTTCAGTAGTAAATGACGGAAGTCTGAAAATAGGAATGCCGGGTGAAGTAAATTTCTAAGTATTCATCGGATGACTTCAAGTCATCCGATGAGTTATTAGTTGTTAAATAAGTTAATTATTTAAATAATATGTATTTCGAAAAAGAAAATATTTATCATATTTATAACAGAGGAAATAATAGACAAAAGATATTCTTTAGTCATGATAACTATATATATTTTCTTAAGAAAATTAGAAAAGAGTTATTGCCTTTTGTTGATATTCTTGCATATTGTTTAATGCCTAATCATTTCCATTTATTAGTACAAGTGAAAAGTTTGTCAACACATTCATCGGATGACTTAGAGTCATCCGATGAGTTATTATCAAGAAAAATCAGTAATGCTATAGGTGTACTTTTACGATCTTATACAAGAGCTATAAATAAGAAGGAGAATCTTACTGGTTCTCTATTTCAACAGAAGACTAAAGCTAAATGCTTAAATGATTATAGGTCAAAAACAAACTATTCATCTATTTGTTTTCATTATATACATCAAAATCCTTTAATAGCAGGTTTAATTGAAAAAATGGAGGATTGGGAATATTCTTCTTTTATAGATTATTGTAATTTAAGAAAGGGAACTCTTTGTAATAAAAACCTTGCTGAAGAAATAATAAATTTTGATAAAGATTATTTCTATAATCAATCATATATAGCAATTGATGAGAAGAAACTTAAAAATATATTCTAAACATTCATCGTATGACTTGAAGTCATCCGATGAGTTTAATAAAAATGATTAAGGAAACCAACATATCAAATCTTAGTGAAGAAATTGTAAGAGTAGAGAATCTTTCAAAATCTTATGAAAAAGGAAAGGTGAAAGCTCTTAAGGATATTTCATTTTCTATCAATAAAGGAGAATTGTTTGGCTTTATAGGTCCTGATGGAACTGGCAAAACTACATTGTTTAGAATTCTTACCACTCTCCTATTGTCCGATACTGGCACAGCAACACTCAATAATCTTGATATAGTAAAAGACTACAAGAAATTAAGAAAGATACTTGGTTATATGCCCGGACGTTTCTCATTGTATCAGGATTTATCTATTGAAGAAAACCTTAATTTTTTTGCTACAGTTTTTGGTACTACTATTGAAGAAAACTATGATCTGATAAAAGATATTTACATTCAGATTGAGCCATTCAAAAAGCGGTTGGCAGGAAAACTTTCGGGAGGAATGAAACAAAAGCTGGCTCTTTCCTGTGCATTAATTCACAAGCCCACAATACTTATCCTTGATGAGCCAACTACAGGAGTAGATGCAGTATCGAGAAAAGAATTTTGGGAAATGCTGAAACGACTGAAAGAAAAAGGAATTACAATATTAGTTTCTACTCCATACATGGACGAAGCAAGCATGTGCGATAGAATTGCACTTATGCAGTCGGGCAAGATATTATCGATAGATACTCCAGTTAACACTATTAAGAGTTTCGAAGAAGAGTTGTACTCTGTTAGTTCTCGCGATATTTATAGATTAAAAAATGATTTGAAGGAATATGAAAACACCTCATCGGTATTTTTATTCGGGCAGAATTTGCATTACACCTCAAAGCAAGAAAACACAAATATCGATGAATTGAAAGACTACTTGATTGGGAATAATCATGAAGAAATAAAAATAGAAAAGATTGAACCCAACATTGAAGATTGTTTTATGAGATTGATGGAAAACTAAAAATGGCAGTAAACACAAACGATAAAATAATAACAGTAAAAAACCTGATAAAAAAATTTGGGGATTTTACTGCAAACGACAACTTGACGTTTGATGTTTATCGTGGTGAGATATTTGGTTTCTTGGGGGCAAACGGAGCAGGCAAAACCACAGCCATGAAAATTCTTTGCGGATTGTCTAAACCCACATCTGGGGAAATTTCTGTTGCCGGATTTGATGTCTACAAGCAAACAGAAAAGATAAAAAAGAATATTGGTTATATGAGTCAGAAGTTTTCTTTGTACGAGGATATGACAGTAAAAGAAAACATTCGTTTTTATGCTGGCATTTATGGACTAAAGAGAAGCTATATAAAAGAAAAAACTGCCGAGCTACTAGACCGTCTTAGGATGAACGATTATGCAAATACTCTGATTGCATCTATCCCACTTGGGTGGAAACAAAAGCTTGCATTTTCTATTGCCATATTTCACAATCCTAAAATAGTATTTCTAGATGAGCCAACTGGTGGTGTCGACCCAATTACTCGCCGTCAATTCTGGGATATGATTTACGAAGCAGCGCACAATGGAATTACTGTATTTGTTACTACACACTATATGGACGAGGCAGAATATTGCGACAGAGTTACAATTATGGTTGATGGGAGAATAGATGCGCTTGACACTCCCGACAATCTGAAAAAAGAATATAAAGCAGAAAATATGGATCAGGTATTTGTTAAACTGGCCAGAAACATTGAATAAATAATGAAACAATTTGCAGGTTTTATAAAAAAGGAGTTTTACCACATTTTCAGAGATGTGCGTACCATGCTTATATTATTTGCTATGCCAATTGCCCAAATCCTGATTTTTGGATATGTTGTTACCAACGATTTTAAAGATGTGCATATTGCAATCTTAGACAAATCGAAAGATAATGTGACAAAAGAAATCACCAACAAAATACTATCGTCAGGATATTTTATTCTTGAAAAAGATCTGTCTTCGAGCAAAGAAATAGAAGAAGCTTTTAAAGACGGAAGCATACGTGAGGTAATAATATTCGAACCAAATTTTGCAGCTAATCTAGAAAAAGAAAAGACAGCCAATATTCAGCTATTGGCCGATGCATCGGATGCCAATACAGCCAATATGATTGTAAATTACACATCGGGAATAATTTACGATTACCTGAAAAAAGAGAACAAAGATATAGAAATGCCAATGCAAATTGTTCCAGAGGTACGAATGGTATTCAACGAAAGTATGAAAGGCGTGTATATGTTTGTACCCGGTACAATGGCGCTAATACTTATGCTTATTTCGGCAATGATGACATCAATATCTATAGCCCGCGAAAAAGAAATGGGAACAATGGAGGTGCTGCTGGTTTCGCCACTCAAACCTTTGCAAATAATTATAGGCAAAGTAATACCATATGTAGCTATATCGTTTACCAATGCAGTAACAATTATATTGCTTGGATATTTTGTTTTTGGGCTGCCTATAAATGGGAGCATAGTTCTTTTGCTTGCAGAGAGCATACTATTTATTCTTCTTTCACTATCACTTGGAATATTAATATCTACAATTGCAAAAGACCAAGAAGTGGCTATGTTTATTTCTATGTTTGCACTATTACTTCCCACCATGTTGCTTTCAGGATTTATTTTTCCTATAGAAAATATGCCCGATGTGCTACAATGGCTTTGTCATATAATGCCTCCAAAATATTTTATCATAATATTAAAACACGTAATGATTAAAGGCACCGGACTGATGTTTGTGTGGAAAGAAACGCTGATATTGGCAGGAATGACTCTATTATTTCTGGCACTTAGCGTGAAAAAATTTAAAACAAGACTAGAATAATTGTGAGAACGATATTATACATAATACAAAAGGAATTTATCCAGATTTTCAGGAACAGAACTATGTTGCCTCTGATATTTGTGTTGCCTATTGTAATGCTTCTGGTACTTGTAAATGCAGCCAATTTCGAAATGAAAAATATCGATATGCTGATTGTTGACAGAGATATATCGCAGACATCTAGAGAGCTGATAAGCAAATTCGAAGGTTCGCCATTTTACAGGGTGAGCTATGGTTCTTTCTCTGACAAAGAAAACAGTGCTATGCTAACCTCAGACAAATGCGATATAATTCTTAATATCCCATACGGATTTGAAAAAAATCTGGTAAGAGAAAACAAATCAGATATACAATTGCAGATAAATGCTGTAAACTCTATGACAGCTGGACTTATTAATGCTTATTCTACATCTATTATAACAAAATTCAACCTATATGTAATTGCCAAGTGGAAAAATCCGCCCAAGGGTTTCAAAAATAAAAGCATAAATATTACCAGCTCATACTGGTTCAATCCCGAGCTCAATTACAAAATATATATGGTACCTGGCATACTGGTAATTCTGGTTACTATTATTGGAATGTTTCTTACTGCGTTAAATATTGTGCGCGAAAAAGAAATGGGAACTATAGAGCAAATAAATGTTACGCCTATTAAGAAATATCAGTTTATTATTGGCAAACTGCTTCCGTTTTTGATAATTGCTTTGTTCGAGCTTTCTTTTGGTCTTATCGTGGGCAAGCTTCTATTTCATATACCTATTGTGGGTAGTCTACTTACACTATTTGTTTTTGCCGGATTATACCTGCTGGTATCTCTGGGCATAGGTCTGTTTTTGTCTACCATAGCCAATACTCAACAGCAGGTAATGTTTATGACATTCTTTTTTATGCTTGTATTTATACTTATGAGCGGACTGTTTACCCCAGTAGAAACTATGCCAAAATGGGCACAAAATGTAAATATTATAAATCCTTTCTATTATTTTATTAAGGTAATACGTATGGTGCTGCTAAAAGGCTCTTCTTTTGCCAATATTCTTAGCGAGATATATGCTATGATAATTTATGCCACTGCTATTATTAGTCTTGCTATTTGGAGATATAGGAAGACGGTTTAGGGGGATTTCACTTTCGTGAGATATAGTTGATGGGTTTATAAGTTGAGAGGTTGAACAGTTTATCAAGTTTATCAAGTTATAAAGTAGAAAGTCATGCTGAGGCACTCGAAGTACACTTTCGTGAGATTTTTATTCTCTTGATAAATGCAGTTGGAACTTATTTGTTGCAGTTTTTAATAACTTCAATTTTATATGTCCCTTCTTTCAAATCTACGGTATTATATTCAAGAGAATAAAAAGCCATACCAATATTGGGATAACTCGTTATTGCAGAAAGGAGAAATTTTTCAGTTTGTTCTTTATTCCAAGTAGTGCCCTTGAATGAGATATATTGCATTTCATTTATTTTTATTTTGAGTTCATTATAATCATTGTTGTCTTTATAAATAATAAATAAATCAAGTTCTGTAATTCCAGAAACTGATGAAGTTTCAGAAATTTTATCTCCAACACTTATTGTGGCTACAACCTCATCTTTTTCAGTATTAATAATATTCAAACAGATTGAATTATTCTCCATCATATTTGTATATGTCTTAAATCTAATGGAATGATAAACTGTAATAAAATCTAAATATTCTGAACCTTCTTTAGTAATAACTGGATTAAGTTCTGTTTTAATTTTTTTTCTTTTCTTATTATAATTCTTAATTATAAAATCTGAAACATCGTTTAATTTAATGGAAATAATTTCATCTCCTATTTTATATATCAATGTGCTTTCGTTTACTTCAATTATTTTACAAATGATTATTTCGTTAGATTTAAGCAGCAATCTATCTTTCCCTTTTGTTCCAATATTTAAGTCCTCACTTACAGAGTTAATATCAATGTTTTTATTGGTATAATGTCCGAAATCTTTAACATAAGTTTTAATGTCGCTTTTAGATATCCATGTCTCAGCAGTTTGAAAGTGTGGAACATAAGATATTGTTAAAGAATCCATAGATTTGATATTACATCCAATTGTATCATTTTCATTAGTAATTATAATATCCTGAGAAAACAAAAAAGATAATATAAAACTGAAGCCTAGAAATGCAATTACTTTTTTCATCTGCAAACAAAGATAACAAAAAAAGGGAGAAACTCTCTGCATTTCAATTAAAAATTATGACCTCACCTAAATCCTCTCCTAAAAGGAGAGGACTTTTCTCCCCTTGCAGGGGAGACAAAGAGGGGTCTTTTAGCCTTATTAATGGGCTTGCTGTTTGGAGGTATAGGAAGACGGTTTAAGGGATTTTACCATCTAAAACCTAATTTCAAACAAGCCCAAGGAAGCCCATTTGCTATTTTATTGTCATTATATCTATCAGTAATTATAAAATATCCAATATCAAATGAGAAATTCAACCATTTTTTTCCAGTATAATTAACACCTAAAGGGAAATAAAACTCACGATATGAATCAGAAGGGACAAGCTCTAACCGCCCGTATTCTGCTCCAATATATGGCGACCAATATAGATTGTTTTTACCTCCAAAAGGATGATATTTTATTCCACCATTTGCTCCAAGAAGAATACCTAATGCTAAAACACTTGCTTCTATATTAACTTGGGGCAAGACAAATGCATCAAGAGAAAAACCAAGAAATGTAGGACCACCTATAAAAAATGAAAACCCATATTTTTTTTCACTTCTTATATTATTATTTTCTTTTAATGTATCATTTTGTCCAAAAGTCCAAATTGAAAAAGAAAGAAATAATATCACAATCAGTTTCTTCATACACCAAAAATAATAAAAAAGATAGAAACTCTCTGCATTTCAATTATAAATTATAACCTCACCTAAATCTCTTCCCGAATCAAGTTCGCAAAGAGAGTACTTTCTTGGAATAACTATGTGGGTATATTTATTCTCTAAAGCTGATACTTGAAAAAGTGTAAATCACCAACAAGACTATCAATGTTTTGCCACAGTCTATCATGCTTGTCATAAACTATCTTATAGGCATCGGTTATTGTTTTGTGCTTGTCAATTAATCTTTGGCGGAGTGCAATATTTGTTATTCTGCATGTTATATTTCTAATATTGCAGTCCGTATTCTGATTATTGCAGTCCGCATTCTGCTTATTGCAGTCCGTATTCCGATTATTGCAGTCCGTATTTCTAATATTGGAGTCATTATTTCCATTATTGCTGTTAGTATTATGATTATAACAGCCCGTAATTGTATTATTGCAGTCCGTATTCTGATTATTGCATGTAATATTTTGATTATTGCATGCAGAATCACAAATATGACATATAAACAAAGAGTTATTAGAAACCTTAAAGATTATATTCCCGAAAGTGGGAAATGTAAAATCTGCATAAGTTAATTATAGGGCATAGTTCAGAAATGCTTAATCCCCTTTGGATGTTGTTCCTCAATTTCCAGTATAGCTGAGGAGGGTTCTCAATATTAAATTATCATTCCGGCACAAACAGTATTATTAGTTGCCTCATCAATTAATATTAAACTTCCTGTTATTCTGTTTTTTCTGTACGAATCAAAATAAATAGGTTTTGTAGTTCTTATTTTAATTCTTGCTATTTCGTTAAGTCCAATTGATTTGTCTTCGGTATTTCTGCCCAATGTATTGATATCAACCTTATAAACTATTTCTTTAATAATGCAGCGTACATCATTTGTAGTATGTTTTACTGCATATTTTCCTTTTTCATGTATTGGGTTTTCGCTTAACCAACAAATCATTAAATCAATATCCTGACTATTTTTAGGCAAATTGTTTTTTCTCACAATCATATCTCCTCTGCTAATATCAATATCATCTTCTAATGTTAAAGTTACAGACTGAGGAGCATAAGCCATTTTTAATTTTTTATTCATGGAATCAACTGATTTAATTTTTGAATTAAATCCAGAAGGAAAAATTGTAACTTCATCACCCGGTTTAAAAACACCACTTGCAATTCTACCTGCATAACCACGATAATCGTGATATTCTTTTGACTGAGGACGAACAATATACTGAACAGGAAAACGGGCATCTATCATATTATAATCACTGGAAATATGAATATTTTCTAATAAATACATTAGTGTTGGTCCGGTAAACCAATCCATATTTTTTGAACGCTCAACAACATTATCTCCATTAAGAGCACTAATTGGAACAAAACGAATATCCTGTACGTCTAATTTTGCGGAAAATGCATTAAAATCATTTCTAATCTTTTCAAAAATATCTTCTTTATGATCTACAAGATCCATTTTGTTTATGCAAACAATAATATGTGGTATTTGTAAAAGAGATGCAATAAATGCGTGTCTAATGGTTTGCTCAATAACTCCATTACGGGCATCAATAAGTATTAATGCAACATTTGCCGTAGAAGCTCCGGTAACCATATTTCTTGTATATTGAATATGTCCGGGTGTATCAGCAATAATAAATTTTCGTTTTGGAGTAGCAAAATACCTGTATGCAACATCAATTGTTATTCCCTGTTCTCGTTCCGCGCGTAATCCATCTGTTAAAAGAGCAAGATTAACATGTTCTTCACCCCTCATTTCACTAGCAGCCACAATTGCTTCCATTTGGTCTTCGAAAATAGCTTTACTGTCATATAATAATCTTCCAATTAATGTGCTTTTACCATCATCAACACTTCCTGCAGTTGTAAAACGAAGTAATTGCATATCTAGATAACCTGATTCTTTTCCGCTTTCTTTTGTTTTATTTTTTTTGTTTTCTTTTAACATGTTCTGATTATAAAATGATTAGTAACTGTTTGTAATTTGTCGTTTTATTTTTGTCTTTTGACTTTTTTTAAAAGTATCCTTCTTTTTTTCTGTCTTCCATTGCTGCTTCCGATCTTTTATCATCGGCCCTACCACCTCTTTCTGTTGTTCTTGTTACCGCTACTTCATGAATAATATCTTCTAAGCTGTGTGCTGTTGAAAGAGTTAATCCTGTACAAGAAATATCGCCAATTGTACGACAACGCACATTTTTAACAATAGCTTTTTCACTTGGTTTAAGTTTCATAAAAGGAGCTTTTGCAAGCCAAACCCCATCCCTTAAAAATACTTCACGCTTATGAGTAAAATATAAATCGGGTATTTCAACTTTTTCAAGATAAATATATTGCCACACATCCATTTCTGTCCAGTTGCTTATTGGAAATACTCTAAAATGTTCGCCCATATTTTTTTTACCATTGAAGATATTCCACAATTCCGGTCTTTGATTTTTTGGGTCCCATTGTCCAAATTCATCTCTATGAGAAAAGAATCTTTCTTTTGCTCTGGCTTTTTCTTCATCGCGTCTTCCCCCTCCAAGTGCGGCATCAAACTTATTCTTTTCAATTGCATCTAAAAGAGTTCCTGTTTGCAACAAGTTCCTGCTGGCATTATATCCTGTTTCTTCAGTTGCCTTCCCTTCATCAATAGATTTCTGAACAGAAGCAACAATTAGTTTTGCGCCTGTTTTTTCTACAAGATCATCTCTAAACTTTATTGTTTCATCAAAATTATGTCCTGTATCGATATGCATTAATGAAAAAGGCACTTTGGCTGGCCAAAAAGCTTTTCTCGCCAAATAATACATTATTATAGAATCTTTTCCTCCTGAAAATAGTAATACAGGTTTTTCAAATTGTGCAGCTACCTCGCGAATAATATAAATTGATTCTGCTTCTAATTCACGTAAGTGTGTAATATTATATTTTTTCATCTAAAAATATTAATTTAATTATGCAATTGGCAAATTTCTGTTTTTAAATTTTATTTTTGACAATACTGATTTAAATAAATATTTAGTGGTTTTTTTTACCGACCACAAATCTGTTCTTACTTCAATATCGGGATTTATTGGTATTTCATAAACAGAATCAATACCTGTAAAGTCTTTGATTTTTCCTCCTCGGGCTTTCGCATATAATCCTTTAACATCTCTTTTTTCGCATTCTTCAATTGGGCAATTAACAAAAACCTCAATAAAATTTTTATGCCCAATTATAGATTTTGCCATTTCTCTCATTTCGTGTGTGGGTGTGATAAATCCACACATAACAATAATACCACTGTTAAAAAATATTTTAGCAATTTCTGCAATTCTTCTGATATTCTCTTTTCTGTCTTCTACACTAAATCCTAAATCCTTATTTATTCCTTCTCGCATTATATCTCCATCAAAATATTTAGTAAAATAGCCCTTTTTTAAAATTTCTTTTTCCAATTCTAAGGCTAAAGTAGTTTTACCGGCACCAGACAATCCTGTAAGCCAAATAACTTTTGGTGTTTGCTTTACAAGAAATCGCTTTCTGTTTCTTCTTATAAAAGAATTAAAATCACTCCAAAGTTTGGGTTCTTTTTTAGCCATACAATAATTTATTTTCAGAGTACAAAACTAATACAAATAATAATTTTTTATGTAAGCATTCGCAATTAATAATTCAAAATGACTAAAATTCAAAATGACTAAAATGATTGAAAAAAATCCTAATAAATTTGGAAAGTTTATGTTGTGCGCAACCGAAAATCCCCTTAAAAAAAAGGACTAAGAACTTTGCTATACGAATAATTCGTTTGTCATCAAAATTTCGCAGATGGCATTATGACCCTATCCTTTTACTCGCCTTACCTGCCGACCAAAGTGTTTTGGCACATAGGCAGGAAATACGGGGTTACTTATTTTTAATATTAAAAGCCCTGAAACATAGACTCCCCAATTTTTCGGAAAAGTCAATTAATTGTGCGAACTATTTATTACGCATGTCAGGAGAAGTTTGATTTTAGTCATTTTGAATTTTAAGTATTTTAGTCATTTTAATTATGTAATTTTGAAAAACATTTGAAAAAGCTATGATTTGGCAAGAAGCAATATTAGAATATAAATCTTACCTTAAAATTGAACGCTCTCTTTCCGCAAACTCTATTGATGCATATATTCATGATGTTAAACTCTTTAAACAATTTGTTGAAATAAATAACAATATTTCTCCTCTATTGGTTGAATATAAAAACATAAAAGATTTTTTAGAATGGGTACATAAAATGGGACTAAGTCCAAGGTCTCAGGCAAGAATAGTTTCGGGTATAAAATCATTCTATAAATATTTATTGTTTGAAGAAAAAATTGAAAAAGATCCGGCAGCATTAATTGAAACTCCTAAAATTGGAAGAAAATTACCAACAGTATTAAATGTTAATGAAATTGATAAATTACTTTCTGCAATTGATCTTAGTAAGCCTGAAGGACAAAGGAATAAAGCCATGCTTGAAACATTATACAGTTGTGGATTGCGTGTTACAGAGCTTATTGAATTAAAGCTTACAAATATGTATTTTAATCAAAGCTTTATTAAAGTAATTGGAAAAGGCAATAAAGAAAGACTTGTTCCAATAAGTAATAAAGCTATAAAAGAAATAAATTTATATTTGGATAACGATAGAAATAAACTGAATATCGCAAAAGATTCAGAAAATATTGTTTTTCTAAACAGACGTGGAAAAAAACTAACAAGAGTTATGATTTTTACAATTATTAAAAACCTTGCGGAAATAATAGGGTTAAAGAAAAATATCAGTCCACATACATTTAGACATTCATTTGCTACACATTTAGTTGAAGGGGGAGCTGATTTGCGTGCAATACAAGAAATGTTAGGACATGAATCAATAATTACAACTGAAATTTACACGCATTTAGATAGAGAATATTTAAGAGAAACAATTATTCAATTTCATCCAAGATCGTAAATCAATTTTAATCAACAGTACCAATTGTTTCTATCAATATTGGGTCATTAGTTTCAAAAAAGGATGAATTTCCAGGAACAACTAATTTGTCTTCTTTAAAACTCCGCCCTTCTACTTCAAGCATTATTCTATATTCTTTTCCTTGTCGCAGTATCATTGTAAGTAATCCGGTAGTTTTATTTGGTCTGTAAATTCCATATACTTTATCTGTTTTTAAATCTAAAACAGTTATAGTAACTTTTTTTTGTATTTTTTGAGTATCGGCTATGCGAATATATCCCATTATTACAGCTGATGATCGTTCCGGCAATGAGAGCAAATCCATTTGGTAAATATCTCTTCCGCCCATTCCTCCTTCTTTTAGAGAAGAATAATATGCTCTTTTCCCATCTGAAGATAAAACATAAAAAACATCATCACCTGTTGTATTTATTGGGTATCCCAGATTTATTGGCTTAGACCATGTGCTATCATCTTGTAGTTCCGAATAAAAGAGGTCAAAACCACCCATTGAATTATGTCCTTTTGAACTAAAAAACAGAAATGTTCCATCCTGATGAATAAAGGCTCCTTCTTCATCATACTTGGTATTAATTACATTGCCGATATTTTGTGCCAAACCCCACTCATTGTTAGGAAGGTGACGAACAATATATAAGTCTGTTTTTCCATACCCCTCTTTTCTGTCACTAATAAATACAAGAGTATTTATATCTGATGTGATAGTGGCATGTGTTTCATTTGAACTGGTATTAACGTTAGAACCTAATTTTTGTGGTTTTGACCAAATATTATTTTCGTCCAATTTACTCGAATATATATTCCCGACTCCATAATCATCTTTGTATATAAAAAGTTCTTTCCCATCAGCAGAAAGCGCAATTGTAGCTTCATGCCCATTCGAGTTAATATTTTCACTTATTTTTACAGGAATTCCCCATTTTTCATTTTCTTTTTTTGATATATAAATATCTTCAAAAAACCTTCCATCGTCTGTTCTAATATTTCCTGTACTGCCAGGTCTTCTTGAAGTAAAAATCATCACTGTTTCATCTGCATTTATTACTGGTGTGTGTTCATCAAATTTTGTATTTACCGTTGCAATGTTTGTTATTTTAATTTCAGCCGAATCTTTCATCATTCCTTTTGCATTCATACACCAATACAGATAGTGGTTAGTTTCTTCTAATTTTTCTTCAGAATTATCAGGTAATAATTCTTTGTATTTATTAAATGCTGTGATAGCTTTGTCAAACTGATAATTATAATGATAAGCCTGTCCCAAATATAAATAAGCTTCAATCGGTGCTCCTTTTTCTTTATATGATTCTTTTTCATATTCAGTTGTTATATTTTTCACTGATTTTAAAAGATAAGGAATAGCTTTTTCTTTATGAACAGGGCTATTTATTATACAAAGCCCTATAAGGTGATTAACATTTGCATTATCGGGTTCAGATTTGTAAGCAATTGACAAATATTTTAATGCTTCTCCATAATTTTCAAAAAAGAGATAACGGGTTGCCTCATTAAAACTACGTTTTAAAGCTTCTTGACCAAAAAAAGTTGTGCTGAAAATAATATAAATTGCAAATAGAAAAATTATTTTCTTCATGAAACACAGTATTTATTATCGCGTACAAATATATAAATAAAAATCAAATTTGAGTTATTTTTATACAAACATTAAATATTAATTATTAATTTTAACGATTGATAAACTCTATTTTCCCATGTGGAATAACTTTTAATGAAAATGAAAAAAAAAAAACCATTAAAATATTTATTAATTATTACAGTTTTATTTTTAGTATTTGCCATAATCGGGAAACAAATGGGGTGGTTTGGTGAAGCATATACATATAAAATTTATACTGAAGAAGTAACAAAACGAACAATTGTTGAAACTATAACTGCAAATGGAAAAATTCAACCTGAAACTGAAATAAAAATAAGTCCTGATGTTTCCGGAGAAATAGTTGAGCTTTATGTAATGGAAGGTCAGGAAATTAAAAAAGGTGATTTGTTGCTGAAAATTAAACCGGATATTTACTTGTCAAATTCAGATAGAATGGAAGCTATGCTGAACTCTGCAAAAGCACAACTTGCACAAACAGAAGCCTCGCTTATTGATAAAGAAAATGCTTACAATAGAATGAAAAAATTGTGGCAAAGTAAAACTATTTCTGATTCTGAATACGAAACAGCAGAAACTGCATATTTAATTGCAAAAGCAAATGTTGATGCATCAAAATATTCTGTTAAAAGTTCTGAGGCATCTTTAAAAGAAGCTCGTGAAAACTTATCAAAAACTACAATTTACTCACCAATAAGTGGAACAATCTCAAAACTGAATATTGAAAAAGGGGAAAGGGTTGTTGGAACAGCACAAATGGCAGGAACTGAATTATTACGTATAGCAAACCTTTATTTAATGGAAGTTAAAGTAGATGTAAACGAAAATGATATTGTTCACGTAAGTTATGGGGACACCGCCTTAATAGAAGTAGACGCTTATTTTGAAGACGAATTTAAAGGAATTGTTACAGAAATTGCAAATTCTGCAAATTCTGCAGGTATTGCAACCGACCAGGTAACAAATTTTGAAGTAAAAATAAGAATTTTACCTAAATCTTATAAGCATTTAATACCGGAAAATGAACCTGATTATTATCCGTTTCGTCCCGGCATGTCTGCAACGGTTGATATCCGGACACATACAGCTTTCGATATTTTAGCCGTTCCCATACAAGCTGTAACAACCAGAATTGATACTCTTGATGAAAATGATGAAAATGATGAAAAAATAGATGAAGTTGTTTTTACTTATATTGATGAGGAAGTAACAAAAAAAATTGTAAAAACAGGTATTCAGGACAGCGATTACATTGAAATTATTTCAGGTCTTACTATAGGCGAAGAAGTTGTATCCGCTCCGTATAATGCAATTGCCAAAAAATTAAAGGATAAAATGAAGGTTGAAAAAGTTTCGAAAGAAAACTTGTTTAATGAAAAATCTGATTAGTTAATGGTTCATAACCACATAACTTGTCCCGATTTTTTGTGAAGGGAATGATTAATGACTTAATAACAATGAATGACGTGAGCAAAGCGAACAAATGACCATCAATGATTAACAAAAATACACGTAAAAAAGGAACAATATATGCCCCTAATATTAAGCATTGAAAGCACTACCAATATTTGTTCGGTAGCATTATCGAAAAACAAAAAATTGATTACCCTTAAAGAAACCGATATTGATAATTCACACTCAAAATTATTATCTGTTTTTATTGAAAAAATAATTACTGAAAATAATTTAACTGTTAGCGATTTGGATGCTATTGCAGTAAGCAAGGGACCCGGGTCGTACACAGGATTAAGAATTGGTGTTTCGCTTGCAAAAGGATTATGCTATGGAGCAAATCTTCCATTGATAAGTATCAATACTTTAAAATCTCTTGCTTTTGGGTATATTAATAAAATTAAAAAGTTTCAGGAAAAAACATTATTTTGCCCCATGATCGATGCCCGCAGAATGGAAGTATATTATTCTGTTTTTAATATTGAACTTGAAGAGCTTATTCTAGTTGCTGCCAAAGTAATTACAGAAAATTCTTTTTCTGAAATTTTGAATAAAAATAAAGTGCATTTTTTTGGCAATGGAGCAATTAAATGCCAAGACATTATTAAACATAAAAATGCTGTTTTCAATGATTTTGATATGTCTGCTTCCTTTTTATCGCAATTAGCATATCAGAAATATTTAAAAAAAGACTTTGAAGATATTGCATATTTTGAACCTTTTTACCTTAAAAATTTTATTGCTATACCTTCAAAAAATAAAGTGTTTTAATTTATTTTATTAATGTAACAGAACCCGATTTGGAGTATTCTATTCCTTGTGTATTTCTATAATTAACCAGCCATGTATAAGTACCCGGTTTGCATATTTCTCCGCCCGATATGGAGCCATTCCAACCATAAAACATATCATCGCTTTCAAAAATAATTTCTCCCCAACGATTAAAAATTACCATTGAAAAGTTTCTTTTATCTATACCATTTCCATAAATTCTGAAAACATCATTAATACCATCGAAATCAGGGGAGAAAGCTGTTGGTGCATAGAAAGTAAATTCATCCTTAACTGTAATTACCATGAAAGCAGTATCTTTGCAATGATTATTTGTTGCAGCAATTTGTTGTACATTATATTTGCCAGTTGGATAAACCGGAAAAGTATGATTTGGATTTTCTAATATCGATGCATTACCATCTCCAAAGTTCCAATAAATCGTATCAGCTAATTCAGAATAATTTGTGAAATAAACTATGGGTTTAATAATACTAATTATATCAGGATCTGCAGTAAATCTTGCAGTTGGCTTTGGATGAACTGTTATCATGTCGCTAATAGTCAGCGAAGTTTTGCAAGCATATATATTTTCAACATCAATTGATACGTCAAAAGTGCCAGATGTTTCATATAAGTGTTCTGTGTTCTGATAAAGAGATATTAGATTGTTGCCAAAATTCCACATAAATGACTCGTTGTCAACACTTCCGTCCTCGTGAAATTTAACAAGTAAGGGTTGGCAACCAAAGGTTTTGTTTGAAGAAATATTAATTATTGGAAGAGGATAAGTATATATTGTTACAAATGTATCTGTTGTAGAACCACATGCATCGTAAGCATAAATATGATAAATAGTTGTTGTGTCGGGAGAAACAATTACAGGACTCGAAATAATTGAACCATCCATAAATAATTGATATGGTGGTCCTACACCTCCTGATATTTGGGCAGTAATATATACGTTTTCGTGAGGACATACTTCAATATCATTTGCAATTACATCAATGTTTATACCGGGAGAAACGAAAACAGTAACATCAGATGTGTATTCACATCCTGCATCATCTGTCACTGTAACAGTATAAGTTGTTGTAACAATTGGTGAAGCCACAGGATTTTGAATATTTGGATTATTCAAGCCTGTTGCCGGGCTCCATAAATAACTTGAACCTCCGCTAGCACTTAAATAAGCAAATGTACCATTGCAAAGTGTAACATCGGGGCAAGTTGTTGCGGAATTAATTGTAACTATAATGCTTGCTTCTCCTGTACTAAAGCCTTCTGTAACGGTTACGGAATAAGTGCCTGCTTGATAAACCCAAAGCGTTGAATCTGTGGAGCCGTCTTGCCATACAAATGTTGCTCCGGTATGTCCTGCATCTAATAATATTGAATCTCCCTGACAAATTGTTGTGTCATTTCCAATATCAACATTAAGGGTAGATTTAAAATGAGCAATTATTACATCATCAGCAATAAAGTCGGTTGTAACATTTTCATCGTTTATATTTGGTAAAACAGTATTATTAGCAAGTTCCCAGTAATCGAAATCCCATCCAGGTGCATCATTTGCATAAAGCAGAGTATTCATGGCTCCGTAATAAGTTCCTGTCCAGGGGTAAGAATCCAAATTTAATGAATTTATTTCAACATTACCTGAACCGGGTGGGTCAACTAAAACGGTAATTTGAAATGGTCCGGTAAGATTGTAACAATCTATCATGCCGTCACTTATTTCTGCACATCTATCATCAATATAATCTCTTAGAGTTTGAACATTAGCCTGCCAACCCGCCATTGTTCCTCCCCATTTATTTATTTGCCTTTGCATTTCAGGTTGAATAAGGTTAATTAAACTATCTAAATGGGCTTGCATAAAATCACATGAAAAAACCGAATTTGATAAATCAGCATATCTGGCAATATAATATTGTTCAAATGTTTGGTTATCCATTAAAGCATTTAAAATTGGAATATGTCCTTGACCTCCGGGGTTTGACAAATCTTCAGGATTGCATGGATCTGCATTAGCATTTTGATTTGGAATACCGGTATAATTGATATAATGACCAAATGTTGCATCCATATCCCATAATGTATATCTCCATTTCAGTTTTGAACCGTTAGTGTCAAGTCCTCTCCACCATGCCGTATTCCAATTGAGCCAGTCCGAACAAACAACATAAGAATTTAATACAACATAATCCACTAAACTTTTCCATTTATATATAGAAGTAACATAGTCAAAATTTGCCGGAATTGACATGTCGTTAGACAAAATATAATTTTTAATATTATCCCAATCTGTTAATGCTTGTGCGCCACCATATTCAGCCCATGTTCCTCCCCATGTCTTTAAAAATTGCACGTTATCTGCATCCTGATCATAATAATAGTCGGTAAAATCAGCATCATCAACTTTTTCTCTTATGTCATAAACTCCCCAATATTCTCCATTTACATATAGTATGCAAGGTTCAAAAGATCTTTCATCAAGTTTTAGATCACCAATTTGTGATAAAGAATGAACATAAGAATCTCTTATATGAGCTCCTCCTGTTTCAAATGGATAATTATCATTTGCGGCGGCCTTAATTATAAGCCTTTGGAATTTATTTCTGTCTTTTGTTCTAAAGATTTTTTCGTGAATAACATTATTAATTCCATATTGGTCTTTTGCAATAAAATCAATGCCTCTTTGGTTATAAGCCCATGAATCATTTCCGTGTTTATTAAAATAACCTGATGCTTCATCAACAGGCGCTTGGTTAGCGTCAAAATATTCCAAAACACCATCTGGTTCAATATATGAGCCACCTAACAAGTTGTTTAATTGATCTCCGCTAACAGATAATACTGCCATTGTATGAACATCATTAATAAAATAAGTATTTGTTTCAACAAAGCTTGGGGGAATTGATGGAGTACTACTAAAAGCTTTTGCTTTAACAACAGTAGTATTATTTATGCTAATAGTTCCGGAAACTACTGTTGAAGCTGTAGTTGGTGTGTTTCCGTTTGTTGTATAATATATTGTAATATTTGGGTCGGGTGAAATAATGTCTAAATTAACTGTGGCGGCATATAAACCTGCACTATGGCTGAATATAGGAGTTGTTGCGTATTCATCTTTTGCGTTGTTATTTGCTGCATCGGGAGTGGGTGTTGTAAATACCGACCAAGTAGCGGCTCCATCTGTTGTTCTTCCTCTTGAATGATCAATTTGATTTGGCATTAAAGTAAAGGTTTCTATAAGTGTTCCAGAAGGGTCAGAAAAAACAATTGATTCAGGCTTCATTTGTGTTAATTTAAAATTGCTGTGTAAATTCCCACCCGATAATTCATCATTCCCTGAAGCATAAATTATTAAATGTCCGTTTGCAGGTATTGAAACTGACGGGAAAGTCCATTTTAAAGGATTGCTTGGTTTGTCGCTTAAATAATATCCTGTTAAATCAATTGAAGAAGCACTTGTATTATACAATTCTACCCAATCTTCATATTCTGAATAGTTGTCCTGAAAGACACTAATATTAGCACAAGAATACTCATTTATAACTATTTGAGCTTCGATATTGTGTAAACCAAATACTAATAGTATAAAAATAACATGAAAAATCTTCATAGATACCAAGCAGTATGTTAATGTGTAGACGTAATTTTTATTAAAAGGTTGCGTATTTTACGAACAAAATTATAAATTTTTTTATAAATTAATAATTGCTTCTTTTGCATACGCAATTATTATTTGAAAATTAAGTTAGCCTGAATATGTATGTACAGAGTTTTCACTTACAGCAAGATAATTAATTCCTATCCAACAAATCAATAATATTACAAATGCTAAAGCAAGAATCCAAAGAGCTGCAAGTGCTTTCTTTTTTTGTTTAAATCTAAAATGTATATACAGCAAGTAACACAACCAGGTAAGTAGCGCCCATGTTTCTTTAGGGTCCCATGTCCAATAATGCCCCCAGGCTTCTTTTGCCCATAAAGCACCAAACAACAAGCCCAAGGTAAGTAAGGAAAATCCCATATAAACAAGGTTATCAGCTTTGTCTAAAAGCTCCGAATTAAAGGTTTTGAATTTGTGTAAAAAAAGTCCCCAGGCTGACACAAGCGATGATACTCCCAATAATGCATAAGATAATATATAAACAATAACATGAGGAACAAACCATGGGCTTTGCAGAGCCGGCATAAGTGTTTTGTCAAAAATTTCAGGATTAAAAATATTGATCGTTAAAAATAATATGGCCATACCCAAACTATAATACAAAAACCATTTATAATTCCATTTAATAAAAGAAATAATGCCTACTATTGGCAAAAAAACAGAATACCACAATCTGGTTTCTCCGATTGTACGCAGAGGAGGTCTTTCAATTTTTATCCATAAAATAATTACGAAACTAATGATAACTAATGTTCCAATAATGATAAATAAATTACCAATTAAGCTGCCTTTTTTAATTTTTTGGTCGCTTAAAATAAACAGAGAGCCAATAATCCATAAGGCAATTGTAATAAAGGCTGTATTATTGAAGTTAAGTATATCCATTAACTTGTTTTTTTCTTATAGCCCCTCCTAGCCTCCCCAAAGGGGAGGAATCAGAGGTAAACATTGATTCCGAATGCTCGGGATTAACTTTTAAATTTTACATAAAAATTATCGTTTATATCTATTTTATTAAGTTCTGAACGCTTAATGTTTTTTCTTATTCCCAATCCAAAACATATATAATGCTCCGATTAATAACATTAATATTCCAAAATACACAACAGGGATCCAGGGGTCTTTTACCAATTCTAAAACACTAATGTCTGACCATTTGCCCATTTTTTGGTCATAATCTAACTGATATATTTTCCATCCCTCAACAGTAACCGGTTTATTAACTTCGATAGTAGTTTCAGAAATATCACCCGACTTTGTGTAAATTTTAACTTTTGAAGAATATTTTTTCGCTTCAGGTTCTGCCATTACCAATAACATTCCATCGGGTAATTCTAAAAAATTTCCAGGAAACCTAAAACTTCCGCAACTTATCCAACCCTCAATTACTTTATTAGTTTTTTTATTTTTAGCAATAACATAAGCTGCCGGAGCAACCCCAATATCATATATAGGATGAAATTCGACACCTATGCTTACAGCATATTCATAAAATTCTGTTACCTCAACTTCCATGTCCATAATTTCGCCCTTATTATCTTTTTCCAGATAAAATATTTCCTCACTTAAAATATCTCCTGATTCATCATCAATAATAAATGCTTTTGGAGAATATTCTTCTATCTGAAATTCATTAAGCTGTATAGCAATCCCTAGGTCGTGAATAGTTTTTCCGTTTTGATCAACTCCATAAAACACAGTATCTGTCATATTTGCCGTAAGTGTTACTCTTTGCATATCTTCTGCACCAATACTTGCAGCAAACAAAGTCAACCATAATCCAAAATGGTTTAAGAAAAAAGCAATATTTTTACCTTTTAAAGGAAAACTCCTTCTTAAAGTAACAAGTCCTAAAATTGTCAAAAAATAGGTTTGTGCAAATAAAAATGCATAACTATGAACTATATCAAATAAGCCAATTTTGTAAATAAAACCACTTGCTTTTGGTGAACCCTGCGGAATAAAACCCATTAACAATACCAAAAAAGTGTAAAAACAAATTGCACTTATTGCGGCTTTGGTGCCTGAAAACCACTTTACAACCGGTTTTTTCTTAAAAAGAAAATAGATGAGCAATAATAGAATTATAATTACTATACCAAAGTATAAATTAACTGGCCATTGCAGGGAAAATACTGTGCTTTTTCCTATATAATTTATTGCAAACCCCAAGATCATTAAGGTAATTGCAATTACAAAACCCTCGCTGTATCCCCATGGATATTGCCAAATAGTTTTTTTTTTGTTGTTCATTAAAATTTAATCAAAGACTTTTTTACGCTTCAGGAATTCTATAATTTTTTTAACCATAAAACCTAAAGAATTGTCATTTGGTACGCAATTTACATTTTTTTAATGAAAGATATGTTTGTCAATTATTTTTTATAAAATTTAATGTTAATTTATAACTCGTCAAAATAATAACCACCACTAATCTGCCCGAGGCGGACTGAAGGAACTATTAAATTATAATACTTTAGTGGCGCTGGTTGGTTTTGGTGATTTTACAACTAAAACTCTAACCGGCTTATCAGTCTCATTATGTAAACAATGCACAATGTCTTTTGGGCTTTCTACAAGATCGTCTTTTTCAACCTGTTTTTTTTCTTCTCCAACTAATATATGTGGATTGCCTTCAAGAATGTAAAAGAAAACATCAACGGGTGTTTTATGTGGTTTTAAACTTTCTCCGGCTTGCAATGTAATATGCATTACCTGAGCATTTTCATGATCATAAAGAAGTCTGACATCCACTTTGTGTGGTGTCTCTTTTATTTCTACGTTTTTAATATTTGTTATTTTCATTTTGTTTTGTGTTTTAGATTCCTGAGAATATCCATTAATTGTAATAATACAAACAATTATCAGGAAAGTTACTGTTTTTAATCTTTTCATTTTAAATTTTTAAACCCAGTCTTCTGAGACTATTTCACCTTGAATATCTACTATTATTTGTTTAATAGGGAGATTACGCTCAGCTTTTGCGGCAGCAGCCTTAACCAATTGAATTAAACCTCCGCAACAAGGTACTGTCATCATCATTACTGTTATTGTATTTACCTTGGCCTCATCGATCATTTGTTGGAATTTTTCAATATAAACCTCTATGTTTGAGTCCAGTTTGGGACAAGCAATACCTAAAGTTTTTCCTTTTAGATAATCTTTATGAAAATTTCCTAAAGAAAAGGCTACACAGTCTGCAGCAATAACAAGATCTGAATTCTTAAAATGTGATGCACTCGGATTGATCAAATGCATTTGAACCGGCCAATGTGTTAATTCTGATTTTTGGTTTACTGATTCAGTTTGACACCCGGAATCACAAGCACTTTCAAAACTCGTTTCCATTGAACCCGGACATCCACAAGCTAATTTGTATTCATCTTGTTCCATTTTATTACCTCCTTTTACTTCATTTATAATTTCTTCAACATCAAATTTTATTTCTTCTTTATGGCTTAATAAGTATGTTATTCCTTCTTCAAGAAAACCTTCTTCTCCATGCTCTTTTAAATGTTTTAAATGAGCAATTACAACATTTTTACCTTTGCTTACCATATCTGCCATTACTTTTACTTCATCATAAGCTTCGGCCTCACGTTGCTCAATTGTAATGGCACCCAGTGGACAATGACCAATACAAGCACCAAGGCCATCACACATAAGGTCACTCACTAATCTAGCTTTATTATCAATTATTTGTAAAGCCCCTTCATGACAATTTGGAATACATAATCCACAACCGTCACATAATTCCTCGTCTATTTTTACTATATCTCGTTTCATGGTCTGTAATTTTTTTCTTAAGTTTTAATAAATTTAAACTTTTTAAGTTAATTTTATCATTGTTTTTATGACACAAGCTTTTAGACTTATTTCTAAAACAAAATTACTGTCATCTAAAACAAAAAGATGTAACATATGTTACAATCAATAAAAAAATTATAATTATTTAAATTATGTATAAAACATTATCTGACTCAATATTATTCAGGGGATTAAGTGAAAGGGATGTTGAAGATTTGCTCAAAAAAATAAATTATCAAATTAAAAAATATAAGTCAAAAAGAATTATTGCTTTAAGTGGTGAAAAATGCAATTATTTAATGATTGTTTTAAAAGGTTATGTTAAAGGAGAGATGATAGATTATTCAGGTAAAACAATAAAAATTGAGGATATACATGCTCCGGAACCTATAGCTATTGCTTTTATTTTTGGTAAAAATAATACCTTTCCCGTAAATGTTGAGGTAGTTACGGATACAGAATTATTGCTTATACATAAAAGCGAGTTCTTAATACTTTTGCAATCGAATGTAAAAATTCTGGATAATTTCCTAAATGCTATATCTAACCGAAGTCAATTTTTATCGAATAAGATCAGGTCCATTACTTTTGCTACAATACAAAGAAAATTTGCACAATATATATTAGAGCTTGCCAAAGACAATTTATATATAGTAGAATTAGATCAAACCCAACAAGAGCTTGCCGAACTATTTGGTGTTACAAGACCATCGTTTGCTAGAACAGTTAGTGAAATGCAAAAAAAAGGGCTTATTAAAATTGAGAAAAAACAGATTGAGATATTAAATAGAAATGCTCTTGTTGAATTAATTAAGTAAAAAGCCCCTCTTAACCCCGCCTTGCCATGATTACCAATAAAAAAGTTTGGAGAATAAATTTTGGAATTAGGGAATTATGAGTAGTTTTAAGGTATGAAAAAAGCATTTATTTTAATATTTAGCTTAATTATTCTTTCTCATACAATATCGTATGGACAAAATATTCTTGATTCAATAAAAGTAACTTTTGGAGGAAAGTTTAACGATTCTTTAACAAAAGAACAAATAATTGAAGCTGATAGTATTCAAATATTTTATAGGAATAACATTACAAATTATAATGTGCAAGTTTTATCATTTCAAATTACTTTACTTTATGATGGCATGGAAATCGAAGAAGCAAATACTCAGAATAAATTATCAGAAAAGCAAAAAATAATTATAAGGGAAAGATTAATGATTAATCAGTCTCTTTATATTGAAAACATTAAAGCAAATGTAAATAATAAAATAGTGTCGTTAGGCACATTAAGATTTATTTGTAAAGAATAATTCCTTTATTTATTTCACGAAAGTGAACTTCTACCTTTCGACAATTAATATTAGGATTCAATATTTAAAAACAAGGTAGGAGTAAATGGCATAGACCTACCTGTATGACCCCTCTTTATTCTCCCCCAAAAGGGGAGAAAGTCCTCTCCTTGTAGGAGAGGATTTAGGTGAGGTCATTCTCCACTTTTTTGTTTATTAAAGTTTTATGTGTAGTTTTAATGTGTGAAAAAACCTCTTGCCATATTATTAATACTTTTATTTGCTTTTAATTGTTTTTCGCAAACCAAAAATGAACAATTAGAACAGTTCTATACTATTCTCGGAAATGAAAAAGCAGTAGTATTAGAAAAAGCTATTAAATCATTTGATAAATTTTTATTAAATAACTTCAAAAATTGTAAAAATGATAATCAAAGAATAATCGGGTTTCTTAAACACTATCAGACAAATGAATATAAATCAAATAATAATTGGATTTTTGAAACTGAAAAGAATAGGAAACTATTTAATATTAATCAAAAAATAGAAGAAGGTACTGTTAAGTTGGTGATTGAATAATGTCTATTTAGTTTACATAAACTAAACTAAACACATATTTGAGTATGTATTAAAATATGTAGTTGTTAGCAGAAAATAAAATCCTCAGGCAACCTTTTGCAAGAAAAATTTGTCTACTAATTAATTGATGTAAGTTTAAAACCAAACTTTAGCGTGAAGAGTATTTTATTAATAATTGTATTTGTTGTATTGAGTTTGTCAATGTACTGTCAAGTTATTGCAGATTTTGATTCAGATACAACAGCAGGATGTTGTCCTGTAATAATACATTTTGCAGATAATTCGTCTGGAAATATTACTTCGTGGCAATGGGAGTTTGGTAATGGAAATTCATCAACTTTCCAAAACCCAGATGCATCTTATGTTACCCCGGGTGTATATACAGTATCATTAACTGTCTCAGATGGCACTAATAGCGATACTAAAACTATAACAGGATACATTACTGCATACAAAAACCCTGAAGCTGATTTTTCATCAATCAATACACCAAGTGGTTGTGTTCCTTTAACGGTTTCGTTTAACGATTTGTCAACTATAGGAGACGCTCCTATAGATACATGGATATGGGATTTTGGAGATGGGGCAACTAGTAATTTACAGAGTCCAAGCCATTTATTTGCCATTTCAGGAACATATCCAGTATCCTTGCAGGTTGTTGATCAAAATAATTGTGAAAACACCATATTAAAGCCCAATTTTGTTCAGGTTTCTGAAAGACCAGTACCATTCTTTATATCAACAAATGCTGGTTCTTGTGTTGTGCCACATACGGTAGATTTTATCAATAGTTCAACAGGAAGTGGTAATCTAAATTATTATTGGATTTTTGGCGATGGATCAACATCAACAGATGAAACCCCTTCGCATACTTATAATAGTATGGGAATGTATAATGTAACATTAATAGTAACCGACAATAATGGCTGTTCTGATACTCTTATAAGAAATAATTATGTTCAGATAACTGAAGTTGAAGCAGACTTTTTTATTACTGTTGCAGATACAATTTGCCCTGGAGATCTGGTTCATTTTAATAATATTTCGACAGGAGGAACATATTATGTGTGGGATTTTGGAGAAGGAACTCCCCAAGTTGGATATCATGCAGATCATATATTCTACACTCCTGGAAATTATGAAATTACTCTAAATGCATCTTCAAATGGTGGTATATGTCAAGATAGCATGTCTATAAATATTGTTGTAGAAGAAGTAATAGCCGATTTTATTGCAGTTCCAACTTATGGTTGCGAAATTCCTTTTGATGTTCAATTTACCGACCAATCTACAAATGCAGTATCTTGGACTTGGTATTTTGGTGATGGCACTCAATCAAGCCTCCAGAATCCGCTTCATACCTATCAAATGACAACAGTGTTAAATAATAATCATCAAGAAACATATAATAATATTCTAATTGTTGAAAGTGCACATGGATGTACAGACACAAAATACCTAACAGATAATATTGAGATAATATTACCACAAGCAGGTTTTTATGCTAACTATTATGATGGCTGTGCTCCTCTAAGTGTTAATTTTACAAATACATGTACTTATAATTCTACAGTAGATAATATTGTTTCATGGCAATGGGATTTTGGCGATGGAAATACTTCAGCACTTCAAAATCCATCAAACACTTTTGTTAACGATGGAGATTATATTGTCAATTTAACAATTACAACTAGTTTAGGATGCACACATTCATTCTATACAACTATCTTAGTAGGTTCATTGCAGCATCCAGATTTTTCATTTAATCAAGATACAGTATGTGCAAGTGATTCTGTTGTTACTTTTAATCAATCGAGCGATACAACTTTAATTGACTTTTATCTTTGGGATTTTGGAAATTCTGGAAGTGGTTCTATAATTGTGCCTGATGGAATTTATAACTATACTGATACGGGGAGTATGAATATAACTTTGACAATTGGTTACAATGGGTGTTATAGCGACACCACTTACACGGATGTTTTTTATATAGAAGGTCCAGTTGCCTTATTTTACGATTCGGTTGAATGTAATGCTCCTCTTGAATATTTCTTTTCAGGAAATATTATTGATGCTGATCATTGGTACTGGGACTTTGGCGATGGTTCTCAAATAGACTCAACATCTATAAGTCCAACACATATTTATCCTGGCTCAGGAGATTATTTAGTTACATTAAATGCTTATAACGATGAAACTGGATGTAGTTATAGCGATCAAGTTTTAATAACAGTACGTGACATTCAATCTATATTTTATGTGGATACAACTTATGCCTGTATTAATGAACTGATTTATTTTTATGGGGCTCCTTCTATTGATGAAGTAGTATTTAGTCCCCCTGGAACGTATTATGCTTATCTATGGAATTTTGGTGATTCATTTGTCGATTTCACTGACTCCATAACGAATCATTCTTATAATTCGCCAGGCGACTATTATGTGTCTTTAATAGTTCAGAATGTAAATGGATGTCTCGATACCTCATTGCGACATATAAAAATTTACAGACCAGAACCAGATTTTATTGCCGATATAACGGGAGGATGTATGCCATTTAATGTGAATTTTACAGATCAATCTTTATCAGATACTACAATTGTAGATTGGTCGTGGGATTTTGGCGATGGAAATTATTCATCGCTACAGAATCCATCTCATTTATACGATCAGGTTGGGAATTATGATGTTACATTAACTGTTACCGATACAATAGGATGTGCAAATTCTATAACCTTAAATAGTTTTATTTCTTCATCAAATCCAATTGCTGATTTTACAATAAATGGTATTACCAATATCTGTGCAGGTGATATTATTACATTTAACAACAATAGTTCAGGAACAGGGCTTCAATATTCATGGGATTTTGGTGATGGAGCATTCTCTGTTACCGAAAATCCAAATCATCAATATAATGATACTGGATATTTTTCGATAAATCTTCAGATAACAGATTTTAATAATTGTGTAACATCTTACTCAATGGACAGTTGTATTTATGTCGAAGTAATACCAACAGTTAATTTTATGGGTGATACTATATTTTCATACTGCTATCCATTATTTGTTGAATTTTCTGACTTATCGACACCAAGCAACCATATAACAAACTGGCATTGGTACTTTGGCGATAATAATTCTGAATCTGTTTTACAAAACCCAATACATAATTATACTTTGCCAGGTATTTATAATGTTGCATTGGTAGTATCGACAGCAAATGGATGTAGCGATTCATTATATATACCTGCATACATTATTGTAAATGGTCCAATAGCAACTATGAATATGAATCCTGATACTATTTGTTTTGGCGATGAGGTTGAGTTTTCAATTGATCAGCAAGTTAATGTAACAGATTATTGGTGGGATTTTGGCGATGGAAGCCCGATTGATTCAATTAATACACAGATAACACATGAATATTTTAGGTATGGAAATATATACCCTAGCTTAATATATTCAGATCAATATGGATATTGTATAAAATCTGCCATAGACACACTGTATGTTTGGGAAGTAATTGCTGATTTTGAGATAAACGATAGCATTGGGTGTACTCCATTATCAATTAATTTTGATAATAATAGTTCTAATGCAGACTACTGCTTTTGGAATTTTGGTGATGGGGGACAATCAACAGGAATAGATTGTCTAAACGAATATATAGGGGCAGGAACATATTATCCTGAATTAATAATATTAAATAATTTTGGATGCCGTGATACTATATCAGATACTATTATTGTTTATCCATTACCAGTTGTTAACATAAGAGATGACAGTCTAATTTGTGCAGGAGATACTATTTTGCTATTTGCAGGCGGAGGAGAAACATATAATTGGTATCCTAACAGTTATTTAAGCAATCCAAACATAAGTAATCCATTTGCATTCCCTCAAAATTCTATAATTTATAATGTTGCAGTTACCGATTCTAACACTTGTGTTAATTATGATTCTGTATTGGTGGTTGTTCAGGATATTCCATATATATATCTTAATGACACAACCATAATAGTTGGCGAAGAAATAATTATTAATCATTCTGCAGAAGATGGAGTATCATATAATTGGAGTCCTCCTGATGGCTTAAGCTGTACTGATTGTCCAAATCCAACAATTAATACACTAGACCCAATAACATATACAGTTGTAATGATAGATAGCTTGGGTTGTTATATAGTTGAACAGGATATTGATATAGAAATACGTAATGAATTTACTGTAGATGTTCCAACTGCCTTTACTCCAAACGGCGATTTTGTAAACGATATAGTTTACGTGCGGGGATGGGGAATTAAAGAGCTTATAGAATTCTCGATTTATAACAGATGGGGGCAATTAATGTTTAAAAGCAATGACATGAATTATGGTTGGGATGGCAAATTTAAAGGCAAACCTCAAAATATGGATACTTACGTATTTTATGTAAAAGTTAAATTTTACAACGATCAAATCGTTGATAAGAAAGGAACTTTCAATTTATTTCGATAGTAATGGTTTAAGATTACAAATCCCGAAAAGGGATGTTTCCTTTCCTTAATTCACTGAATACTGATTACTGGGGATCATAATAACATTAGGGTGGATTAAAAAATATTTCCTATCTTTATTCTATG
>CAYTAU010000009.1:41025-66094 GCA_964435855.1 uncultured Bacteroidales bacterium | reverse complement strand
TCAGATAATATCTATATAGAGGGTGGAGAAAAATTTTTGACGAAAGCTCAGGAATTGGGTTTAACAAATAAACTGTTTGTTACAGGTACAGGAAATATGGATAGCAGTATTGAGATTGCACAAAAAATCGGAGCTTTTGGAATTGGAACCGATAACGCTATATCTTCTGCGGAAGATGTACAAAATGCACATGATGCAGGATTTTGGGTTATGATGTGGGGAACAAAGACCAGACAACAAAACATAGAGATTATTGAAAAATGTGCAGATATTGTTCAGACAGACAAACCAATACATATGTTGAAAGTGTTCCAGCGCTATAATTATGACTATAACATTCCTTAAGCCGTTTTATCTTAGAATGCTTAGCAGAGTTTTCATCCTGGATAAATAAAATATTTTAATCTGTTTCTGTAATACTAGTATTTTTCATGATTCTTCTGTTCTTCTGTTTGAGTAAATGCAGGAGAAATAAATCCACACAAAAACATCAAAATCAATATAATAATTAAATTGATTTCTTTTTTCCAATTCAATTCTAAAGTCATAATTGTTAAATTTATATCATTTACATAAAATGTTTCAACCTCCCAAACACCGGAAATTCTTTTTACAGCAGAACGAAAACTTAAATTATGTCCTTCAGGATATTTTTTACATCCCATAAAAGGTATTAGAATTATTATCGTTAAGATTATTAAAAAGTGCTTTTTCATAATTAATTGCTTTTAGTTATTTTTCCATTTCAATGATTATTTCATTTTTTTCCCTCACGAATATCACCATCATAACAGAATAATCTCCAACAGGCTGGAGCAAAAATTGTATCACAACCAGGGTATTCAGGTTCTTTCCATGCACAAACTGAATATTCTTTATAATTATATGCCTTAAATTTTAATTGCTATATATGTCCATTATAATTATAAGTTAAAAGACCCGGATTACTATTTGAAAAACTCTTAATTCTAAAGTCTTTAGCAATTTCAAACAAACCGTTTTTAGTCAAACGCATTCCTTCAATACCAAAAGTTACGAATACTAAGTCCTCTGAATTATTTGAACCAAGCCTATCTCCATTAGACAAAATATTTCCACCTGTGGCATATTTTTGTCCCGACTGTGAAAATAAATAGTTGCTTATTAACATTAAGCTTAACAATAGAATTAATTGAAGTAGTTTTTCTTTTACGCAAACACCACAAGTGTATGTGTATGTGTGTGTGCGTGTGCGTGTGCGTGTTACGCGTTTTTTATGAAGGTAAGATTTTAAATTAAATTGAATGTAGTATTACATACGTAATAAAACATAAATGGTTATAATAAAAATGATTATTTTTGTAAACATTAAATACCCAAAATAATTTTATGGAATCATTTGAAACAATGCATATAAAAATTGCTGTAGATTTTGACGGAACAATTGTTGAACATAAATTTCCTGAGATTGGAGAAGAAAAATTATTTGCATTTTCAACACTTAAAGCAATGCAGAAAAAAGGGTTTAAATTAATTTTATGGACATATAGAACAGGTGCAATGCTGGACGAAGCCGTTGAATTTTGTAAGCAAAATGGAGTGGAATTTTATGCTGTAAATAAAAATTACCCTGAAGAAAAATTTGATGATAGCGTGTCACGAAAAATTGATGTTGATATATATATTGATGATAAAAATATTGGGGGATTTTTGGGTTGGACAAATATCTGGAAAATTTTAAATCGTGATGAACAAAATTTTGATGAAATAGAAAAAAATATTTTAAAAGGGTCAAAAAGATCAATTTTTAAAAAGCGAAGAAAATGAAAATTATATTAATTGCATTATGTTTGTTAGTTACTACATTAAATGCTCAAATTTTATTAGGTCCGGAAACTTTCGATTCCGATTTTATTGTTCATGGTTCATCTGCTTCAACATCTGTGTGGTTTGGTCCTGATTCTTATATCCCCATTGATTACAATGCAACGGGTGGTTGTACGGGTGGATATGCAGGATATCAAGATTCGTGGAATAACTATTGGATGAATTTTCTTAGAACTCCTGCTGTTGATTGCAGTGGTTTGGATTCTGTAATTTTAAGTTTCGAGCTTTCAAATTCTTATTTTGCAAATCATGGCAATGATAAAGTTTACTTTAATATGTGGATTGATGGCAGTTATGAAGATGCCATAACAAATCAAACTATATATTTTGACCAGGCTCGAAATTGTGTGTCATTTGAAGTAATTTATGACTTAACACCATATATCGATAAAACAGCAATTTTATTTTATTTGAATGCAAATTGTGGATATAATGATTCTCAAACCTATTCTGTTGGGTTTGATAATATTTCTATTAGTGGGATTGGAGGGGTAACTAATTGCGACCCGTTTGCCGGAAACAACACGGTAAACTGCAGCCTTGATTATTGTTTTAATGATGCTTCTTTAAGTGATACAAATTCTACAGGCGTTTGGTCAACTTATTCTTCTCCGGTTGGAGCATTTGTAAATTATTCAAATATTAATGACCCTAATACATGTATTACTGTTAATGCTTTTGGGCAATATGAATTTATCTTAACCGAAACAAATGGTGCTTGTACAGGAACCGATACAATTATTATTGAATTTTTCGAGCCACCAAATCCTTATGCGGGACCATCCCAATTTGTTTGTGGTTATGAAACAGATTTGGAAGCTGATTCAGGACTTTTTCAAGGTTATTGGTTACCGGTTAATGGGATTGCTTTTGCAGATACTGCAAATCCACATACTCATATAATAAGCGACCATTATGGAACTGATATTTTTACATGGGTAGAAAATAATCAATATTGTTCAAATAGCTCTAACGTGAGTATTACATTTGATCCTTGCTCAAACATTGAAAGTGTTTTTAAAAGTGATGCAAATGTATTTCCAAATCCTTCAAACGGGATTGTAAATATTGAAATAAATAAAGAATTATACTCTGAAATTACCATTTTTGACATGTATGGCCGAAAAGTTTTCAGTGCTATCATACAGGAAAAAAATATCACCTTAAATCTTGATAAAGGTCTTTACTCTTTAATTTTAAGCGGCAAGAGTATTTTGGCAAAAAAGTTGTTAATAGTACAGTAGTCCTTAATTTCAGTGAAAAAGTTTCAGTGAATACATGAAACTTTCTGCTTTGAGTTTGCGTAAACACAATTCGAACAATTAACATTACAAAGCTATGAAGACAATTTTATTTTCAACTTTGCTTTTTTTTACATTTAGTACATTTGCTCAAATATTCACATGTGGAAATGATTTTACTGATACCAGAGACGGAAAAATTTATAAAACAATTGAAGTTGGCTCACAATGTTGGTTTGTAGAAAATCTTAACTATGGAACCCTTACACAAAGCACTTCCCTTGGAGTACCTCATTCAAACATGAATGATGATGGTATTGCTCAAAAATATTGTTATGATAATAATGAAGCAAATTGTAATACTTATGGCGGTCTTTATGAATGGAATGAATTAATGAAATATACTGAAATAGAAAAAGTTCAAGGTCTTTGTCCAAATGGCTGGCATATTCCCAGTGATGGCGAATGGAAAATACTTGAAATGGAATTAGGCATGTCCCAAACTGATGCAGATGCTTTTGGTAATAATAGAGGAACTGATGAAGGGACACAACTTAAAAGTGGCGGTTCATCAGGATTTGATGCTCTATTAGCTGGTTATAGATTCGCATACGGATCACTTAATAACTTAAATGATTTGGGATATTTTTGGTCATCAACAAAAGATCTGGCAAATACTCAGAATTCGCATTACAGATTATTAACCACAGGAGCAAAAATAACCAGAGCTACAGAAATTAAAATATCAGGATTTAGTGTTAGATGTATTTTAGGAGAAGGGTTATATGTAAATGATATCGGAAACAACTCATTCTATTTATCAAAACCATTTCCAAATCCTGTAAAAATGTCAACACAAATTAAATATAATCTTCCACCTAATGTTTCAAGTGGGTATTTTGTTCTGTATAATATTTTAGGCAATGAAGTAAAAAGAATAAAAGTTGACAGATCTCATCAACCTATTGTAATTAATGCAAATGATTTCAAAAATGGAACTTATTTCTATCAACTTAGTTATAACGGAACATCTAGCGGAACAAAGAGATTAATTATTTCTAAATAGATCTTAGAATTCTTTTTGTAACGTAATTCCTGCAGAATCATGGCTTTTATATGGAGAAACATTTATTTTCCAATTATTTTGATTATAAATAAGTTTTCCAATTGCATAACCAAAAAATGCACCTGCAAAAACATCACTTACCCAGTGTTTATTATCATTAACACGCGATAAAGCAGACATGCCAGCAATGGAATAAGAAAGTATTGGAACTATTAAATTGTCATCATATTCAGATGCAACAATTGTGGCAACAGCAAAGATTGATGTTGTATGACCGGAAACAAATGATTTGAAATAATCTCCCGTAAAAGGACCATCCCAAATATTTGGATTGGGTGTATCTCCATGATATGGTCGGTGTCTGTTAAATAGATACTTTGGAATTTGAACAAATGCTCCTGACAGCAAATAACTTTTTACTCCTAACATAGCAACTTTTTTACTTCTTTCATTTTTAAAAAAGCTACCATGAAGATAGAATAAACACATTGTAGGCATTGAGTAAACTCCACTTCCCCATGGTTCTATAAAATACTTTGAAATTGTATCAGTTGTATTACTTCTTTTATCCTGAACATAATCATATAATTTCTGGTCTTGTGTAATTAAAAGTACCGTTGTTGCGGTAATACCTGTTGCTAAAAGCCATTCATTTCTATCCCATTTTATTGGGGATATAAAAAAATCTTTTGAGTCAAAATAATATGATTTGAAATATTGTTTGTTTATTGATGCCTTATTGCTTAAAGAATCCGGATTATTATCGGAAAAATAAGCTTCAGAAATTAATGGGAACAATAAAAAAATAAGTATTTTATAGAATTTAAACAATTTGAAAATTATTTTTGTTTGTGGCGAAAATACTAATTCCTGTCAAAAAATTGTGAAATAATTTAATAATATGCAAAAATCCAAAATATAATTAATCCAACATTTAAAATAAGGTCAAAAACATCTCTTCTGTGTTCTCGTTGCCTGTATAATTCTTCTTCACTATCATAATCTTTGATTTTATTATCGTTTGAAGTATAAAGGCTGTCAGATACTGATTTTCCTGCATAAATATCATCATTATCCAAATTGTAATTTGTAGTGCTTTTATTTTGTTTCTTTTCCTTTACAGATTTTTTTGTTTTAATATCTAAACTATCAGGAGAAACAGCTTGTTGGGCAAAAATATTTAAAAATAAAAACAGCCAGAAAAATGTTAAAATTAATTGTTTCATAATGTTATAAGTTTATTATAATTGCAATTTACAAAAAAAAGTAAAAACTTCAAAACAAAAATTAAACCAAAATGTTTAAGTATATTGCATAAATTATATATTTTTCATTAAATTTGCTTCAAATAATGAGTTAATTATGTTCAATCTAATCATCAACGTACAACACATTATTCTATAGCTGATAAGGATTTTATGAAATAATTAAATATAACTATTAAATGGGACTTTTTTCTTTTTTTACTCAAGAAATTGCTATTGATCTTGGAACAGCAAATACAATAATTATTAGTAACGATAAAATTGTTGTTGACGAACCTTCAATTATTGCAATCGACAGAAATACAGGAAAACTAATTGCTATTGGTAAAAGAGCAAGACAAATGCATGGAAAAACTCATGAAAATATAAAAACAATTCGACCATTAAGAGATGGTGTAATTGCTGATTTTAATGCATCTGAATTAATGATTCGAGGAATGATAAAAATGATTAATACTAAATCCAGAATGTTTACTCCGTCATTAAAAATGGTAGTATGTATTCCATCTGGTAGTACAGAGGTTGAAATTCGTGCAGTACGTGATTCTTCAGAACATGCAGGTGCAAGAGATGTATATTTAATTTTTGAACCAATGGCAGCAGCAATTGGTATTGGTTTAGATGTTGAAGCTCCTGAAGGCAATATGGTTGTTGATATTGGAGGAGGGACAACAGAAATTGCAGTAATTTCTCTTGGTGGTATTGTTTGTAATAAATCAATTAGAATTGCCGGAGACGATTTTACTGATGATATTCAGGAATATATGAGACATCAACATAATATTAAAGTTGGTGAACGAACAGCTGAAGATATTAAAATTCACGTAGGTTCTGCCTTGCCGGATCTTGATGAACCTCCTCCTGATTTTGTGGTTAAAGGTCCTCATCAGATGACATCCTTACCTATTGAGATACCTGTTTCTTATCAGGAAATAGCACATTGTTTAGACAAATCAATATCTAAAGTTGAAGCAGCAATATTACAAGTTTTAGAAGAAACTCCGCCAGAACTTTATGCCGATATATATAATAATGGAATTTATCTTGCCGGTGGTGGAGCTTTACTTCGTGGAATGGATAAAAGATTGTCAGATAAACACAATATACCTGTTCATTTAGCAGAAAATCCATTACATGCGGTTGCCAGAGGAACAGGGATAGCATTAAAAAATGTTGACAAGTTTCAATTCCTTATGCGCTAAAACATTGTAAAAAAAGATGAATGAAAAATTTAATTAAATTTATTTTTAAATATCATTTTTTTATACTGTTTTTAATTATTCAATTCTTTTCCTTTTTTTTTGTTGTTCAGTTCAATACATATCAAAAAGCTAGTTTTATAAATTCTTCAAATTCAGTTTTTGCAGTATTCTTTGATGGATATAGCAGTGTTACATCATATTTTTCTTTAAAAAAGACTAATAAAATATTAATAGCAGAAAATAAATATCTTCATAATTTGAATATTTCAAATTACAAATCCAATAAAATAAAATCTTGGCAAATAAAAGACTCAATATATTCTCAACAATATAAGTATAATGCTGCAGAAGTAATAAATAATTCTACAAATAAACAAAGAAACTATATTACATTAAATAAAGGGATAAAACATGGTATTTTACCGGAGATGGCTGTAATATCGCCACAAGGTGTAATTGGCATTATAAAAGAATCGTCAAAAAATTATTCGGTTGTAATTCCCATTTTAAATACCAATTTAATGATAAGCGCTAAACTTAAAAACAGCGATTATTTTGGCTCTGTTTCGTGGGATGGAATTGATTATAGAAAATGTAAATTACATGATATTCCTTTCCATACAAAATTAAATATTGGTGATAGCGTTGTAACCAGTGGATACTCTGCAATTTTTCCTAAAGGAATTATTATTGGAACTATCTCAAATATTGAAAAGCCTGAGGGAAATAATTTTTATGATATTGAAATATTGTTGGCTACTGACTTCAGAAATGTATCTTTTGTATATGTAATTAGCAATTTGCTAAAAAGTGAACAAAAAAATTTAGAAAATAAAATAATAGAAAATGATTAAATCAATTCAACGATATATTATTCTTTTTATTTTCTTGATACTATTACAAGTATTGATACTTAATAATATCCAATTTAGTGGTTATGTAAACCCCTATTTATATTTGTTGTTCATTATTGTATTGCCTTTTAATATTCCAAATTGGGTAATATTATTTGTTGGATTTGCTACAGGATTTATAATAGATATATTTGCCAATACATTAGGGATTCATACTTCTGCAACTGTTTTTATTTCATTTTTAAGACCTTTCTTTTTATCATTTTTTGCACCACACGATGGTTATGAAACAGGAACATCCCCTACAGCTGCTCATTACGGATTTGTTTGGTTCTTAAAATATGCTTTTTTAATGGTTTTTGCACATCATATTTTTTTGTTTTTTATAGAGGTCTTTAAATTTTCAGATTTTTTCAGAACCTTTGGGAGAATTATTTTAAGTACTTTTTTCACATTAATACTAGTAATGATAAGCCAACTGTTTATGACTAAAAAATAATAAATGAACCCATTAAAATCAAGAAAATATATTATTGGAGCAGTTATAATTTTTATATTTCTTGTTTTTATTATCAAATTGTTTGTTATTCAGGTTGTTAAGTCTGAGTTTAAAGATTCAGCCGATAATAATTCCATGAGGTATGTTACTCAATATCCTGCAAGAGGCTTAATTTATGATAGAAATAATAAAATACTTGTTTATAATGAAGCGGCCTACGATTTAATGATAATTCCTCGTCAAACTAAAGAATTTGACACACTTGAATTAGTAAGTTTGCTTGGTATTAGGTATGAAGATGTTATAAATAAAATTAGTAAAGCAAAAAAATATTCGTATTACAAGCCTTCAATATTTGTAAAACAAATATCATCAAAAGATTATGCTTTATTACAGGAGAAATTATATAAATATAAAGGATTTTATGTCCAAATAAGAACCTTGAGAAAATATCCTAAAAAAATTGCTTCTCATATTTTTGGTTATGTTGGCGAAGTAAACAAAAAAACTGTTGATGAAAATACATATTACAAATCAGGAGATTATATTGGTATAAGCGGACTGGAAAAATCTTATGAAAAAGAACTAAGGGGAAAAAAAGGTGTTAAAATATTTTTGGTTGATAATCATAACCGAATAAAAGGAAATTATGCTGATGAAAAAAAGGACACATTACCGGTTATCGGGAAAAATCTCATCACTACTTTAGACGCAGAACTTCAAGGATATGGAGAACGGTTGTTAAATAACAAAATAGGCAGCATTGTTGCAATAGAACCAAAAACAGGGGAAATATTAGCAATGATCTCAAGCCCTTCTTACGACCCTAATTTATTGGTTGGAAGAATAAGAACAAAAAATTATAAAATACTTGTTGCAGACACCCTTAAGCCACTTTTTAACAGGGCGATAATGTCGAGATATTCACCGGGATCAATATTTAAAATTGTTAACGGACTAGTTGGCTTGCAAATGGGAGTTATTAATGAACAAACGGGATTCCCTTGTAATAAATCTTTGGTAATGTGTCATAATCATCCAACCGCAAGTAATTTAAAAAAGGCAATCCAATTTTCTTGCAATCCATATTTTTATAATGTTTATCGAAAAATAATACAGCAGGGAATAAAAAAGAGTATTTATAAGGATAGTGAAATAGGATTGCGAGAATGGAGAAAATATGTTTTAAGTTTTGGTTTTGGCGAAGCTTTGAACATTGATATTCCAGGTGTTAAAGGGGGATTAATTCCCTATGTTGAATTTTATAATAAATGGTACGGAGAACACAGATGGGCTTTTAGCACAATATATTCAAATGGTATAGGGCAGGGAGAAGTAGAAGCAATTCCAATACAAATGGCGAACCTTGCTGCAATAATTGCGAATAAAGGATTTTACTACATTCCTCATTTTGTGAAATCTGTAGGAGATAAAAAAGAAATGAGAAAAGAGTATAAACATTATCATTATACAAAAGTTAATAAAAAACATTATGATGTCGTTTCTGAAGCGATGTATGCTGTTGTGAACGAACCCGGCGGCACAGCGAGAAGGGCAAGAATTAAAAACATAGAAATATGTGGAAAAACAGGAACTGTTCAAAATGTACACGGAGAAGATCATTCAGGGTTCATTGCTTTTGCACCAAGAGAAAACCCTAAAATTGCAATTGCAGTTTATGTGGAAAATGCAGGATTTGGAGGAACCTGGGCAGCTCCAATTGCAAGCCTTATGATTGAGAAATATTTAACAGATACTATAAGCAACAAATATAAAGAGGATAGAATACTTAATGCAAATTTTATAGAAGGTGAGTAGGAAAATAAACATATTTAATAGTCTGGACTGGCTTACAATAACAATATATTTTATACTTATTTTTTTAGGTTGGATAAATATATATTCAGCTGCTTATAATGAGGAACATAGCAATATTTTTGATATTTCACAGCGTTACGGAAAACAAATGATGTGGATAGGTGCTGCAATTTTTGTGATAATAATAATAATAATAATTGACAGTAAATTTTATTCGTTTTTTGCATATGGTATTTATGGTTTTGCAATATTTTTATTGATTGCAGTATTATTTTTAGGGAAAGAAGTTAATAGTGCAAAATCATGGTTTGAATTTGGAGCTTTTAAATTTCAGCCGGCGGAATTTGCAAAATTTGCAACTGCCTTGGCAATTGCAAAATATTTAAGTTCCCAAAACATAAAAGATACAAATATCTTTTGGATATTATTTTCTGCTGTTTTATTACCTGTTGGAATAGTTTTGCGTATTTTACGTAAAGGAAAAACAACATTTGTTCCCATTGTCGTTTTATTATTATTACCTGCAGGATTAATACTTTTACAAAACGATGCCGGTTCTGCTTTAATTTATATTTCTTTTATTATTCTATTATACAGAGAGGGTTTGTCTAGTCTGTTTATTCTAATATGCTTATTAATGGCAATATTATTTGTTTCTGTTTTGATAACTAATGTTTCTACAATAATATTTGTTATTATTGGAGTAGCTTTGCTTATTCACTGGATTATTAGCAATAAGGCTAAAGAAACTGGTTTCGCTTTGGGTATTTTAACTGTAATATTTGGAGCTCTTTGGGGATTAAATGAAATACTTAAAACAAAAATAGAAATTGGTTTTCTTACAACATTTGCAGTAATAATTTCAAGTGTAATTTTCGTTATTTATGCATATCGACATAAAATTTTTCATGCATATTTTATAATTAGCGTTGTTATTGGCGCAATATTTATTACTAATTCTGTAAATTTCGTTTTTAATAATATATTAGAAGAACACCAAAAAAATAGAATTGAAGTAACATTAGGTTTGAAATCAGATCTCTTAGGTGATGGGTACAATTTAAATCAATCTAAAATTGCTATTGGGTCTGGCGGATTAACAGGAAAGGGATTTCTTAACGGAACACAAACTAAATTTAATTTTGTACCCGAACAAACTACCGATTTTATTTTCTGTACTGTTGGAGAAGAATGGGGTTTTGCCGGAACATTAACAATTATATTGATATTTTTAATGCTATTACTACGATTAATATTTTTAGCTGAAAGGCAAAGGTCAAAATTTAGTCGAATATACGGATATGGTGTTATTTCAATATTGTTTTTTCACCTTGCAATAAATATTGGCATGACTATAGGATTAGCGCCTGTAATAGGTATTCCTCTTCCGTTTTTTAGTTATGGAGGGTCTTCTTTATGGTCGTTTACAATATTATTATTTATTTTTCTTCGTCTTGATGCAAGTAGAATGGAATTAATGAAATAAAAAAGTAAAAACCCCACTTAACCCTGCCTGACTGCCAGAAACAGTTTAAACGGCAGGCAGGCTCTCCGCCTGAAGCGAAAGGAACCAGAGGTATTAATATTAAGTAAATCTAAAATACTAAAGGTCTCCAAGATAATCCAGACTTTCAAGTTGAATATCGTCTTCAAAATCTTCGTGAAAATCAGGCATTGGAATATTTTCGCCAAGTATTTGTTTTGGAGCTTTGCCTTTTCCGTTAGCTAAAACAGGATATTTTATATTTTTTTCAGGTTTTGCAATATTCATAAGTTCAATATAAAACCCTCGTTCAGAAAAGAAATCATATATATATATAAGTTTGTCAGTTTTTTGTTTGATAAAATCGGACAGTTTTGTTTTGTGCATAACATGTACTTTACTTTTATCAAAGTCAGACATGTCCATTAAGGTAATTTCTTCTCCTTTTTCCCATTTATTATTTGATATGAAAAAAGAAGCTATTTGTGTTTTGTCAAAATTTACAGAATCTTGTATTATTTGATGAAATTCGAAAAAAGTGCTTGATTTTTTTATTTCAATATCTCTGAAAAAATTTTCATTTTCATTTGAAATAATTCTAAATTTATAAACCATAGCTATTATTTAAAGTTGTTAAAAATTTAATTGTATCCATATTATCTGCATAATCCCACAATTTTGTTTTTTGCGTCTTGCCCAACAATACGCTGTTGTTAAGCCCGTTCGCGTTTGTTGCAATACATTGTAATTTTGCAGAATTGCTTTTTAAACGACCATACAAATTACGAATATTTTTATAATATTCATAAAAAATTACTGAAATTGGTGAAGAAAAATCACTATCCTCTTTTAAAATCACAAAACCATTGTCTAAATGCTTGATATTGTTCATTAAATAAACTGTTTGATTATACAAATAGTTATTAGTATATTTATTATGCATTTTTATTTTGCTAAAATGCTTTATTGCATTAAAAAATATTGTAAAATCATAATTTTCCGGAACATATAATTTTGAAACACTACGACAACCTAAACCAAAATATGTAAAAATATCTGTTCCAAGTTTTTTTAGCTCATTTTCATTTTCTTGTCCGGTGAGTATAGCAACAGAATTTCTATTTTTTCTAATAATATGTGGAACATTTTTAAAGTATTGTTCAAAATACATTGAAGAATTATCACTACCCGTAGCAATAACGGCATTAAAATCCTTTAGATAACCTGTTTCAAAAATAATTCTATTTTTATATCTGTTGTCTATTGAAATTAAGATATCAGCTACTGATTTAAGTAAAATATTGTCTTTTGAAGAAAGCTTACCAATAAATTTATTGCCGGATATTAATACAGAAATAAAATCATGAAATCCAACCATAGGAATATTGCCAGCCATAACAACACCTATGTTTTTAGAATTTTTATTTAATTTTAATTCCGGATATTTTTTTATCCATTCAAGTAAATTATTTTCTGTAAGTTGTTCTGAAATTACGGTTAATGCATAATAAATATTATCTTTTGTAAACCATGGGTTTTGAATTTCTGCTTGCTGAACAGCATTAGCAAGTTTTAATTCAATTTCTCCGTTTTTCCCGGCTAACAAGAATGACTTTATATGATTTCCTAATTTTATAAAGGAATTTATTATATCATTAATTTCCATAAAACTATATTCATAAAAAAAGGGCAAATTTTAATTGCCCTCTTAAGCTATGTGTAAAATATTTTATTTAATAATAAGATGTATCCCATGGCATTGAGCTAAATGCGGTACCAATCGCTGCCCCAATAACAAGCAAATATATTATTATAAAAACTAAATATGCACCTGAAAGACAAATACCAACAATTGCACAAGTTCTTCCGGCTTTCATATTCTTATATGAAGATTCAGTATATGTATTTGGGTTTTCTTCATATAATCTTTTGGCTTTATTTGATAAAACTATAGAAATAATACCTAAAGCTAGTCCGGCAATACCGTAGCACCAACAAGTAGCAATTGAAATAATTCCCATTACTAAAATTCCCGTTGCATTTGGCAATGATTGTTGAGCATTATAATTTCCCTGAATAACAGGCTGAACAGGTTGTTGTTCATGATTATTAATATTGTCGTTCATGATTTGCTGTTATTAAAAATTAAAACTATCCCAGGGCATTGAAGTTATAGCCGCTCCGTATATAAGTAATACTATAACAAAATAGAGTATGTACAAACCGGAAAGTATAGTTCCAATAAGCGCACAAATTTTGCCTGCTTTCATATTTTTATACGACGATTCTGTATATGCACCAGGATTTTCATTATACAAAACATTTGCTTTTCCTGCAAGTACTAAAGCAATAACTCCAAGAGCTATACCAACAATTCCATAGCACCAGCAAAGAGCAATTGAAATAATTCCCATTACCAATACTCCTGTAGCGTTAGGTAAAGCTTGTGCCATAGTATTTGGAACCTGAGCTTGATGAGTTTGCTCAACAGGCTGTTGTTCATTGGTTTGTTCGGGTGTGTTAGTGTTTTCTTCCATAGTTTTAAAAATTATTAGTTAATATTGTTTTAATAATAAAATTGATTATAATAATTGAGACCGTAAATATAAATGAAATTTTTAAAATTAATGCACCTTTTTTAAATTTAAATATCAAATGTAGTATTAAAAAGATAAATAAAAAAATTGTAGGTAAAAGTGCTGGATATAATAAAATACTTTCCCAAATATTTCCTTTTAATAATTCAATTATAGCTCTTTGCATACCACAACCGGGACAATCCATTCCGAAATGTTTTTTATAAAAACATGGTTGTTGGCTTCTTTCTAACCAATCTATAATGCCCTGAAATATTGATATAGAAAACAAAATAATATTTATAAAATTTGAGCAAATTTAAACAGTTATGCGTATTAAAAAAATATATATTAAAATAATAAAAACATAATGTTAGTTTTTGGTAGTTTATAATATTTACCTATTTTTGCAGACCAAATTTCAAATAGAAATTTCAGGTCCCTTAGCTCAGCTGGTTAGAGCACCTGACTCATAATCAGGTGGTCCTTGGTTCGAGTCCAAGAGGGACCACAAGCCTTCCAAATATTTGGGAGGCTTTTTTGTTATAGCCTGTTTTGAGTTTGTTCGATTTTTAAGAGTTTAAAATATCAACTAATTCTTTATTCATATAGTAAACCCTGCCGGAAATTGTTAATTTCTCTAATACATTAACAGATTTTGAAGCCAAAACCTCTAAATATTTTCGGCATGTTTTTTCAGTTCCAATTCCTAATTGCTCAAATATTTTAACAGTAACATATGGTTGAGTAAATAATGCCTTTATTATTTCTTCTTTATTTAATGTAGGTGCATCTCTTTTAATTATTAATACGGTAAATATTGGGAATAATTACCGTATCGGTGGTTTTAAGCAGTAACAAATTAGGGAATTGCATGTGAAAATTAAAGCCTTACAAAATTGTGAAGCTTTAATTATTTTGTGAACTTGGAGGGATTCGAACCCCCAACCTCCTGGTCCGTAGCCAGGTGCACTATCCATTATGCTACAAGTCCAAATTTTGGATTACAAATATATTAACAATTTTGAAATTGTTTACTCCAAAATCAATTTTTCAACAACAATTCCATTTGTTGTTGTGATTTTTGTATAATAGATTCCTTTAGAGTAATTACTTAAATCGACAGATTGCCTGACTACCGGACAGGCAGGCTTCGTCGTTCCTCCTCGCAATGACGAGTAAATAGTTTTTCCAGCAATATCAACAACTTCTATACAGCTAATGTTTTTTCCTTCAATTGTAAATTGTCCATTTGATGGGTTGGGATAGATTTTAATTTTATTTTCACTAATTTGATTACAATAAACCGGATAAAAAGATGAAGCGCATATTGAAAATTCAGAAGTGTTATTATTTTCATCAATTGCTGTTGTGGTCAAAAACAAACCTTCAGGAATTCCTGTTATTGTATCAATCCAAAAACCTGAGATGTTAGGAATTGTAGCAGACAGATAAGTTTTTCCTTCACCAAATCCACCGGGGTCTTTTTGAGCAATAAAGATTTCAATCTTACAAGTCTCAGGATTCTGAGTATCAAGAGTTCCGTATATAATTGTTTCACCTGCTTGGTATACAACAGAATCAATTTCGGGGTAATTCATTTCTTGATTTGGGCCAGTATCACCATCACCGGAATCATTGCTGTTTACTCCCGGCAGATATAGATCAATTCCAAGTCCACCATTACTGAATATCGAATTACAAGAAATTAGGTTAAAATCATCATTATCATTCATTATTGTAACTCCATTTCCTGTATTGAAAGCTATTATATTAGCATTTGCAGGTGAACCGCCAATTATTGTATGTTGAGGCCCTGTAGCAATTCTAACACCATCAATTCCATTGCCCAAAGGCAATGTCCCAGTTATATCTGTACCAATTTTATTTCTAGTAATAAGTGTAGAGTCTGAATTTGTAATATGTATTATTATACCTTGTTGTAGATTTCCAGAAATTAAGTTGCTGTCAATAATATTACTGTAAGGTGCGCCATCTACAACAATTCCATTTGCGTTTGGAACTGCATTTGTTCCAGTATAATCAGTCCCAATATAATTTCCTTTTACCAAATTGTATCTTGTTCCCATATTATAAATAAACACACCATACCCTGAATTTCCTGATAAAATATTTCTATGCTCAGGAGTATCACCTCCAACTATATTAAAAGCAGCTCCATCATCAAATAAAATTGCATAAGTATTAGGCACTGCTACATCACCATTAACATTAACCCCAATATAGTTTCCTATAATTTCATTGTAATCACATCCAGAACCAAAAACCGGAACACCATATGCATAGTTTCCTGCTATTACATTTCTTTCTCCAGGGTTTATTCCTCCAACAATATTGTGAACTGCTGCACCTTCTATGCTAACTCCATCATAATTTCCCATTGCAAACATTCCTGTTCTATCAAGCCCAACATAATTTCCAATTACATAATTATAGCTTGCATCAGCTATTCTTATTCCGATGTGCTCATTACCTGAAACTATATTTCTATCATTTGAACTAGTGCCTCCAATTATAGCTCCTGTTGCCCCTCCAACAAGTTCAATGCCAATATAATTCCCCAAAGTATCAACCGATGTTGCATCTATTCCTACATAGCAACCTTTAACACTACAGTTAGTAGAGGAAGTTCCAAAAAATTGAATTCCAATTGTAAAATCAATTACACATAAATTCTTTATATGAATATTTGGTGCATTAATTACGCTAAAAGCATAATCTATTGCATTATCATTTCCTTCAAGTTCAATTTCCGGACCTAATGGATTTGTATCTCCCTGATTTGTTGTTTGTGTAGAACCGTCTATTGTAATATTTCCTGATGTGATATAATTATAAGTTGTGAGTGGATGTATTGTCCAAACACCAGTTGTTGCATTGTAGCCGGGGTCAGTTGTTGGAATATTAAACTCTATTGTATGTGTCCCGGCAATAAATATTGCAAAGTCAACTGCTTCTCTTAATGAGCCGGAACCGGAATCATTAGTGTTTGTTACTGTAAAAGTATTTGCATTTATATTAAGGCAAATGCTTAATATTAGTGTTGAAATTATTAAATATTGCTTCATTTTTTTCTATTTTTTCTATTTTTTCTCCCGCTGATTTCGCAGATTCTCGCAGATCTTTTTTTCTGTGTTTATCTGTGTTATCTACAGGAAATTATTTCACTTCTTTTGACTTTTTTTTCTATTTTTTCTCCCGCTGATTTCATTAATTTTTGCAGATCTTTTTTTCTGTGTTTATCTGCGAAATCTGCGGGAAATATTATAAACCATTTACCTTTCTGAATATCCCAGATGTTATATTATCCACATTAAAATTTACCAATATTGCCAGTTTTAGTTTCGTTATTTTTAAATAAGTTAACACCTGTTTGTGATGAACTTCTACTAAATTTGCAACAGATTTTACTTCAATTATTACTTTTTTTTCAATTAATAAATCCATTCTAAAACCTATGTCTAATTTTACATTTTCATAATATACAGGAATAGGGACTTCCCTTTGTACTTCAAGTCCTTCATTTTTTAATTCAACTTCAAGAGCGGCTGCATAAACAGACTCTAATAAACCGGGACCAAGAGTATTATAAACTTTAAAAATTGCTCCTCTTATTACATATGATATTTCGTTTTCTTTCATACTTTTCTTTTTTTCTCCCGCTGATTTCGCTGATTCTCGCAGATCTTTTTTTCTGTGTTTATCTGTGTTATCTACGGGAAATTATTTCGCTTTTTTTGACTTTTTATTCTTTTTTTCTCCCGCTGATTTCACAGATTCTCGCAGATCTTTTTTTCTGCGTATATTTGCGTTATCTGCGGGAAATTATTTTATTGAACAATCAATTTCTCAAAAACAACTCCCGTTGAACTTGTAATTTTTGCAAAATATACTCCTTTTTTTAATTGACTATTTATTATTGATGATTTATTATTTATATTTTCATTATAAACCGATTTGCCTGTAATATCAATCACTTCTATCTTTTGAATACCATTTCCTTCAACTATAAATTGTCCTGATGAAGGATTTGGATAAATATAAATATTCTCATCGCTAATTTCAATGCTTTCAATATTAACTAAAGTTGTAAAATTTAGTGAAAACTCAGAAGTGTTACCGTTTTCATCTGTTGCAGTAGTTGTAATTTCATCTGCTCCTGATATAGTTGTAAAAACATTTGACCAGTTTCCGGAATTATCGGGAACGGCATTACCAATATAAATTTTCCCTTCTCCATATCCGCTTGCATCAGGGTCTGCAATAAAAATTTCAACTATGCAATTTTCAGGATATTGCGTGTCTAATGTACCGGTAACATTTGAATATCCTGACCCTATGTCATATATTGAATTAGTAATTACGGGAAAATTCATAAGATTATTTGGTCCTGTATCAGTATCTCCTACATCGTTACTGTTCACTCCGGGAGGAAAAAGATCTATTCCACCCATTAAATCATTTTGAAAAATTGAATTTGCAGATATTTTATTTCCTGTGGATATGGCATCCATCACAATAACTCCACCATTTCCATTAAATGCAACAATATTTCCCATTCCGGGTTCACCAATGAAATTATTGCTTGCACCGGTTCCTATTACAATCCCCGATAGTCCGTTTCCTAAATCGGAAACGCCATCATCGGCAGTCCCAATCATATTATTAGTTACTATATTGCTATCAGAATACTCATATAATATCATCCCAATTTCAGTATTACCTGATATAATATTATTGTCAATAGTATTATGTTTTGGAAATGCAGATAATCCAATTCCATTTAGATTAGGTATTGCAATAGTGCCGCTTGGGTCAGTACCGACATAATTATAAGAGATTTCATTGTAGTCTGTTAAATTATCTGCAATTTCAATACCTTCGTATCTGTTACCTGATATAATATTTGCATCTGCAAGTGATGAACCTCCAATAATATTATGTCTTGCCCCACCTGCAAGTAATAAGCCTACATCATTTGGAATTGTATCTGTACCTGTTGCATTTGTTCCAATTAAATTTCTTTTAACCTCGTTATAATATGTTCCGTTTGTTACAAGAAATATCCCATAACTATAATTTCCTGAAAGCACATTTTCATAGATATAATTATGATTTGACGAAGCATCAACACATATTCCTGTAGCATTTGGCATTGCAACATTACCAGCTGCATCTGTTCCAATATAATTTCCAACTAAATAATTTTCTGACGTTTGTCCATAATAAATCATTCCATATACTCTGTTTCCTGATATAATATTTCTTTCCTCGGGTGTACTACCTCCAATAATATTATATTTTGCTACTGTATTAAGTTCAATACCGTTTGCCTGATAAAGTGTATCATTTATTTTCAAAGGATTTAAGCCTGTAGCATCAGGACCAATATAATTACCAATAACAATATTACTATCACATGATTCAATATAAACTCCAATTTCCCAGTTGCCTGATATAACATTTCTTGCTCCTGAGGTAGTGCCTCCAATTATATTTTTATCTGCATTGGTTTTAATCAATACACCAACATGATTGTCGAGTATATTTAAACCTGTTGAATCCACTCCAATATAATTCCCAATAATTTCATTTTGCTCTGCTCCTGTTCCATTGATTAGAATTCCACTTTCGATGTTTCCGGAAATAATGTTTCTTTCGGATGTAGTTGTTCCTCCAATAATATTATTTCCTGAATTTGCTAGAATAATCCCGAAAGGGTTTGATAACTTTTGAAGTCCTGTTACATCTGTTCCAATAAAATTACCCTTAATGATATTGCTACTATTTATATTACTATTTATGGTAATACCACTGTTATAATTTCCTGAAATTATATTTTTTGAAGATGCACTACCTATATAATTACTCACGGAATTATCTATTAATATTCCTGTAGCATTGGGGACGGTATCATTCCCTAAATAATTTGTTCCAATAAAATTTCCATAGATTTCATTTCCGTTTCCATTTTGAATTGCAATTCCTGCAGTAGTATTTCCAGAAATTACATTGTTGATAATATCATTATTAAATGAATCATCCGAAATAGTTATTCCCACATCGTTAGAAAATTGTGATGCTCCAGTATAATCAACACCTATGTAACAATCTCTAATAATGTTTTGTGTACCGCTACCTCCGTAGCATTGAATACCATAAGTGAAGTTACCAATTATTAAAGATTTTATTTGATTGCCAGGTGAAGGAAGTATAAAACACTGAGTAATTGAATTTGTTCCATCAATAACTATTTCTGGACCATAAGGATTTGTATTGCCTTGATTTGTTGTTTGTGATGTGCCATCAACAATTGTATTACCAGTTAAAAAATAAGGCAAATAAGTAACAGGGCTAATTACCCAAACTCCATTAACAGAATCATAATTTGGATCGGTATTTGGAATGTTAAACTCAATAATATCTGCTCCTACAGCATTTGCATCATCAATTGCTTGTCTCAATGAACCTGCTCCTGAATCATTTGTATTAATTACAGTATATGTTGCACCAAAAAGGTTAAATTGAATTATAATAAAAATTACGACAAAGGATAAAAGATTTTTCATATTTAAATTAGATTAGATCATATCTCAATAATAAATTACTCTAGGTTTCGAGTACACAAATTTATATTAATAATTTAAAAAAATTAATTTTTGACTTATAACTAAAGATTCGTTTACTATACAAATTAATTATTTAAGCTGTTTCTTCAAATTGATTAATGTATCATAAGGACCATCTACAATAAAGATATTAATAATCCATGCTGGAACCGACATTTCAGGATCACCACAAAATTGATAAGTTACCTTTACTTTATCTCCAATTTCTTCTAATTTCCAAAATCCTTTTCCTTTTCTAAATCTTACAAACCCTTTTACCTCATCAATATAGTCGGGTTTAGTTGTAATAACTGCCAAATACACACCTTTTTCATAATCAATAGTGTATTTATATTTCGATATCATATCTCTATCACCAAGTGGCCATGGAACTTTTATTTTCACATAATCAATGCGTTCGTTGTCATTAACTTTTTTTAAAGTTTTTGAAAAATCACAATTTGCCATCCAATTAGGATAATTCTCTGTATCATCTAAAATTTTTACTAAGTCTTTAAAACCGGCATCAATTGTTGTTACAGCCCTAAACTCTTTTATCGGCGATGCATCTGTTTTTCTAGTATATACAATTACACCATTTTTATTTTTTTCAATTTCCCATTTAGTAGTTTGAGAATATATTTTTAATGAAAAAAATATAAGTGTTAAAGTTAAAATATAAAAAGTAGTTCTAAACATATACCGTTTGAAAAATATAATTTTGAAATTATTTACTCCAAAATCAATTTTTCAATCATTACAAACTTATCTCCTTTAACTTTAAGAAGATAAATTCCTTTTGCTTGTGAACTTAAATCAATAGATTGCTTCGGCGTTCCTCCTCGCAATGACGAGTAAATAGTTTTTCCTGTAATATCAACAATTTCAACTGATTTAATGTTTTTTCCCTCAATAATAATTATACCCGTTGTAGGATTTGGAAATATGTTAATTGTTTCTTTTAAAATGAGATTATTACCAGTTGTTTCACAATCCCAATTTAATACAAAACCTGCCCCTTCAACATAAGAATCGGAATATTGCTTAATTGTAACAGACCCACCTGTTGTATAAAGAGTGCCCGGATTACCTGTTGTATTACAATATGTTCCAATTAAAGGAGCTGCTAAATTAGGACCGTCGTAAACAGAAATATGGTCATAATTACAATATCCTGCATCACCGGCTTCTACATCAAGCATGGTAAAAGTTAAGATTATTTGTGTAGCGTTTGTTGGTGAAATTGTATAATAACCCAAAGTATTATTTGGGTAATCATTATCTCCTCCACTATCCTTTAAAGTTCCTGAACAACAATTGCTGCTTTCTTGTCCGGATTCAGGCATAGAGGCAATTATTGAATTTGAAGTGTCAATACTAATATATGATATTTTTATTATCGTATCATTATCACACAAAGGTGCAGAACCAATAAGTGTAACTGTATAATTTCCATTATTTGAATATGAATGAGACGGATTTTCATCTGTTGAAGTATTACTATCTCCAAAATTCCAATTATAAGAATTTGCTTCAGTACTTGTATTTGTAAAATTAACCGCAACGGGAGAAGAACAATGAGTTGTTTGGTCAACATAAAAATCGGCATTAATATTTCCTGCATTTAAAATAATATCCATTATAAATGTATCTGCACCAAAAGAATTTGTTACAATTAATTCTACGGTATAAGTTGATGTTGCAGTATATGTATGAATAGGATGTTGCAATGCAGAAGTATTACCGTCACCAAAATCCCAATGCCATGTATCGGGAACACCCGATGATAGATCAGAAAAAGAAATAATACCATTACAAGCAGATACTATATAATGACTAAAATTGGATACAGGAAATTCGGGGTTTGCATATAAATCCGATTCCCACAATCCTCTTCCATAAGTGCCTGCTCTAATTGTACTTGTTGGATAATGAATTTCCAATTCGTTAACAATTACATTTGGAAGTCCATCAGTAAATTGTGTCCATGAAGACATTGCTCCATTTCTATAATATACACCCAAGTCAGTACCCACATAAAGTGCATTATTTGTATTGTTTTCATATACAATTGTGTTTGCAGGAATATTTGGTAAACCATCAGAATAATTTGTCCATGAAGTGCCACCATTGTTTGACACATAAACCTTTTCGCTCGAATCATATCCTGAAAGTGTTACCCATACCAAATCAGGATTGTTGTTAGATATTGCAATATCTGTTATAGAATTTGAAGGAAGGTTAGAAGTAATATTATTCCATGTATTTCCATCATTTTTAGTTATCCATATATCATAATATGTTGCTGCATAAATATATTGGTCATTAGAAGGAGCTAATGCAATATTTCTAAGGTTTGTGCCTCCTGTTAAGCCCGAACTAATTGTTGTCCATGAACCTCCGCTATTAGTGCTTTTATAAACTTCGTCAAAGCCTGCGTATAATGTTGTGGGATTATCATGATGCATAATATATGGTGTAACCCATGCTCCATTTCCTGTTCCTGATGGCTTAATGTCTGTGAAATTATACCCGCCATCACTTGACCGATACATGTTCCCATAATAATATTCAGCATACATAATATTTGCATTTGAATAATCAACCATACATTCCATTCCGTCACCACCGAGAATAGAATACCATGTTGTAGGGGTTCTCATCATAGTTCCATTATCCTGAGTTCCGGCTACAACAACATCATTGTTTGTATAAGAAGTACCGATTCTGTATATCTGAAGAATTTCCAGACCATCACTAATATCTGTCCATAAACTTCCTCCATTTGAAGTTTTATGTAATCCGCCATCATTTCCCGAATACAAAGTATTATTTAAATAATTATAATCAAAAGTATGTTGGTCTGCATGAACATATTGCGTGCCACCTGCCCCATACCAGTGTGCATTAATATTCCAGTTTGCACCAGCATCTGTTGTCTTCCATATATTAACACCACCTGTAAAAACAGTATTTTCATCAGTTGGAGATACAGCCAACGAAAGATCGTACCAGCCTTGTCCACCTGCGTCATCACCGTTTTCAGACCAACCCATCAAATTTATTGAAGCATTTGAAGTAACCATAGTCCATGAGCTTCCACTATTTGATGATTTATAGAGTGCATAAAATCCATTATCTGAATCATCGCTGCAAAGGGCATAAATAACTTCAGCGTTATCGGGAGTAACAGCCAGTTCAATCCTGTTAATTTCGGTAGTGGATATTCCTGTAGATATATCGCTAAAAGATGCTCCGGAATCTGTAGATTTGTATATTGCAGAATTATTTTCAGTTGCATAAACTACACTTGGGTCTCCCGGCTTAAATTCAAGGTCTTTAAAATTACCGGCAATAACATTTGTCCAGTTTGCACCTGCATTTGTGCTTCTTAAAATACCATTGTTAGATGTTGCAATTACAATATTTGTGTTATTTGGGTTTACAAGAATTCTTCTAAAAACATAAAAATCTGTAATATTTAATACAAAGCCTGTAGTATTCCATGTTACACCGCCATCGATAGATTTTAATATTCCAATACTATATGTGTCTGCTGCATCACCATCGCCTGTTGCAACATAAAGAACATCGGGATCTGTAGGATCAACAGCAATATCAGAAACTCCAATACTTGGCAGTTCATCGGTAGTTGTTGCCCATGAATTTCCTCCGTCTGTAGTTTTCCAAATTCCACCTGAAGGAGAGCCTATCCAAAAAATATTTTGATCGGTTGGATGAAACTCTATACAATTAATTCTGCCTGAGCCTCTTTTGTTTCCGTAATTAATATCTGTTGGAGTATCAACAGGTCCCATTAAAGTCCAGTTTGCAGTTGTGCTTTTAGAATTATTTTTGTTTTTTAAATGCTCTTTCCATAAAACATCTTTTTGAAAATTTCCTGATGGATAAACACGTGGCTCCATAAAATCTTCCCATCTTTTAAATTGCTTCCAACCTTTGCCTTTTTCAATCTCTTTGTCTTGCCAATATCCTTTAAAAGCTTTTTGGATATCATAAAAATTGACCTGACTTGCTTTTGTGTTATCAAACGAATTCATCCATTGTTGTCCATATCCTAATGTATATAGAAAGCAAAAGACTACTGTAATAAGTGTTTTGAAAGTTCTCATGTGTTTATATTTTTAAAAATAAATAATTTTTTTATTTCCTATTTGTTTATTGTTTTCAGTTAGCTTAACAATATAAATACCTTTATCTAAATTTTTTGGTTGCCATTTAATTAATTCTTGATGCGGATATATTCTTTCACTAAATACTTGTTCTCCAAGAATATTAAATATTTCAATTTTTCCCTTGTTAGTTATATCAAATTCAATATTGAAAAAATCATCCGCCGGATTTGGAAAAATATTGAACTTTTCTACTTTATAATTTAAAGAATTTTGATCTATATAAAGGGCCCAATTATAAAAACCAAAGGTATATTCTCCTCTCAATAAAGTATCAATAATTAAATTCCCCGCAATAATATTTCCCGAACGAATGAAATTAATTTCCGTCCAATCTTCAGAAGGATTTGGTCTGTACAATACTGTTAGTGAGTCAA
>CAYTAU010000009.1:0-40925 GCA_964435855.1 uncultured Bacteroidales bacterium | reverse complement strand
GTTGAATTAATTGTTTGATAATGGTCGGTAATAGCATCCGAAAGTTTTTCATTAATATCAAGCATTGCTATTTGAGGATTAATTGGGATAGTGAATGTTTGTGTTCCATATTCTCCCGAAAATTTCATAAGTTCTGCATGTTGCATCCAGTTGTTATCCATAAATGTTATTTCAACCCTGTTAGAATTTGCAAAATCTACAGCACCTTTAAGTTTTTGTCTCATATAAACTGTTACATCAAAATTACCTCCACCAACATTAACAACATTAAAAGAATCTATAGAAAAATTTAGAAATCCGGGAGCATATACCCATGCATCAAAAAAATCTGTCATATCTATTCCTGTTTCTGATGAAAGAATATTTTTCAAATCCTCAGAATTAACATCCTGCATTGCAAAAGTATCGAGATATGCCTGAACTGCCGGGAAAAACAAACTGTCTCCCAAATATCCTCTAATTGAATGAACAACATCGGCTCCTTTATCATATACAGTAGTTCCATAAGTATATTCATGAGGAATACCAACTAATGCCCGATATCCTCCATCTTTTATATGAGAATATCGTAAAACATATTTATGATTATCACGATAATATTCAATATAATCATCATGCCCATAAAGATTTTCCACATAAATTGATTCACAAAACACAGCCCAGCCTTCATTTATCCACATTTCTTCTGCTTCTCTGCAGGTAACAAGGTCACCAAACCAATGATGCGATAATTCATGTGCATATAACCATTCATAAGTTAATGCCCCGTTTATTAAGAAATCGCCATAAGCAATATTTGTAGCGTGTTCCATGCCTCCTCCAAGCGGAACAGCAACAAGCCCAATCCTTTCCCATCTGTATGGTCCAAAACAATTTTCAAATCCTGTTAAAATTTCTTTTATATTGATAAAAGAGTTAACAGCATTTAAACTATCGCCGGCAAGCACATATATCGCAATTGGTATTTGCCCCAAAACACCATTAAAAGTATCTCTAACTGCCACATAGCTGGCAACAGCTACAGATGTAAGATATGTTGGTATTTCATCGTGCATTGTCCAGTGAAATGTTTTGGTCCCATCACCATTATCGGTTTCAGACATTAATGTTCCATTACAAACTGCAATTTTTGTATCTACATTTGTAATATAAAAATCATAACTTGCCCTGTCAATAAAATCATCGATACAGGGATACCAAACTCTGCCATAATTATGCGGGTTGGATGTAAAAGCCACACCAATACTATAGGCATAAGCCCCTGAAAAAGAAAAACCTCCAAATCCGGAAGGATCTTCCTGCGGATGCCCGTGATAATAAATTGTAAGATCAAAAGTATCGGTAATTGCAAATGGAGCAAATGTTATAATATTCAATAAAGTGTCGTTGTATGTGTAATTTGAAGTTAAAATACCATCAATTAAAATTGAATCTATTGTCAATGCCAACAAATCGAGTGAAATTAAATTCAGGTTATCAATTTGTGGTACAATTTGTAAATTGGTAAAACCTGAAATTTCTTGTGAACCAAAATCAATACTTAAATCAATTGTGTAATGAAGCACATCTAAAGTATCGCTATGTGTTGCTTTTGTATTGTGTTGTTTTGCAAAAGTTTGAGAAAACAAGAATACCAAGACTAAAAGAATAATTGTTTGTTTCATAGGTGTAAAATTAAATTTTAGCTCACATTGTGTTAATATTGTAAAATTACAAATTTATTCTTTATATCTTTGGTCTGTTCGAAAAAAATTGCAATAAAACATATTTTGTGAATAAAAAAAACATAATTACTTTAACATTGTTTGCTGTTTCATATTGGTTTTTGTTTGATTTCTTACGTTGGATACAATATGATACAGAGGGTTTTATTGGTGGTGCCAGATTGTTATTTGGTTTAGAAGGGGGAATACATTTACAATCACGTCTTACTAAACCATTAGTTTTAATTCTTCCCGGAGCAATGGAGTTTTTGTTTGGACTACATCCAAAATTTACATTTTTATTTCAAAACTTATTTTGTTTTTATTTCTGCGGAATTTTTATGTACAAAATTATCTTTCAGATTACCAAAGATAACAAAATTGCATATCTTGGAATGTTGGCATACGTTATGTGCCAGCCTTTTGCTGTTTATTCTCTTTTAATTCAAGTTGATATTGTTGGATGGTTTTTTGGAATATTTACTATTTATCTAAGTCTAAAATATTTTGAAAACCCAACATTAAAACTAAAGAATGTTTTTATTGTTGGCTTTATTGTTGGGATAGGTTTTCTTGCTAAAGAAAGTGCAATTGTTGGTCTTATTTTCTTATCATGCTCAATTTTAATACATAAGTTTTTAATAAAAGAAAAAATCAAATTATTGGCTTTTTCAACTATTGGTTTTATGATTCCTTTTGTAATATCATTTTTATTAATTGAATATTTCTATAGCGACTCTGTCTTTAAAAGACTTAAATGGATACATGGAGGTACAGAAGAGATTAACCTTATAATATTTGAATGGAAACAAATATTTAGAATTATTGATATGTATTTGTTTTTATATGTAATAGGTTTTATTGTTATCATAAAAAAGAGAATAAAGACATCAAATAATTACATGTTAAAAAGTGTATTATTTACAAGTTTACTAACATTTGTTTTAATGCTTATATGGCCGGATTTTATTGATAGGATTTTGTTTATGATAGCTCCATTTATAATAATAGTTGTTGCTTATGGAATTGGAAAATTTAAGCATCTTGGACTTGCCTTAGTTCTTGTTGGCGGGTTCCTTAATGTTTTTATTAGTTTTTTAATTTATAAGTATCAATTGACAAATATTCTGGTTATTGGTTTCGCTATTTTTCTTATTATAATTTTAATTTTTGGATTTTTATTATATAAAAAGAATATTAAGGAATTATTTAGTGATTAGAAATTTTTAAAAATTGGCAGGCAAACTGACTCCCTGTAATTTACCTCATCAAATACATTTTGCCAATATTGTGTTTAAAATATTGGTCGGTTTGTGTATCGCGTTTTTCAATATTTTCGCCATTAAGTTTAGTGGTAACTTTATAAAAATATATACCATTAGCAAGTTGGTCGCCATACATATCTTTTCCATCCCATGCATAATCGGTAATATTTCTGCCAATATGTATATTTCCAAGCTCATTTAAAGTTATAACTTTAACTAATTTACCTGTAATTGTAAATATCAGTATTTGAAAATCTGTTGGAATTTCCCATCCGGTAAGTTCAAATACAAATCTGGTAGAAGTAGAAAATGGATTTGGATAATTAAAAATATTTGTAATAGTTGCCTTATTAATTATTTCAAAAGTAATGTAATAATCATTTTCACCCGACTCGTTATTAGAAATATCTGTTGCCCCTACTTTTAATTGATAAATTCCATCTGCTAATTCGGGAGTATATAATATTTTACAACTATTATCCGGCAATTGAGCAGGAGTCCATTTTAATATTTCTCCAAAAGGTATTAATACTTCTTCTTCTTCTTCAGGACTTTTTAAGCATATATTAAACAACGACTGGTCGTTTAATTCTAAAAATTTATTTTCATCTTTTAATTGTATTAATATTTCGGGTTTGGCTGAAACAATATCGCCATCTAAAATATGAATACCATCAAATGTAACATCTAATATAGGATTGGTAATATCACTTTGTACATAGAAAAATACCTGTGCAATATTATTGAAATGATATTGCTCTAACTGGTCATAATTGCCTGTTTGTGTATTTACAGGATTAAACTCTACCCATAAACTGTTTAATCCCGGATATCCTCTTGTATTAAAACTTACGGTGTCAATAATAACATCTCCTGATGGATGGGCTTTAAGCCTTTTGGTAATTACATTATATAAATTATTGTTTTTATCCTGATGCCAATATGTTACAAGCAAGCTATCCATATCATAATTACTGACATTTTCGGTGGCAATTGAAAAAACTATTTCATCACCTTCTGGTACAGTATCTTTATAAAAATAATATCCTTTTGGCGGATTTATTGCTGTTTCAGGAACTCCTTCGTAAGTTAATTGCCATTTTTTAAGTTGCGATGGCGTTTTTAGCGAATCATCTTTTGTAAAAAGTTTTAATTTTAAATATGGGTATTGACTTGCATCGATTCTAGTATGTAGGCTATCAATATCAAGTGAATCGGGCGGAATTGTCATTAAGGAATCACCTTCGGTATTTAAGTTTAGATTTGTTAAGCCTGAAATTTCAAGCGATAAAGAATCATAATCGGGTATTTCAGACGGATTATATCTCCAGTGCAAAGTTTCCCAATAAGCAGTAGGTCCAACAATTGTAGATGTGATATTTCCCTGGGTATAATTTGTAGGTAGGTCTTCACTATGAAGATCTATTACATCATATTCATGTGTTCCAATTTCTTCTTTTGTAAAAGAATTATCTCCTTTTTTTGTAAAAAAGATATAAGGATAATTACCTGGAAAAGTTCCAACCGCAGTAGTTGAGTCTAAACTTTCAAATGCCTGATAAAGTTCAACCGGCCAGTTTTCAATATTTCCATTTATAAAAGAATATGCTAAAATATAATGTCCGTCAGGAATACTTTGAAGCATATTTGCCATACTGCTTAAATGTGTATAGGCGCTAGTATCAGAATAAAAAACAAAAATATTTGGCTGATTGTTTGGTTGATTTGCATGACCAAAATCAAAATAATCCCATTGCCAGTTTTCAAGATAAAAAGGGTCAAGCACAACTACTATCATTGCTCCTTTGGCACCATAACTGGATCTGGCTTTAATATCATTATCAAGCTTCCAGTAAACACTCATCCATTGTACTTCGCCCCATGCAGAACCAATATTATGACAATGTATTGTTTTTGGGGAATTAATAAAATCAAATTTTCTGTCGGGTCTGTTAAATTTAATATACTTATATTCGTCTTTTTTAAACTGAAAATGATGTGCCTGCGACCAGCCAACTTTACCGTTAATATATATAAATGAACTTTCTCTCCAGTTTGAAGAAGTGCTTACAGGAGCTTTACAAACCCGCCAGTAATAAACAGTAGTATCTTCTAAAGGGATAATTTGACTCCATTCAACAACACCGCCTGTATGAGTTTCGGTTCCACTTAGTTTAGCAGGACTATCAAATGTATCTGTTGTGTCAATTTCAAATACGCTGGTTTGGGTACCCATAAACGGATTTCCTGTTGATGCTTTTAATTTAACAGTACTGTTTGGATAAATTGCATACTCGTAAGGAAAAATTGGTATAAGGTCGCTTGTAAGAACATTAAAATTAATACATGTTTCATTATTATTTTCTGATAACTCATCTATCCAATGTTCAGAGTCAAGATATACACAAATTTCATTAATACCTGTACCATTTATCTTATCTACAGGAAATCTGATATAAATAGTGTCTTTATAATAACAAGCGTATTTAAAATATTCAACAATTGTATCGGAATTATTTTGCAAATTTCTTGTTATTTTAACAATAAAGGTATCGGGTATTGCCATTCCAATATTTGTAACTACAATTTGTACATCAAAAGAATCTATTTCTGTAGATACAATTGATGGAATAAACGATATATCCGCAGGGGTAATAACCAAATCGGGTTTGGGTTGTGAATTAAGCACAATTGCAGGGTCGCCATGCAAAGTAAATCCGAGATATGTATTGACATAATTATAGGATGTATTAGTGATTTGCAGCTCTTTAATAGTTTCCTGAATACATTTTGCAATTGGTTTGCCATAATTTTTATAAGAAATATTTTTATAAAGTTCTGTAGAATAAAGATGTAAAGAATGGTCATATGACAGGTCAACAGTTACAAGAAATCCAATAGACCCTAATTCACTAATAAGCACCCATTTTTCACTAATTCCTATAGAGGCTTGATGTATATCGCCTGCAAGACAAGAATTAGCAATGATCAATGGATGTTTTTCATAATTTTTAAAATAACTAGGGTCCTCAATACCTACATCAAATCCACCGGAATATCCATGACCAAAAAATGTCATTAGTGTTACACCGCTATCAATACGCTCCTTTACAGCCTGTGTCTGCGATATCTGCATAGAAACAGAACTGGTTTTATAAAATGAAGTTACAAACCCACCAAAAAGAGTATCCTCAATAATTGACTCATACTGCGACAAATAATCGGCAAAATAATCTTGTTCATCTGAAGTGCCACCACCACCAAAATGAGCAATGTTTTTCATCCATTCGGCAACTGCATTGTTTTCATAATTTTCTACTTTAAAGTAATAGTTTTCAACCTCTGTTGTTGTATTAGCTGCGAGTCTTCCTGTAGGAATAGCGGGTTCGTAAATCGTGCCGTTTAAGCCTGAAGTTAAAAGTATATCACTTGATGGATTTCCAAATGAAGGGATTAGACATTTTTCGTAATTAACTGTATCTTTTCTAAAACTGGGACAATGAATTGACTTACCAAGTAAAAACAAGTTTTTAGGAACACTATCATAAACGCTTGTAATATAATCAACAAAATTTCTTATTGCAATTGGATGTTTTTTTATTCCATAAGAAAACTGATTGTAAAGTTCCTCAATATCAACAAGCATTGTAAAATATCCTGTTGAATTTCTGTATGTTTTATACTCCTGGGCTTCACTCCACAATTTTGAATGTGATATTATTATATAATCCGAATTAAAACCGTAATCAGAATAATCTGTAAAGTTTACAGCTGTTAATTCCGGAATATTATTTATCTGATCTTCAGAAACAATATAACATATTTTTTCTTCGGTTGAATTGGGGATAAGTACATCGTAATTGCCGGAGTTATCTACCGTATTTATTCTTTTATGGTTTGTCAAATCGTAAAGCACAGGATCTGTGCCTCCACTATAGTTACTAATGCTGATATATGATTTACTGCTCGTTGCATTATCAAGAACAATAAATTTGAATTTATTTTTTCCTTCAAAATTATAGCTGTGCGGGTATTTAATATAAATATATGATAAGCGGTGATAATCGATAGTAACGCTTTGATCGTCAATAATAGAAAAAGTGAAATCTATTGAACTACCTAATGTGTTTGAAGGAACACTAAACACTTTTTTAACAGTATTGAACCCGTAATAAACAGTATCGAATTCTTCCAACAGAAAACTAAAATACAAATGGTGCCCAAAAGATGATGAGCCTACCAAGGCTGTTTCAATATAAGTGTCTTCACCCGAGGTATATGCGTTTGGAATACTAATAGTTTTGGAAAAGCTTACAGGTGAAGTTTTCCCAAAAGAACTACCATACCAACCTTCTCCACCCGTAAAGTATGGTCCGTTTGTAGGTGCGCCACCCGGGAAATTGGTTACTTCCATTTCCAAAACAGGTTTTATACAATAATTTAATGCAGGAGAATGTGCAGCAAAAGTTGTATCATCTTCTATGGTTAAACGTCTATTGGTAAAAGAACTGTTCCATGTAAGATAATATGTGTTTGTATCTGTAATTAAGCTATAATACGGGTTTGCCTGATCTTCCGGGTCGCGATACATAACAGAATCTAAACTGCCATCGTTTTTTGTTGCGTAAAACTCAATATAATCTCCATCGTTAAACACATCCTGAACTTGAGCATCAAATATGTATATATATTGTTCTTCGCCTTTACAAAACAATTGAAAGCTTCTTAAATTAATTAATGAAATGTCAATCCCTGCATCAAGCGCGGCATCAACCAAAACATCTCTGTTTATTCTGTAAATACCTTCTTCAACTATATTAAATTTAAAATATTCCTGATCATCATGGTCTATCCAACTATTAGAGAATGGCTGCGAATAATTAATATTCACAATAATAAAAAACAAAAAGAATATGTATAGGAATTTTTGTTTCATTAAATTTTTTAAAAATATTTTTATAAAATTACTAAATGTTTTACGAATATAAAAATAATAGGTTACTTAAAATTTGATGAACTACCTTACCGCAGTCAGGAATATCTCAATGTAATTTCACATAATCTATTGCTTCAAGAGATTGAGAATATAACCCCTTGATATCGCAACAATGTTCTATCTTTTCGAGATTAACAGCTTGACACACAGATGCTATGTGCCAACGTTAATCATTGTGGAATTAGTATAAATTGATTAAAATAATGAATTATTATAAAAATTGAAGCAACCTTTTTAATAAAAAATCGTCTTTAAAAAATATGTATAACCAAAAAAATTAACCAAAATGAAAAATCATTACAATTTTCCAAAATTATCTTTATTACTAAAGGTATTTATTACTGGTTTTCTAATAATTTCATTTAATCTGGCTCAGTCTGCCAATTATTATTGGGTAGGTGGAACAGGAAACTGGTCAGAATTTGCTACTCATTGGGCAACAACATCCGGCGGAGCTGTGTTTCATGCAGTAGTACCCGGACCGGCTGATGATGTATATTTCGATTCAAATTCATTTTCAATGCCTTTGCAAACTGTAACGATTGATATATTCAGTGCAAATTGTCAGGATATTGACTGGACAGGTGCAACGAATAATCCCACATTGGTATTTATGAATTCCATAGCAATTTATGGATCCCTGACCTTTATTCCGGCCATGACGTGTACGCAAATGGGAGGCTTGAATTTTAGTACAAGTAGTCCAGCAACTACTATTGATTTTGGAGATATTAATCTTCCAATGATGCAGATCAATTTTCAAATGGGAAGCACCGGAACATGGACCATGCTCTCAGATATGAATATGACGGATATGAACGCAATGATCATGTTCAACGACGGAAACCTAAATACAAACGGTTATAACATAAACACAGGTAATATCAACATAATGGGTTCAGCACACGGTAGCTGGATCTTGGGGAATTCAATCATTAATTGCACTTCATTTTCCTTAATGGGTATGCCGTCAATTCTTGCAATAGATCCAGGAACATCTACTATAAATATTATTAATGGAGGATCATCTTTTATGGGTTCAGGCTATACATTCTATAATGTAAATTTTGATGGTGTAAGTATGGGAACCTCACTGAATCTAAGTGGCGAGTGTAGTTATGAACTTCTTAGCTTTAATAATATTTCAACAGTATTATTTCCACAGAATATGACTACAACAATTGCAGATCTTCAGTTTAATGGAACCTGTGCTAATATTGTAACTGTTGCCTCAGCAACAAGTGGTTATACTGCCAATATCTTTAAGACAAGTGGAAGCGTAACGGAAGATTACTTAGCTATAAAAGACATCACTATACTTGGTGGTGCAAGCTTTATTTCTGATAATAGTAGTGATCTGGGCAATGTTAACAATTGGACAATAAATGCAGCTGCCTCAACTACATTGTATTGGGTAGGTGGAACAGGATCGTGGAATGACCCGACACATTGGTCGCTTTCAAGCGGTGGACCTCAGGCAGGAGCCTGCGCTCCCACAGTTAATGATGATGTGATTTTTGATGTCAATTCATTCTCTGTTGCAGGCCAAATAGTTTCTATTGACGGCAATGCTTTCTGTCATGATATTACCTGGACAGGTGTTATCAATAATCCCGACCTGGCAGCATTCAATTTTGGGGGCGATAATTTGTACATGGGCGGAACAATGCTTTTAGATCCTAATATGACGCTTAGTTTTAACGGAGCACACAATTTTGTATCAGACGATGCAGGAGAACAAATCAACACACAAAACATACCTCTGACAGGAAACGTGTTCTTTTCAGGCATAGGTGAATGGACACTGGCCAATAGTCTCCAGTGTTCATCCCTTTATGTTAATCAGGGATCTTTTATAAGCAACAATAACAACATTACTGCCTCAGCATTTGTCTCCAATACAAACTTGATTCGTTCAATTAATTTAGGGTCATCATTGGTCACGCTTGTCAGCTCATGGCAGATTCAGGATGCTACCAACCTTACATTTACTTCAGGTACATCAACAATCGCATTCAGCGCAAATGCCACATTTCAGGGAGGAGACCAAATATATTGTAATGTAGGTTTTGCAGGCAATGCAGGGATATATCATAACAATACCTTCATTAATATTGGTTTTCAAGCAGGAACAACAGTATCATTTGAAGCAGGATCTACTCAAACCATAATTAATATGATAGTAGCCGATGGTACATGCGGAAGCTATATTATTTTACAGTCGCAAACAGAAGGATCACAAGCTACTATTTCGAAAGCATTTGGTGCTATAGCAGTGGACTACTGCAGATTAAGGGATATGAATGCTGCAGGTGGATCTACTTTTAATGCTACCAACAGCATCGATATGGGAAATAACACTGGTTGGGTAATTACTGCACCAGCTACAACAACATACTATTGGGTTGGTGGAACCGGAAACTGGAATGACCCAGCCCATTGGGCAACTTCTTCAGGTGGTGTAGCAGATGCATGTATCCCTTCATGGTCAGATAATGTAATGTTCGATGGTGGTTCAGGACTACCGGGACAAACAGTAACAGTGAATGTAACCTCAGGATGCAATAATTTTACATGGACGGTACCTAATGCAACTCTGGCAGGAACCAGTGCTGATTTATATGTAGGAGGAAGCTTCACTCTCAATGCAGCAATGGTCATGAATTTCGGAATTGGTATGGGAAACAATTCCTTGATTTTTAACAGCAATAATCCTGGAAATATTATTACACTAGCTGGAAAAAATATCCTTGCAAATATAGAATTTGATGGTACTGGAGATTGGTCACTTGCAGGAAATATGTCTTGCTCAAGATCAATTTATTTACACAAAGGAAATTTAAATACGAATAACAATAGCATAAGTTGTAGCTCCTTTTATTCTCAAACAACCGAAGTTCGCCAGTTATCTCTCGGAAATCAAACGCACACATTATCAGGGAACTGGTATTTGCAGGATGGAACCAATTTCACAATGAATGCAGAAGCTTCCATACTAAATATTGCAGGAAATTACTACCATGGAGGTGATAAAACCTATAATATTGTAAATCTTACAACCAATGGGTATATTCATATTCGTGGAGGTAATAGCTTTGCTACATTGAATATTCCAAACAGTAAAAATGTTACTCTTGAAGGAGGTAAAACGCAAACTATAACAACCCTGACATTACTTTCAGGAATTGACTGCAATAATTACAATAATTTGTACTCTAACGTTCCAGGAACACCTGCTACAATAATAAAAAATGGCGCAGCTGTAAATCTTGATTTCATGAATATTTCAGATGTTAGGGCTACTGGAACTGCAGTCTGTACTGCAAATAACAGTATCGGGATTGGTGATGTAACTGGATGGATCATAAATCCTCCTGTTGGTGTAACCCATTATTGGGTTGGTGGCACTGGAAACTGGAATGACAATCTTCATTGGTCAGCAGCATCAGGTGGTTTGGGCGGTTTATGTCAGCCTACCACGCTGGATGATGTTGTGTTTGATGCCAATTCATTCTTAGATCAGGATACCGTTAATATGAATACAACGGGTTATTGTAAGTCAATGGACTGGACAGGTGCAGGATTTAATCCGGTGTTTCAAATGAACGGAAACCTGAATATCAATGGATCTCTCACATATATCGCGGCCATGGAAATTAATACCTGGAGCGGTATCAAATTTATTTCTGGAACAGCTGTCAATACAATCACTACAGCAGGTCAAGAGCTGTATTACATTTACTTTGATGGTTCAGGAACATATACTTTACAGGATGACGTTTCGTTTAGCTACATCTATTTTAATAATGGAGTTTTAAATACAAACAATGTTGCTCTAATTGGAGGAAGTAATGGAAGCTTCAATTCCAGTTCTATTTCTGCACGAACACTTAATCTTGGCAGTAGTAACATTGAGGTGTATAGTTGGGATATTTCTGATCCAACGAATATGACTTTGAATGCTGGCACTTCAGACATATTGCTTACCAATAATCCCTGGCTATTCAGAGGCGGAGACCTACCATATTTTGACCTTGAAATCTCTACCCCAAGTATGGTTGGATACACCACAATATATGGTTCCAATTCCTTTAATATTCTAAAACTGAATCCTGGTAGTGATATCAGATTTGAATCAGGGGAAACTCAAACGACAACAGACTTTCTTGCGACAGGAAATCCGGGGGACCCAATATTTATTCATTCATGGACATCAGGAATTCAGGCATTTATTAATCAGACAAGTCATGAATTCTGTGGCGACTGGTTAGATATTCAAGATTTAAGTGTGGGAACTCAAACATTCTATGCTGGTGAAAATAGCAGTGATCTTGGTAATAATAATGGTTGGACATGGTCTGGTGTTACAGCCATTGATCAATATCCAGCAGCATTTTGTGAAGATGTTCCTGGAGGAGGAACTTATGCAGGAGTTAATCTTACTTTGCTCGAAGCCACAATTGACGGGGGTAATGGATACACTCATACTTGGTATCAAGACGCATTACTTACAACTCCAGTGGTAATACCTTCTAATGTAACAGTATCTGACGGACAAATATTTTACGATGAAGTAGATAATGGTATATGTACCAATATTGCAGAAGTAATATATACAGTATATTCAACACCTGATTTAAGTTCAGTTATAACAGATGTAAATTGCAATGGAGGAAATGATGGTGCTATTGACTTAACAGTAACAGGTGGAACTTTACCATTTACTTTCATTTGGAACTCTGGACCAACTACTGAAGATATCTCTGCTCTAATTGCAGGAACTTATAATGTAACAGTAACTGATGTAAACACATGTTCTAATACTCATGTAGCAGTTGTAAATCAACCATCAGCAATAAGTATTGATTCGGAAACATCAACAGATATTACATGTAATGGTGATAATGACGGAACAATTACTATAACTGCCTCGGGTGGAACAGGTGCATTAAGTTATGACCTTGGTGCAGGAGCGCAAGCTTCAGGAAATTTTATTGGTCTATCTGGAGGAATATACACTGTTACTGTAACTGATGTCAGCTTATGTACTGCTACAAGCACTGTATTTACAATTACTGACCCTGCTGCAATTTCAATTGATTCCGAAGCTTTTACAGACATTGCATGTAATGGGTTAAATAATGGATCCATCACCATAACTGCTTCAGGTGGAACAGGAGCTTTAACTTATGACCTTGGTTCCGGCGGGCAAGCAACAGGAACTTTCTCTGGTTTATCAGGAGGAACATATACTGTTACTGTAACTGATATAAATTTATGTACGGCTACAAGTAGTGCTTTAACAATTACTGACCCACCTGCATTAGTTCTTTCTGAAACTCATATAGATGTAACTTGTAATGGTGATTGTGACGGAAGTATTGATTTAACTGTAGTAGGTGGAACTCCTGGATATACATTTATATGGAGTCCTATCGTAGCTATTACAGAAGATCTTAACGGATTATGTCCTAACGCATATTCTGTAACTGTTGCTGATGCTAATAATTGTACAGAGACGCTTAGTGTTATAATTACAGAACCATCTGCAATAAGTATTGATTCCGAAGCCTTTACAGATATTACATGTAATGGTGATAATGACGGAACAATTACTATAACTGCCTCGGGTGGAACAGGTGCATTAAGTTATGACCTTGGTGCAGGAGCGCAAGCTTCAGGAAATTTTATTGGTCTATCTGGAGGAATATACACTGTTACTGTAACTGATGTCAGCTTATGTACTGCTACAAGCACTGTATTTACAATTACTGACCCTGCTGCAATTTCAATTGATTCCGAAGCTTTTATAGACATTACATGTAATGGGTTAAATAATGGATCCATTACCATAACTGCTTCAGGTGGAACCGGAGCTTTAACTTATGACCTTGGTTCCGGCGGACAAGCAACAGGAAACTTTGTTGGTTTATCAGGAGGAACATATACTGTAACTGTAACTGATGTTAATTTATGTACGGCTACAAGCAGCGCCTTTACAATTACTAACCCACCTGCATTAGTTCTTTCTGAAACACACATAGATGTTACTTGTAATGGTGATTGTGATGGTTCAATTACATTAACAATAATTGGAGGAACAATACCATATACTGCAGCGTGGAGCAATGGTGCTGCACTACTTGGCACTCTACCTAATCTATGTCCTGACACATACTCTGTAACAGTTACTGATAATCATGGATGTACAGAAGTGTTATCAGGAATAATAATAACAGAACCTTCTGCACTTTCAATAGTTACAGAAACTTTTACAGAAGTGAGTTGTAACAGCGGGTCTGATGGAACAGTTGTAGTTGTTGCCACAGGAGGAACAGGTGCATTATCTTATGATATTGGTTCCGGTGTTCAAATAGATGGAAACTTTACTGGTTTACTTGCAGGAACATATACTGTTACAATTACAGATTTAAACTCCTGTACAATAACAAGTAGTACATTTGTGCTTAATGATCCTGCTGCCATAAACATAGATACAGAGGCATTTACCGACATATTATGTAATGGCAATAATGACGGAACTGTAACAATTACTGCTTCAGGAGGAACAGGAGTCTTAACTTATGATATTGGTTTTGGTACTCAGGCAACAGGAGATTTTACAGGTTTAATAGCAGGCTCATATACTGTTACTGTGGAAGATGCTAATGCATGTGTAGAAACATCAAGTATGTTTACATTAACTGACCCTGCTGCAATAATATTATCTGAAACTCATACTGATGTTACAACATGTGGTGGAAGCGATGGTAGTATTGACCTTACTGCTTCCGGTGGAACAGGAGGATTAAATTTTGACTGGACAGGACCTGCTTCATTTACAGCTTCTACGGAAGATATTAGTGGTTTAGTTTCCGGTGCCTATACAGTTGTTGTTACTGATGCAAATGCATGTGAAGACTCTCTTTTAGTTGGAATTAGCGAAGTTGGTGCTCCAACACTTACTTTAGATTCACAAACAGATCTATTATGTTTTGGTGAATGTACCGGAGATGCAACAGTAAGTGCTGCAGGCGGAACAGCTCTATATACTTTTACATGGTCAAATGGTGATTCAGGAACTTTTGCAGACAGTTTATGCCTTGGTCCATATTCTGTAACAGTTGTTGATGCGGCTACTTGTATGGCTGTGACAAGTGTTACAATTATAGAACCGGTTGAATTAACAGCAACACATACATCTACAGATGAAACATGCTTTGGTGCTTGTGATGGAACAGCTACAATTACTGCTCTTGGTGGAACTGGTGCATTGTCCTATGATATTGGTATGGGAGTACAAGCAACAGGAGATTTCTCGGGATTATGTGCAAGTGTTTATTCATACACTATTACAGATGTAAATGGATGTGAATTTATTGATACATTAACAATTTTACCTTACAATATGACTGATACAATTACAGCAACAAACATACTCTGTTTTGGAGATTGTGATGCAATTGCAACAGTAACAACTTATGGAGGAAGTGGTTCATATTCATACCTCTGGGATAATGCACAAACTACTCCAACAATAGCAGGTCTTTGTGCCGGGGCTTATTATGTTACCATAACTGATGATGTAACCGGATGTTTCTTGTTAGATACAATTGTTATTACAGAACCTTCTCAATTATCATTGGTTTTAAGTTCAACTGATGATAATGGTGGAGCAGGTGATGGTACTGCTACGGTAATAGTTTCAGGTGGCACACCCGGATATACATATTTATGGGATGATCCCGCAACACAAATAACATCAGTTGCAACAGGGTTATTTAGTGGTCTTTACACTGTGATTGTTACTGATACTAATGGATGTAGTATTTCAGATACTGTTACTGTTCATCTTTTTGTATCAATCAATGATATTAGTAGCAATACATTTATTAAGATATATCCAAATCCTAATCATGGCGATTTCACTATTGAAATTGATGGAATAATTACTGATGATATAATGGTAGATATCTTTAATGTTAACGGACAAAAAATATATACCAATAAGATTAACACACCAATTAATTCAATTAATTTAGAAAATGAAGCAGAAGGTGTTTACTTTATCAGAATATCTAATAACGAAATAAATAAAGTTGAAAAGATAATTGTCCGATAAGGGAATTATCACACTCTATTTAAAGGGCTGGGATTTATCTCAGCCTTTTTTAGTTTTCCACACTTTTGATAAATTAATCAAAAAAAATTATGTAGGTTTGTCAATTCTTGAAATATGTATTACAAACATATTATATTATAATTTAACTTAGAATTAAAAATTTTAAACTTATGATAAAACATATATTTACTTTTCTGGTAATAAGTATTTTTTTTGTTTCATGTGAAAGTGAAACAAAAAATATTGAAAATGCTACTGAAGCTCCTTCAACTATTGAGATGCTTAAAACAAAATTAGAAAAAGATTCTAATGATGTTGAAACATATTACGCTTTAGCATCTGCATTAAACAATGAAGAACTTTATAAAGAAGCCTTAGAATATTTAAAAGAATATGAAGCAAAAGATGGCGATGAAAACAAACTTTGTTTTTTAACAGCAAGTATATATGAAAATAAATTATATGATCCCAAAAATGCGATTCCTTATTATGAAAGATTGGCAAAAGTATCTGACGATAGTTGTACTTGGTATAACCATGCAGCAATGTTATCTTATTATAATTTGACACTTGAAGAAACTAAATCATATTTTGATATTTTGTTAAATACGAATTGTGAGTTAGTTGAAGAGAATGAAGCATTTCTTAAAGCTATAAAATTAAATTATTCCGATTTTAATAATGATGAATATAAAGTAAGCTTTAAATATCCTGTAAATTGGAAAACCAGTGAACAAGTAATGCCTAATATGTATTTTTATGAAGCTGTTGATAAAGCTTCAGGGATAAATTTTAATATTACAGTTGGAAGTGACCAAAATGCGACATTAAGCGATTGGAAAAATATGATTAGCAACGAACTTGAAAAAGAGGGCGTTGAAATTTTAAGTTCAATGACAACAACTGTTAATAATCAAACTTGTAATTTTTCTAGTGTAAAAAGGGGCAATGGCAACAATTTTATCATACAAAACAACTATGTTTTACTAAAGAACGGTTACGCATATATGATGAATTTTACGTGTTCTGAAACTCTTTATGAAGAAGACCAATATATTGGCTTTGCCATTATTCGATCAGTAAGAATAGACTAGGAAACAAAAAGGTAGTTTTCTCCTTCTAAATATCCTTTCCTATGTAAATAGCTTTGAATTTCTTTTTTGGTGTTCATCTGTTTTATATAAACCAGTATGAAAATATCATTTGGTGAAGGAATGTTTTTATAAAAAATCACTTTTTTGTCGATTTGCCGATTCTTTTTTGTATCAATATAGCTGACAATATTAACTCCATATATTTCCAGTAATTTTGCACGTCTGCGGGAGATTCTGGCAGCTCCCCAAATAACTACATTTGGATAAAAAGGATTGTATTTTTTCAGCCAATCTGCCAGATATTTTGTTTTAATATTGTAAAACGATCTATCGCTGTATATAGAATTTGTACGCGTAAGCCTTGACTCAAAATCGTGCCATTCTAAAACTATTTCAGACAGTTTATAGATTTTCACTCCATTACCGAGCCAACGTAACCACATTTCGTAATCTTCAGGGAAATCACCATGTAAATACATTCCGTGCTTTTCTCCTATTTTCTTTCTCCACATTGCTGTTGGATTAACAACAGGCTGCTCTATAAACCTTCGGTTTTTGATATCTTCATAAGTTTGAATAGAATTGCTCCATTCAACAAAACGTGCAAAACCTTCTGTATATTCAAAATTACTTACATGCTTAACTAATCCGGCAACAACTCCGTAATCGGGGTTTTTATCCAAAAAATCATTTTGTTTTTCAAGCTTATAAGGATATGCCCAATCGTCTGCATCCATACGGGAAATATATTTACCTGCGGCTTTTTCGGAACCTGCATTTGAAGCAAACATTACTCCCTGTAGTTGTTCAGATATCAGCGAAAATCTCGCATCTTTTTTTGTCCACCCTTCTGCAATCTCTCTGCTTTTATCAGTCGAATTATTATCAATAAGAATACATTCAAAATCATTAAGTGTTTGTTCTGCAATACTGGAAATAGCCCTGTTAATTGTACTCTCCGCATTGTAAAATGGAAGAATTACAGATATTTTAGGAATAGAAATAATAATATTTTATGTTTTCTTCTTATTTAAATAATTATGAATTATCAAAGAAACAGTAGAATCGCCTGTAACATTTACTGTTGTACGAAGCATATCCAAAGGTCTGTCAACAGCAAGAATTATTGCAATACCGGCACTTGGAACACCTATTGCTTCAAGCACTATTATCAGCATTATAATTCCGGCTCCGGGAACTGCAGCAGAGCCAATGGAGGCTAAAGTTGCAGTTAATACAATTACTAGTTGTTGAGTTAAATCTAAATCGTAGCCAAAAGCTTGTGCAATAAAAACAGCAGCTACTGCCTGATACAAGCTGGTTCCGTCCATATTAATAGTTGCCCCTATTGGCAACACAAAACTTGTAACCTCTTTATCGATCTTTAAATTATTCTCACAACACTCCATTGTTACAGGTAAGGTTGCCGCACTTGAACTGGTTGAAAATGCAAGCATTTGAGCAGGAAAAATTCCTTTTAAAAATTTGAAATATGGAATTTTTCCGAATAATTTCAACAATATTGGATAAATTATCAAAATCATAATAATTAAGCCGAAAATTACAGTAATGCAATAAAACCCAAGTGCAATAAAAAGGGCTACTGTTTTTGACGGATTATTACCTGCTATTTCTACAATTAAACCTGCCATTAATGCAAATACACCAATAGGTGCAAACCACATTATTATATCTATCAGTTTAAGTATAATATCATTTAATCCATCAAAAAATTGTTTTACAATTGTTGTTTTGTCTCTCGGTATCATAACCATTGCAATACCAAAAAGAATGGCAAAAAATATTACCTGCAACATCTTCCGATTATTTGATGATGCAGCAATAATATTGTCAGGAACCATTTCTTCTACAAAATTCAAAGGACCTTTGTTCTTTTGAGAATGTGCATCGCTTTGCTTATATTCAACATCGTCTTTATATTTTTCCATTAATTGAGTCCGAACATCTTCCGGAAAAGCATTGCCCGGCTTAAATGTATTTACAAGCAATAAGCCTATTGAAATAGCTATTACGGTAGAAAATATATAAAAGATAATGGTTCGAAACCCTATTTTAGATAATTGCGAAATATTTGTTAAATTTGAAATACCTTTAACTAAAGAAACAAAGATCAGAGGTATTGCAATAAGCTTAAGCAGTTTCATGAAGATAGCACCCCAGGGTGTAATCCAATTTGTTGTGAACTCAATTAAACCCGTATATACAGCAATAACTCCCCAGCCAACACCAAGGAGCATTCCTATAATTATAAGTAAATAAAGAGGAATCCTTTTCATTATATTTTTTGAACTCATTTAATGATAAAATGTCAAATTGATGATTGTAAATGTTAAATGTATTATTTTCTTATTTCTACTTTCACAACTGTTTATAAGGCTTTACCAATTATATTGGGTAATTCTATTAAAAAATTTACACAATAGATTCTCTAGTTTGTAAATATAAACAGCAAACTTTAATCCACTTAAAGCAAGCTGAAAGTTCTTCTTTCAGAATTATCTGTGCTTTAAAATTTGACATTTTCCATTTTATATCTTCATTTTGACATAAAATTATATTTTTTAACCACAGCCACCACCACAAGAACTACATTGTGATGCATCGTGTCCATATAAATGAGCATTACGTTCAAGTTCAGTAGCTTCTCTTACTTCTGTTATTTTTCCTTTATACGCCAAAGTTTTCCCTGCCATAGGATGATTAAAATCCATCTTCACTATCTTGTCAGTAATTTCCACAATAAATCCTGCTAATTTATTACCTCGTTTATCTTGCATTGGTACAGTGGCTCCAACAACTATTACATCCTCGTCAATTTTGCCATTTATTTCAAATGCTTGTTTTGGTAATTGCATAATTTTATCTTCACTATGTTTGCCATAAGCATCTTCCGGCTTTAAAAGAAATTCAAACTCGTCACCCATATTTTTTCCTGCTAAATTTTCTTCGAATTTTTTAATCAATTTTCCTGTATCAAACACAAATTGCAAAGGATTGGCATCATTAACTTCCTCAATTATTTTTCCCGAAAAATCGGTTTCTCTTAAAACATATGTTACAGAGATCATTTTATCTTTTTCTGCTTTCATTTTAATAAAATTTTAATTTGTTAATTTATCATTTTCTATATTTTTTGAAATATCATTTATTTCAATATTTTCATTACTAATTTCTTCAGGAAAATCTTTTTCAATTTCTTCTTTTAATTTTTTGGTTTTTGTATGCCTTATTAATACCCATGCCATTAATACCGAGGAGATTATTATTACAAAAAGCAAAATTCCCGGTTTAAATTCTTTAAATTGATATTGTGCAGGAATACTAAAAAACAAAAGTATTGTTATTAATCCTCTTGGAGCAATAAAAGCCTGAGGTATTATATCTTTCCTGACAATTAAATATAAAAATATTATTCTGATACCAAATAAAATACCAAGTATTAAGCCTGATACCAAAACAACTTTTATATTTAATAAAGAACTTAAAACTATAGTTATACCAAAAATTACAAAAAAGAAAGTTCTTACAACAAATGAGGTTTCAAGGGTAACTAATTTAAAGTTTTTGTAAATATCGTTCATTGTTTCGGTGTTTACATGCTTTTTCATAAACCCTCTGAAAAACAACTTCCTGTTATGCAGCACCAAACCAAACATCAATATTATTAATAATGATGAAAGATGCATGAGTTTACCAAGACTATACAAAACCAATAAAACGGCTATCAATAAAAATAATTTAATATTTGATTGCAATTTTTGAAAAACTATAATAAGCACATAACTTACAATTATTGACAGCAATACAGTTACAAAAACATTCCCGAATATCATCCATGCTAATTGAATATGGGTTTCAGCATTTACACTGCCAATTAAGAAATAGAAGAACATAATGCCAAGAATATCAGAAAATGTAGCTTCATAAATCATAAATTCTTTTTTATGTTTACTTAAATTGGAAACACTTGGAATAACAATAGCACTACTCATTATTGACAAAGGAATAGCGTAGATCATAGAAACAAATAAACCCGTATTAAAGAACACCTGAATCACAATTGCTATTAAAAAAGAACATGCTACAAGAGATAATGCTGAAACTAATAGTGATTTCCATATTATTGGCCATTTTTCTTTTGTAAGTTCAAGGTCTAATGCTGCTTCAAGTACTATCATTATTAAGCCAATAATCCCTAAAAGTTCAAGAGTTGAAAAGAAATTAATGTTTTTATATCCTGAAAAAATTAAAATTTGATTAATGATAACACCAAGCCCAATTAACATCAATACGCTTGGGACACTTGTTTTTCTTGAAATGCTGTTAAAAAAATATGAAACTATTATAATTAGTGAGCATGCAATTATTATGGTATATGAACTAAATACTTCCATCTATATTAAAAAATTATGTTTTTCAAATTTGTTTAATTTATAAAAATTCAATCTTGTACATTTAATTTTAAAGCATATTTTCATTATATCTCTATTTAAATAATAAATGTTGAATGTTAAACGAAAAATATTAAAGTTGCCTTTTGACAAAAATAATAATATGTGTTGCAAAATCTACCAATCGTTCCTGTAAATCATTCTTTACTTTATTATTTAGCATTTGAAATTCATTATTAGCTACTATCATATTAAAAGTTAAATCCTAATCGCCACACATAAGGACTTGGGTAAAAAGAATTTGACGAGTGATTAATATTATATAATAATACAGTAGTAATATATGAATTTTTACCAATTGGATATCTATAACCGGCACCAACAAATAAGCTTTCGTAAAGATATCTTCCATCATCAGGGTAATTACCCAAAAAATCAAAATATTTATGCTCTAAACTTAAAACCTCAAATTCAACATGAGGGAAAAAATTGTTAGTAACCATGTAGTTTGCAAACATTTTGCCTCCATATATACTGGTAGAAAATGAATACGTAGAATAATAATTTTTTGAGCTAATGTATTTATAAATAACGCCCACTCCTGCAGAAAGCTTGTCAGTAAGCCTATAACCAATTGCAGGCGATAACTCGATATAAGTAACTGCTCCAAAACTCAATCCGAAATCGCCTCCAAAAAATAATTTATCTTTAAGATTGGGAATACTATCATTTGTTGTTTGAGAAAAAGTTTTATTCCCAAAAGTCCCAATGATTGTGAAAACTATAAGTATTTTTAAAAAATACTTCATAAATAAAATTTTTACAAAATTAGTAATTTTATTAAATATCTAATTACTGTAAATAATAAATCTTGTTATTTAAAGATGTATTTGCCTTGACTATCAACACTTACGGCTGGAGGATTTTTATGTTTTTCAAAATAATCATAAGCTTCCTTCAGATTTTCCCAGAATTGCAGTAAAATATTATCTTCGGAATATTTCGACTTTAAATATTTGATTTGTTCATCGGTAATTTTTGCAGGAAAAATATGTACAGGAACTTTAACCTGTCCACTATTTTTAGCTTCAACAGCAATTAAAAATAATTCATTAATTTTATCATCAGTTATTGGAATACAGCCAATAGTACAACATGCACCATGAATAAATATGTCTCCTCCAAGATTTGAAAATTTACTAAGTATCCTGTCTGATCTGTTTGGGTAATTTAAACCTAAAGATAAATGAAAACTACTATAAGGATTATATCTGTCAATATAATAAAAACCCTCCGGAACCTGCATATCGCCCTGTTTTCTTTTTGGTCCTAATTTGCCCGAAAAGCTACAAAAATCGTAATTAATTATATGTGTATAGGCAGTATCGTTTTTATTTTTTGCCCATACTTCCAATATTCTTTCATGTTTAAACCCTCGGATATAGATATATGAGGAAAGTGTATCAATGCCTTTTTCTTTGTAAAGCTGTTTTAAATATTTTTCTTTTTCGGTATATGCATCTCTAACTCGTTTATATTGTTTTTGTTGTTTTTTAAATCCGGGTTGAGAAAAGACTGAGGCAGTGATGAAAAAAAACAGTATGAATATTATATGTAAGCGTACATGCATTGTTTTAAATTATTTTTTTCTCCTACCGATTTCGCTGATTTTTTATTTTTTTCTCCCGCTGATTTCGCAAATTTTCGCAGATTCTATTTTCTGCATATATCTGCGTTATCTTCAGGAAAAAGATAACTAATTAAACCAAACCACAAAAGGGATTTTTCTCATAAGTTCTGCATCTTCATCACCTTTATAGTAGTGATATACGGGAGCGATTCCTTTTATTTCCTTAATTATTTTGTAAGTGCTTTTATCAATATACCAATCTTCAATAAATATGTAACTGGAAAATAAATCGGGAGTTATATCATATTCAATAAGCTCGGTAGTTATTTCAGAAGTTTCAAAATTTTCAAGCTCAATAGTATCAGATATCAGATTTAGATTTACTTTAATATTATTAACAGAAAGTACTTTTGAGTTATCATAAAAATCATAAACTTTGATTTCTCCTTTTGTAATTTTTTCAATAATTGTATTCATAAATCTTTCATGGTCTAAATCTTTTACCCAGTTTTCATTATCAAGATTAAATTCATACTTAATATTTTCGGCAAGAAGTTCTTTCTTTTTTACATCTTTAGATTTAACATTAACAGTGTCATTGTTAAAATTTAATTCGAAAAGAACTTTTTTCAAAAGCTTTTCTTTTTCAACATCATTTTCCCTGTAAAATTCACGAACAAGACCATATCCAAGAACCTCTTTTGTCATTTTAAAATTGTCTTTATCTAAAAACCATTCTTCAGTAAAAAATAATTGGCTTATTTCATCACGATTTAGTTCTTTCTTAAAAACTTTAACACTGATCTCGAATGTTTCAGGGTCTTCAATTTCAATAGTATCTGAACGTGTAAAAATGGAGACAACTTCTTCTTTACTCATTGGAATATATTCTCCAACAGAAGTATTTATATAATCAAATAGAGTAAGTTCTCCTTTTAAACTTGTTTCAATAAGTTCGTTGGTGAAATTTTTACTGTCAAAACCTGTCAACCAATCTTCATTTTCAGTTTGGAAAGGAAAAAGGTGCTTTACTACAACATTGGTAGATAATAGTGCATTTTGAGAAGAAATATCAGTATTCTCAAGCTTAGTATTTTCATTTTTATCGCAGTTACATGCTGCAAAAAAAACTATTAAAAATAATGCAATAATTGTTTTAATTTTCATAATAAAATTATTTATTAAAAATGAAACCATTTATTTTAATTTGTAACATAATTGACTACCAATCTTCAGGCTTTTTCTCAGCCGAAGCAGTTACGTGTTTTTCAAGTGCAGTAAGAGTTTTGTTTATTTCATCATTAACCTGCTGTAAGAAAAAATTATATACCTGAGAATAAGTTTGTGATTCGGTATCTAACCATCGTTCACAAGCATAATATGATGCTGCTTTTAAATTAATATCGTTTACAGTATATTTAAACCTTCCTTCTTTAAACTCACAAGTTAAAGTGTAGACAACAATTCCCTTCATGGTTTGTACACCTTTTTTATCGGATGGGTTTAACACCTTAATTCTTGCTTTCGCTACTATTTTTCCGGTTACTTCGTCTTTTTCTCTAATTACGTTTGTTGGATTTTTATAATATCTGTTAAACCACGTTAAAGCTTTTCTATATAATATATCTTTTGACCCTGTAGCATCAACAACTTTTGTATAAGTTATTTTTTGTGTGGTTTCATCAACAGGAACTTCAGGTGTTTCATAAATAATTTCACCTTTTTTTTGTGCATTTACAAAAGTAGCAAGTCCAATAATTATTGAAATTGCTATAATTAAAATTTTATTCATAATATTTGATTTTAATTAATATTGATAAGCTACGAAAATACAATAAATATCTACAATTTTCAAATTATTTCTGATTTTTCTTCATAAACCAAGCTTGCTCAATACTTCAGCAATTAAAATATCTCTTTGAGTTGTAATCTTAATATTTTCCTCATTCCCTCTTACAAGATTTATCTTTTCTCCTGTAAATTCAACAAGGCTTGCATCATCAGTAAATTCTGTTCTATATTTTTCTTTATATGCATTTAAAATAATATTTGAACAAAACACTTGCGGGGTTTGAATTAATGCAAATTCTTCTCTATTTACTGCTATATTGGTTTTATTAGAAATATTTCTTAACGATTCATTGACTTTTATAAATGGAACAGCATTGCCTTTTTCTTCTGCAACTTTAAAACACCTGTCAATTGTTTCATAACTTACCAAAGGTCTGACTCCATCATGAATTGCAATAATTCCCTTTTCTTTTACAATTGCCAATCCATTTTTAACAGATACATAACGTGTTTCTCCTCCTACAACAACATTATGTTTTATATTAAAATTATATTCTTTACACAGATTGTTCCAGTAATTTATTTGCTCTTTTGGTAAAACTATAATCAGATTAATATTTTTGTCATAATTATAAAACTGTGAAATTGCATGCATTAATATTGGCAAACCATTAAGCAATAAAAATTGTTTGGGAATTTCACTGCTCATTCTTTTTCCAATGCCCCCGGCAACTATTATTGCATATTTTTTCATGCGTAAATAAAATTATATATTTATCCCTCAAAGATAGACAAATATTTTCATCCAAAGTACTCTGGATTGTTGTATGTAAAAATTAATTCTAAAATCGCAAAGTGTTTGTAAACCATAATATTAATTTGTTTTCGTTGTCCCGTTATGAACAGAATATTGGTAAAATCAATATATCCGAATAATTTCCTGTACCCTTTACAGTATTTAATATATAACAGGTTTATTTGTTTTTTGGAATTTTCATGCGTTAGGTGTCTAAGTAAAGAACTATTTTGATATTAACATTAGTATTATTTAATTTTGTTATTCTCAATAAATTATTTTTATGAATCAAAAATATAAGCTTATTACTATTCTTGGACCAACAGCTTGTGGAAAAACCGCAGTAGCTGCAAATCTTGCTTTAGAAATAAACGGCGAAATTATAAGTGCGGATTCCAGACAGGTTTATAGAGGGATGGATATTGGCACAGGAAAAGATATTGACGAATATATCGTGAACGGAAAACAAATTCCATATCACTTAATAGATATTGTTGATGCAGGACATAAATACAATGTTTATGAATTTCAACAAGACTTTATACGAGTATTTAACAGTATATCAGAAAAAAATAAAATGCCAATATTATGTGGTGGTACAGGTATGTATATAGATGCTGTTACAAAAGGATATAAATTAATTAAAGTTCCTGTTAATAATGAATTGCGCAAACAGTTTGAAAACAAGTCGCTTGATGAGCTTTCTTTAATTCTTTCCAAAATAAAGAATATGCACAACAAGTCGGATATTGTTACAAAAAAAAGAGCAATAAGAGCAATTGAAATTGAAGAATATTATAAAAACGAACCTAAAATAGAAAATAATTATCCTAAAATAAAATGTCTTTTTATTGGTGTAAAATATGATAGAGATTCCAGACGAAAACGAATAAGTAAAAGATTAAAACAAAGACTTGACGAGGGCATGATAGATGAAGTTCAAACTCTGCTAAACAAAGGAGTAAATACAGAAACATTAATATACTATGGGCTTGAATATAAATACCTGACATTATACTTAACAAAAATACTTTCGTACAACGAAATGTTTACCAAATTAGAAACAGCAATTCACCAGTTTGCTAAACGACAAATGACATGGTTTAGGAGAATGGAAAGAAAAGGAGTGAAAATTTACTGGTTGGATGGATATACGCCAATGGATGAAAAAATTGAAAGAATTAAACATTTGGTATTTTAAAACTCTTCGTTTACATGAAATTTTAATCGGTAGTTTTTTAAAATCTGGTAATTTTTAGTTTTCAGAATTTATACTTTCAGATGCAAGAACTTCTTTTGCGTACTTTGAATAGAATTCATTTTTTTCAATAATATTATTAAGAAGTTCTATGGCATCCGCTTTTTTATTCATATTAAGTAATGTTTTAGCTTTGTACCATTCAGCCTCTGCGTCAAAAGCTGAAATATAATGATTTATAACAAAGTCAAACCATTTTATTGCCTTTGTATTTCTTCCAATATTATAATAACACAAACCTCCATAAAAATATGCATTCAAATCCTCGGGATACTGTTTTATAATAATTCTAAAATCAAACAGGGCTTCTTTATATTTGTTTTTCTTAAATTTGCCCAATGCTCTCCTTAAAAAATCCTTGTATGTGTATAATACAGTAGTTAAAGTATGTAATTCATTATTTACTTCATCGGGATTTGCATATTTTGGGTCTAAGCCGCCAATTTGAAATTCATTATTTTCAATTTTATTTTGATATACAAGCCTGTAATCAACGGCTTTTAGGTCAATCAAATAATATACAGGGAAATTTGTGTATGTATATCTTTTATTATTTACAATTTTTTCATTAATAATTGATATGTCAGTAATTTTAATAGCTACAGGACCTTTAGATGAAAGTTTTTGAATGTATTCGTAACTCTTGTTGTCAATTCTTTCAATAGTTTCGGGTTGACCTTTAAGAGTTTCAATATAATCAATTTGTTTATCTTCAGAAATATCTGATGCCGTTTCAATTTCTATAATTTCTATTTTATCTTCTTCGGTCAAAATATTGTTTTCAGTAATATTGTTTGAATTTTTGATATTTATTTTTGAAGTAAAACCATTAAACATAACAATAGTTAAAGCTGTAACGGAAGTTATAAGAATTGAAATAATAAAATTCTGAGTATTCCAAAGTTTAAATTTTGTTTTTGAAAAGGAGCGTTGAAGTTGATTCAATGAATTTATTGAGCCTGGTACACTTTTAAAACCTTCAACGGCTTCTTTATAAAACTCATTTGAATTAATTTTATTACCCACTTCAATAGTTTTCGCATCAGAAAGTTCTTCTTTAAGAAAGCCTTCAAGCTCATCTTTACTGAGATGACTATTATTTTTATATTTATTGTTTGTGTTCATTTTTTTCAAGTATTAGCTTTAAGTTGCGTTTTCCGTTTTGAATATAACTTTTTACATTTTTTGTAGTAAAACCTGTTATTTCAGCAATTTCTTTATAAGTTTTCTCTTCTATATAAAATAAATTTACACATTGTTTTTGTTCAATTTTCAACTTCTTAATAGCAATTTTCAAATTTTTAATAGTGTTTTCATCATAGTTTGTATCATAGTTTTCAAATAATTCGTCAGCAATTCTTTTTTCTGTTTCAAATATTTTTTCTCTTCTGTTTCTTCTATTAGTACTTCTAATCTGCATTAAACAATAATTCTTGCTAACAGAATAAAGCCATGAATTAAAATTCTGTATTTCATTCTCTTTAAGTTTTACTATAAGGTTTTCAAAAATTTGCAAAACTGCGTCCTGACTTTCTGCTTTGTTTTGAAGATATTTTAAACAAATACCATAAACCAAATAATAATATCTTTCAAATAAAATACCAATAATATCGATATTGCCCAAGTGTTTATATTTTTCCACAAGAGCAATATCATCAAGTTTATTAAATTTATTTTTATTAAAAAATATCATTCATTAACGTTAAACAAATTATCATTAGTTGCTTCTTTTAATTCTTTCTTTTTTCTCATTCTTGCATTATGTTCATTTAAAAAATCAAAATATGTTTTTGATTCAATTATTACAACACCACCGGTAATATCTCCATATTTTGCAGGAATTCCACCTGTATAAACTGTCAGACTTGCAATACCTGTACCCGGAACAGAAGATAAATTATCAACCTTAACACCATCAACAAAATAGCTTGAAGAACCCGGTCTGGAACCTCTAATAATTATATCATTTCCATCATCACTAACTTTAATTGATGAGGACAATGTGGTTAACATTTTTGGCAAATTGCGAGAATCCGGCATTTTTTCCAATTCAGCACCTAAAGTTGTCATTGCACTTGGGTCTCCCGGATCAATTAGGCGTTTACCACCCGTAACAACGATTTCTGTAAGCATTACTCCATCTCCTTTATCCATTTTCTGATTTGCAACAAATGTAATACCTTCTGGTTTTACATATACGCCTAAAATAGTTAAATTCGGATAACCTGTTGATGTAATTTTAATATCACACAATCCGGGGTTAATAGCTTTAATAAAATAATTACCATCTATATCGGTAACATCTCCTACTTTAGAACCAGCAATTTCAACATATACATGAGCAAAAGGCATTGGATTATTGTCCTCATCAAATATTTTGCCTTTTAATGACCCTGACTGTGAGAATATTATATTTGCTGATAAAATTAAGATAATTGAAATAAATAGTAACTTTTTCATGGCTTTTAAATTTTAAGTTTAACATAAAAATTATTCTCTACTTAGATGCCATAAAAAAAAATTATCCATAAAATTTATTATTTGAATAACCGCATATATTCTGTCTTTGAAAATGTAACTGCAACATTTTGAACGAACTGTTATTTAATAATGTTTGTAGTATTTTTATTGTTTTATTATTTTTTCAATTATTATATCCGAATCTGTAAATGTTTTAATAATGTAAATTCCTTTTGGTTGTTGCCTTATATCAATTTTTGATTTTATACCACTATACAGTTTTCTGCCTTGTAAATCCGTCAACTCTATATTTTGTACATCGTTTCCTACTATATTAATTATACCGGATGTTGGATTAGGAAAGATGTTAATCCTATCATAATTGATTTCTTTTATTCCTACACAATCTTCGAAAGTAATATTTATTGTATCCGTACCTAAACATGGATTTAAATCTGTTACTATTACATATACTGAAAGTGTTCCTATGCCTGTTCCCGAAGAATCTATTAAAATTGTTTGAGTAGCTCCTCCTGTTGACCAAAAATAACTTACATATCCTGCACCTGCATCAAGTACAATTAATTCGCCTGCACAAATAGTAGTATCTGCACCTAAATTAACAATTGGAAGTGGGTAGACAGTCAATATCATAACGTTGGTGGTGTCAGATCCGCCAATATTTGATACTATACAGGTATAGTTAGCAGCATCACTCAGAGCAACTGAGCTTATAGTAAATAAGCTATCTATAGCCGATATAATATCTATTCCATTTTTTTGCCATTGATAACTAATACTGTCTCCTGTGGCAGAAACAAAAAAGGACATGCTGTCTCCTTCACATATAGAAATATCGTTAGATTGATTGTTGATATCAGGAATTATTATGTAATCAACTGTAAGTTGTGGAATAAGAGTAGTATTGCTGTATTCGTGTGGTAAAAAAACAATATAGTCGTTAGATATATTGCCAATCATCAGACTGTCAACAGAATCCTCGGCAGGCATACTTCCACTCATAGGAACAAATGTTCCATCATCAGGGTCTTTTAGATACACTGTAAAATAATTATTTCCAATATTATAGTCATTTAATAATATATCTTTAATATCAATTGATGATGTCCAACCCAAAGCAGAAGCAAACCCCATTGATTGTGTAATTGTATCAGAGAAACTTAAGGTATTCCACAAAGAATCTATCACATAATTTTCTAACCATGTTTGATTATCAACATGTATAAACATAACATCATCGTCCCATGCAATACTTCTTTCAACAACATTTATATCTAATTGAACATTTGTAATTGCATTGCCTAAAGGTATTGATGAAATATCAAACTTTAGAAATGAATTTTTCCCTTCACCTCCTCCAAAAGTTACAATATATACATCGGCTTCCGGTGTAAACGTTATTGTATGTTGGGCTGATAAAGGTTTCGCAGCTATAAATGCAACAATAAACATTACGGATAATAACAATCTTTTCATAATAATATTTTTTAAGGATAAATTAAAAATTAGTTTTATACAGCTTTTAATTATAGCAAAAATACATTAAAAGTTTCTAAAACCCTAATTTTCTTTTCTTATTATTCTATCTATCAATCTATTTATCTGTAGTATAAAAATTATTTTATTGATACCCGAACATACGTAAATCATTTGAATCTAATTACAAAATTCCTGTCAGGCATATAGTTAGTCTTGTCCCAGTAATAGATTATTGTATTATCAGCTTCAAAATGGTTATCCGGTTTAATTGAGAAGAATTCAATTTGCAGATCATCAGGAATAATAAACTGATATTTTGCAGATTTTAAAGGAGCTCCCCAGGCAGCAGTGGTTTCCAGAATATATTCAGCCTGATTTGAAAACAATTTTTGCCTGTATGATATATGTAATTCGGTAATTTGTAAACTGTCACACAGGAAATCAAACAATGCTCCTTTTTCGGTCATCCGCAATGGCTCGATAATCTTATTGTGAGTCATGTCCATAATGATAAGGCTATCAGCCAAACCATACAAACTGTCAATCGGAAAAGGATAAAATAATATTTTTTTCCCATTTGTATTATTACAACCGACAAAATAACTGCCTCCAACATAAAAATATCCGTCTTTGACAGTAAAGTTTAAATCTTCCTTTTCAAAAGTGATTTGCTGGGCAAAAAATGATTCCGTAAGTAAGAAAACAATTAAACAGGAAATAAACAGTATTTTTATCATTATAGTTTAACTATTTTACCCTGTTTTATAATCTGTCCGTCAATGGTAAAGAAGTAATTATAGAATCCTTTTGAAGCAGAATTGCCGGGTTGCCAGACTAACTTACCAAAATTATTAATAACCGGTTGATTAAACACAATTTTTCCGTTTAAATCACAAATGGTAATATTGCCGGAATTGGTGATTGCAGGCAATTCATAAAAGAATGTGATTTCCGTATTGAATGGATTGGGATAAGAGACTATTTTATAGTCATTTGTTTCGATTGAATTTGCACTTAATACAGATGTGGCAATAATGTCCTGTGATATCACAGAATCGGGGTAAGAACAAAAACTGAACGGATTTATATAATAAGTAGTATCAAGATTAAAGGGAGTAGACGGATAATAAACCCTAAGCATACCGAAATCATAACATCTGGATGGAATCCTGTTTTTGAAAGTACCGTCAGGGTTTATATCAAAAGAATAATTATATAACGGAAGAGTAAAGAAACCTTCGGTTAAGGTATTATTCTGAACATTATAAAAAGTTCCTTCAAATGTTAACATGGCTCCGGTAGTATCGTTACCTGTGCCGATAGTAGGGCTGTTATCTATTGCGAATGTTGATGTATAACCCATACTTTGCGGAGCCTGAAAAATTAAATACGAAATGGATTGATTAGGTCCGGCCACTGGCAAATATGAATTATTATAACCACCGATTTCAACCATGTTTATGCTATTGGTACCCAATGAATATGTGATGATTGTAATAAAATCCAAGTTTCTGTTTATTGATAAAGCTTGATTGAGGTCATTTATTGTAATGATTGCCAGACTGTCAAATCCGGGATAACCGGGTCCTGTTATAAGCGTTATATTGGTAATTACTGAGCTTCCTGACGAAGTTTCAATAATCATACTGTCAATTTCGTCCAGCGAATAATAGAATCCAAGTTCTATCGTCCATTGATCCAGACTGTCAATGTAAACTTCTGAAATATAAGCTTGTGGTAAAGCAATATTTGAGAATAGTTGAATTGATAAAAATACAGGTAATAAGAAGATTAATTTTTTCATTTTATAAGAGTTTTTAAAGCCTATTGCAAAAACTTTGGTGTAGTCATTGCATTTGCAATTTAGCTTACGTTATTTAATTATTATTTTTTCGGTTTTAATATTTATTCCATTTTCTAATACTTGTATATAATACATTCCGCTTGAAAATGATTCTGTATTTATTTCTTTATTATTAGTTTCTAAAATCAAGTTACTCACAGAGTCGTAAATTCTAATTAGTATTTCATTGTTTGATTTTATATTTAATTTTTTACTTGCCGGATTGGGATAAATAATAATCTGTGAATTAGATTCTAAATTGTTTATTCTATTAATAATTCTATGGTCGCATTGAACTGTAGAAAAATTTACAAAGATTAATGAATCTTCATAACACCTTAAAGGTCCATCTTGTTCGGGAATAGTTAAGCCAATTGGCAAAAATAAATCATGCCCGCCTAATTTTTCAGTATAACCAGGTGCAATACCATTATAACCCCAATTCCAATGGACTGCATTACCAATTCCATGTAAAAAAACCCTTTTTAAATTTTCTCCACCAATTATCACGGTTGTTATGGAATCAATAACTAATTGGGCAATAGAGTCTCCAGGATAGTAATACATTGGATCAACAGCATATATTTCAATTGTGTCACCTACAGAAATATTAAAAATGTACAATGCTGTGAATTTATTAAAAATGTCGTTATAGATATAAACTGTATCATTTGATTCATAAATAAATAATGGGTCATAGATTAGTGTATCACCAGAATATTTGTAATGTGACCTTTCAATTTTCATACAGTTTTTTCCGTAACAATTAGTGTCTTTAACTGATTCAACCAATATAAATTCTGATTCAGATGGAGCTAATCCTCCATTATGTGAAGAATAATGCCATTTAGCTCCAACAGGTGCAAAGTCTTGTGAGAAAGATGTTATAATAAATAAACCGAAAAATATTAATAAAAATGTTTTCATAATCATTTTTGATTAAAGTACTCCTCTAAAAATTAGTTTTGTCCGGTCCTTTAATTATAGCAAATTTATATTAAAAGTTCCTAAAATCCTAATTTTTTTCTTATTTTTTACATGTTATTCCTTCAAATATTGCTTTAGAAAACTCTTCTCCATTTATCCCGCATTATTCATTAGGAGGTTGCAAACAGCCGAACTAATGAATTTATAAGGGTAATCCCGATTCCTGCCTGCCGGTTTACCTGCCGAAGGCATGGCAGGCAAGGTAGAAGAACACCAAAATGGTAATTGAAATGAAATCATTTTGGCTGTGATTCTTAATCGATTATGCAAAAGAAATAAATTCTTTTGCATAATTCGGGTTTAATACTTAATAGTAACTATGCCTTGTATTGGATCTGAGCCATTGTTCAGAGTAATAATATATATGTATGAGCTTAATGGTAAAGCCCTGCCTTTAAATGTTCCGTCCCAGGGCTCTGTATACCCTTTCGATTCAAATATAACATTACCCCATCGGTTAAATATTTCAATTTCTACATTAGGGTATAATTCAATTCCCCTAATATTCCATACATCATTTGAGCCATCACCATTAGGAGTAAAAAGAGTGGGTATTTCAAGACAGGAAACATTAAGTTCATTTACCGTAAACATTTCATCAAATACACAATTATTATGATCGGTAACAGTAATAGTATATTCGCCGGCACTTAATCCGGTAATTGTGGCTTCAGTTGCCTGATTAGACCAAAGGTATGTGTAAGGTTTAACACCTCCGTAAACTATAATAGAAATTTTTCCGTCAATATTTCCGATACAACTAACTGTAACTATTTCGTAAGAAAACAATATCTCTAAGGGTTCCGTAATAGTTATTTGTCCAATTTCGGCACATCCGCTATAATCGGTAATAGTAACAACATAAACACCACTTGTTAACCCTATGCATGTTGATGCTGTTTGTGAATTAGACCAATTGTAAACATATGGTGGTGTTCCTCCGGTAACAACAACTTGTGCATATCCATTGCTACCGCCATGACAATATACGCTATCCGAATTAAAATAAAATGATAAACCGTCGGGTTCTATTACAACAATATTAGAAATTATTTCAGTACATCCATTATAGTCGGTAATGGTAACACTGTAGGTTCCCTCTACAAGATTACTAATAGAAGAACTTGTTGAAGAATCATTCCATAAATAATAATATGGACTTGTTCCTCCTGAAATTATCAACTCAATTTGTCCATCAGTTAATCCATTACACGAAATATTAGTAATAATAATAGAATTTGAAATAGGCATTGGTTCATAAACCAATATAGAATCGGATGCAAAACAGCCTATTCCGTCTGTTACAGTAACATTATAATAACCGGAACTTAAGTTTATTAATGTTGTATCGGGTAAACTTCCTTCCCATATAAAAACAACAGGAGGTACTCCGCCAATAATATTAACACTTGCAGTGCCATCAGAACCACCATTACATGTAATATCCGTTGACGATAATGAAAATTCTGGTGCGGGATTTATATTAATAGTTACACTCGAAACATCAGTACACCCAAAGTCATTTGTAACAGTAACATAATAAGTTGTTGTTGAATCTGGAGTAGCACCGGGATTAGCAATATTTGGATCGTCCAAACTTCCTTGTGGCTCCCATAAATAGGTAGTTCCTCCGCTGGCATTTAAAACAGCGGTTTGCCCTTCACAAATTGTATCACTTGTAGATGAAGCAGATGCAGTAGGTAAAGGATGAACATAAACATCAACAGTATCAATATCTGAACATCCTGTAACAGAATTTGTAACGGTAACATAATAAGTAATATCTGCAACTGGAAATACAGTTATTGCCTCTGTTATATCCGTTGTGTTCCATAGGTAAGTATCACCACCCGCTGCAGTTAGTGTTGTTGTATCATCAATACATAATGATGTATCACCACTTATAGTAATAATTGGTAATGGATTAACCGTAACACTATATGATGATGTGTCGGAACATCCCGCTCCGGTTGACACGGTAATATAATAGGTTGTATTTGTAACAGGACTAACTATTATTGTCGCAGTATTATCTCCATTACTCCAGCTGTATGCAGTTCCTCCACTTGCAGTAAGTGTCGTAGACTCCCCTTCACAAATTTCATTTGTTCCTGTAATAATAATAACAGGTATTGCACTAACTGTAACTAATTGTGATGCAGTTGCTGTACATCCTGTACCCGTATTTGTAACCGTAACAGTATAATTAGTGCTTACAGCAGGTGTTACTGTTGTTGCTGCCGTATTATCCCCACTACTCCATTCGTATGTATCTCCACCACTTGCGGTAAGTGTTGTTGATTCTCCATCACAAATAGAAATTATTCCTGTAATTAAAGGAATTGGAGCAGGTATAACTGTTACTGTTATTTGTACCGGATAGGCCGGACAAACTCCATTAAAACCATTTACTGTGTATGTTGTTGTAGCCGCGGGAGACACAATAATAGATGCCGTTGTTGCACCCGTGTTCCACAAATAACTAGTAGTTCCGCTTGCTGTTAATGTAATAGACTCGCCCTCACAAATAGTAGAAGCAGGAGGCGTAATAACAACTATTGGTGTATCGCATGGAACTTGAATACAAAGAGTTGTTTCAGTAGGTGTGATATCATTTATTTCAGTTTCAATATCAATTCTGGAACCACCGTTAAAATCTGTGTGTGCTGTTGCTATAGGTGGAGGATCAAAAGTTTTTTTTATTGCCGTAAAAGAGACATTATTACAGCCACTTTCACCAATCATATTGGTTTTAATTAAATAAAAATCGTATCCCATTGTTCCAATTGTTCCAATAACATATCCATCATCGCTTGTTTGATGTCCATTACTAAAAATATTAAAACTCATGTCTGTTCCATAATGCATTGCAAATTCAATTGTCCCCGCACTGGATGCTTTCATTAAAAAGCTTTTAAAATTAAGGGGAAATAAGTTAGCAATAGTAAAACCAATTATAGTAAATCCTCCATCACTTGTTTTATTAATACTTTGGGCTTCATCTGCAAAGCCAATATCATAACTGCTCGACCATGTAATATTGCCGGCACCGTCAATATCAATAATATAGGCATCAGAAGCATCTATACCTGTAGCAGACTCTGTTGTGCTTCCCGAAACAATAATACTTCCATTATTAATTAATTCTACTGCATTTGCTGATTCCTCTTCATCATCTTCACCATAGGTATTTAACCATTCAACAACTCCGGCAGTACTTGTCTTGAATATAAAAATATCACTTGTAGTATCAACACCTGCAAAAACCTGCTCTGTTCTACCAACTACAATATATCCGTCTGAAGCTTCTTCAACAGAATATGCAACATCATCATCATCGGGGCTTATTTGAACTGCTCTGTCCCATTGTAAAGTTCCTGTATTATTAGTCTTTACCATATATACATTCATTGAGTCTTTAGCTCCAAAACTATATGTGTATCCTACAGATAAATATCCGCCATCAGATGTTTGCATTACAAAGTTTCCACAATCACTGTCTCCACCTCCATAAGAATAAGACCATTGCTCAGCCCCTAATGCATCTGTTTTAATAAGAAATAGGTCATCATAATCTGAACTCATCAAGGGGTCAGATGAGCATTCTCCTGTTAAAATGTAGCCACCATCAGATGTAATTTTTACATCATTTAAAAAATATGTGCCACCAATTATGGCTAATTCTCCATCTCCGTATTCTTTAGCCCATTCAATCGTTCCGGCTGTGTCAACTTTTATTAATGACGAATATATTGGTGGAAAACTAAAATTTCTACCCGAAATAATAAAACCACCATCTGAAGTTTGCTGAACATTGGTAAACAAATCCATTGTGCTTGCATTATAAGTTTTTTGAAACGTTATTTGCGAATAAGCAATTGAACCTATGGAAGAAACAATTAATATTAATAGAATAAATTTTTTCATAAGAAATTTTTTTGGTTAAGAAATTTGGAGCTAAATTATTAAAAAAAAACATATAAAAAAAATTTATTTATTAATCACTTTTAAATTTTAAATCATTTTTTGTAAGTTCAAACTTATTTCAGAGAAAAAATCAACAATTATTTATTCAGTAGTTCAGTCCTTTTGTTAAGAAAATAAACCCGAAAAATGAAACGTCATTGCGAGCAAAGCGAAGCAATCTGTTCATTATAAGATTGCCACGTCCTACGTCCTCGCAATGACGGTTGAGTTGTGAGATTGCTTCAGTCGTTCCTCCTTCGCAATGACGAACGAAATGAGCAAAGTGAAACTTGCCTGTCCTGTTTACCTGCAGGATGATGGTAGGCAGGCAATCTGCCAATATTGAAGAGATTGCCGCACTTCCCGATGTTTCACAACAGGCTGTTCCTCGCTCGCAATGACGGCAAAATCCTTAACTAAACAACATTGCTTAAAATACGGGGTTACTGATTTTTTTATATTGTTTAAGTTTCTGAAATCAATTAGAATTTACCATTTTTTAAATAACTTTGCAGCATGTTGCAAGAATATGACATAATAATTGTGGGAGCAGGTCATGCAGGTAGCGAAGCCGCTGCAACAGCTGCCAATATGGGGTCAAAAACTCTTTTGATTACTATGGACATGAATAAAATTGCTCAAATGTCATGTAATCCGGCAATTGGTGGAATAGCAAAAGGGCAAATTGTAAGAGAAATTGATGCACTTGGCGGTTATTGTGGTATTGTTACAGATAAAACAATGATACAGTTTCGCATGCTAAATCTTTCTAAGGGTCCTGCTATGTGGAGTCCCAGAGCACAATGCGACAGAATGCGTTTTTCTGAAGAGTGGAGAGATATTTTAGAAAATACTGATAATCTTGATTTTTGGCAAGACTCAGTTACTGAGTTGATTACAGAAAACAATATTGTTAAAGGAATAATTACTCAGTTGGGAATAAAATTTTATTCAAAAACTGTAATTTTAACAAACGGAACATTTCTGAATGGCTTAATGCATGTTGGTAATAACAGAGTAAAAGGAGGAAGAACATCAGAACCTGCATCTTATGGCATTACAGAACAGCTTGTAGGTCTTGGGTTTACGACAGGACGGATGAAAACAGGCACACCAGTTAGAATTGATGGACGAAGTGTTGATTTTTCTAAACTTACCGAACAAAGCGGTGATGAAAATATTCAAAAATTTTCTTATTTGCCTGAAAACACAATTAAATTAAAACAAAGAAGTTGCTATATCACATATACAGATAGTTTTGTTCATGCAGAATTGGAAAAAGGATTGGATCGGTCTCCTTTATTTGATGGAACGATTAAAAGCATTGGGCCAAGATATTGTCCCAGTATTGAAACAAAATTAATTACATTTCCTGAAAAAGACAGGCATCAGCTATTTTTGGAGCCCGAAGGTGAAAGCACAATAGAATATTATTTAAATGGCTTTTCCTCATCATTGCCATGGGATGTACAGTTAAATTCTCTTCAAAAAATTCCGGGATTTGAAAATGTGAAAATATTCCGTCCGGGCTATGCTATTGAATACGACTATTTTGACCCCACGCAATTAAGCATCACACTAGAAACAAAACTTATTGATGGTTTATATTTTGCAGGTCAGATAAATGGGACAACTGGCTATGAAGAAGCTGCTGCACAAGGAATGATGGCTGCTATAAATGCTCATCAAAAAATTAATAATAAAGATAAATTTGTACTTGCACGCGATGAAGCTTATATTGGTGTTCTTATTGATGACTTAGTAACAAAAGGCGTTGATGAGCCATACAGAATGTTTACATCAAGGGCTGAATACAGAATTCTCTTAAGACAAGATAATGCAGATGTCAGATTAACGGAAAAATCTTATAAAATAGGTCTGGCTTCCGAAAAAAGATATAAAAATGTTCTAGAAAAAATTAAAATGCGTAATGAACTAATTGATTTTATAAATAATTACAGTATTAAACCAAACATAATTAACAAGAAACTCAATACCTTAGGAACATCTGAACTCAAACAATCTGTAAAATTAAAAGATTTAATATTACGCCCTCAGGTAAAAATAAACGATTTAATAGAGGTTGTTTTATCTTTAAAACAAAAAATAGATACTTTCCCCGCTAATATAAAAAATGAAATTGTTGAAGCTGTTGAAATAGGTATTAAATATTCGGGATATATTGAAAGGGAAAAACTTATTGCAGAAAAAATAATTAGATTAGAAAATATTAAACTAAAAGACGATATTGACTATAATAGATTTCATTCAATATCTACTGAGGCAAAGCAAAAGTTAAATAAAATAAAACCCGCAACCATAGGGCAGGCATCAAGAATAAGCGGTGTTTCACCATCGGATATTAATGTTCTTTTAGTTTATATGGGGCGTTAATGTTCCACGTGGAACATGTTTTTAATTTTTAAGTAATTAAGCAATGTTGAATAAATTAACAATTAAAGGAAATATAGTAGATGTTATAGGGAGAAGAATTTATAAGGGCATTGTCTATATCGAAAATAAAATTATAGTTAAGATTGAAGAAAAAGAGGTAGAAGAAGATATTTTTATAATGCCGGGTTTTATTAATTCCCATGTTCATATAGAAAGCTCAATGCTTACCCCTGCTTCTTTTGCAGAAATAGCAGTAAAACATGGAACAGTTGCCGTTGTTTCAGATCCTCATGAAATTGCAAATGTTTGTGGTAATAATGGAATAAATTTCATGTTAAAGAGTGGCAAAAAAACTCCGTTAAAATTCTTCTTTGGTGCTCCATCATGTGTGCCTGCAACAAACTTTGAAACATCAGGACATATATTAAGTTCAAAAGATATTGATAATTTACTAAAACGGGATGATATATATTTCCTTAGCGAAATGATGAATTTTCCCGGCGTAATATATAAGGATAGTGAGGTTTTAAAAAAAATAGAACTTGCCCATAAATACAAAAAAAAGATAGATGGACATGCTCCGGGTTTATCGGGAAATGACTTAAAGAAATACGCTGATGCAGGAATATCAACAGACCATGAATGTACAAGTATTGAAGAAGCTATAGAGAAAATTAAACTTGGCATAAAAATTCAAATACGCGAAGG
>CAYTAU010000008.1:0-70715 GCA_964435855.1 uncultured Bacteroidales bacterium | reverse complement strand
TTAATTGATGGTTTTGAATACTCAAATTTTCTGTCGCTGTAGTTATCCATAAATATATTTAGTCCTTTAACTTTTTCATTGTAATCTTCTAAAATTTCTGCACGTCCGAGTGCCATTACACTTCTGTAGCGCATTCGCCACGAACAGGCTACATGCTGATGTCTGGCAAAAACTTCTCTATCTGTATCAAAATACACACACACATTATTGTTCTTTTTCAATATATCAAGCTTTTTTCCAAATTCGCCGCAATGCAAATAAATGGCATTGTCTTTATAGCCAAAATTAAATCCCAACAAATATGGTTTGTTGCCATCAACCATTGCAACATGGCAAGTATCAACTTTTTTAATAATAGCTTCCATTTCTGCCTTTTCGGTAATATCAACTATTGCTTTGTCTCTTTTATATTCCATAATTATATAATTTAAAAGTAAAAGCCACAGATTCACAACTTTTCGGAAAAAGTTTACACCTTAAAATTTATCAAATACAATTTTTCCGTAGCTCTTGTAAATGCCGTATAAAGCCATCGCAGGTATTCGGTATTTATCATTTCTTTTGTTAAGTACCCTTGGTCAACAAACACTGCTTTCCATTGCCCGCCCTGTGCTTTGTGACAAGTAACAGCGTATGCAAATTTAACTTGCAGTGCATTAAAATACGGGTTTTCACGAATTTTTTCAAACAGTTTCTTTTTGTTTTTTATATTATTATGATCTTCTGCAATTGTATTATAAAGTTTTCTACTGTCGTCATAATTTAAAGATGCAGTATTGCTGTTTAAAGTATCTAAGATAATTTTCACATCAATTTCCATATCTTTATAATCTATTAATCTAATGGTTGCATCGGCAAATCTAAAACCGTACAGATTTTCAATATTTCTAATTCTTAATAATTCAACAATATCACCATTGGCAATAAACTCTGTGTTTTCGTTTTCGGGCAACCAAAAATAATTGTTTTTTACCACCATCAGATAATCGCCCTGCGAAATCTCTTCTTCTCTGTACAAAATCCTGTTTCTAATACCTCCATTATAATCGTTTGCCCTTTTATTAGACCTGTTTACCACCATTACATTTTCCATTCCGTATTTGCCATAAGCAGTTTCTATGGTTTCAATAAGGTCTACGCCTGATATTTGCTCAATATCATTAAAATTATTTAATTTAAAATTTGGCATATTAGCATTACCGATAGCTATCTGATTTCTGATCAATGTAGCATTGTTTAATATCCCTGAGCTTTTTGCCTGCCTTATAACATCGGTTAAATATACTTCAATAACTTTATATCCGTAGCTTTCAAGGATATTATTATCAAGTGCCGGACTAATGTCAAGTTTAACAGGGGGCAACTGGGCAGTATCGCCAATTAAAATTAAACGGCAGTTTTTACCAGATTCAACAAAATCAATTAGATCTCTTAAAAGATTACCACTGCCAAATGCCGAAATTTCTTTGCTTTGTTCATTTATCATTGATGCTTCATCAACAATAAAAAAAGTATTTGATGATTTATTAAAATTTAAAACAAAACTTCCAAAGCCATCTTTTGAACTTTTTTGTCGGTATATTTTCTTGTGTATTGTATAGGCATTTACTCCCGTATATGAGGTAAGCACTTTTGCGGCTCTGCCCGTTGGTGCCAGCAATACCGAATTATTTTCAAACTGACGCAGAGTTTTAACTATTGAATTTACAATGCTTGTTTTTCCTGTGCCTGCATATCCTTTTATTAAAAATATAGATTTTGTAAAATTGTCAATAATATATTCCGACAACTTACTAATTAAGACATGCTGACTTTCTGTAGGCTCATATTCAAAGTTCTTATTTAATATTTCAACTATGTGATTTTTTAACATTATTTAATTTAAAATTGAAAAATGTATTTAATTTTTAATAAAAAATTATAATTTTGCATGCGAACATACAAAATAATTTATAGTGATGGATAATAAATTTATTAAAATTGGAATTCAGGTGGTATTAATTTTACTTGCTATATTTTTAGCATATAAATTATATAGCGGAATTATGGAACCTATAGAATTCAATAAAGAAAAAGAAAAACGTTTTAATGCAACTATTATTAACTTAAAGGATATAAGAAAAATTCAGGCATCATATAAAGATGTTAAAGGAGATTATGCCGATAGTTTTGGAAAACTTATAAACTTTGTTAAAACAGGTGAATTTCCAGTTGTCAGAAATATTGGGACTGTACCTGAAGAGTTAATTGACTCTATGGGATTTCAGGAAGCAGAACTTTTTGCTTTAGAACAAGAATTAATAAGAAGAGATACAAGCATGATACCCGTATTGGATTCTCTTTTTTCAAAAGATTATAATATTGATTCGTTAAGATACGTACCTTATGCAGAAAACAAAATTGAATTTAAAATTGCTGCAGGTAAATTTAAAACAATGTCGGGAGTTATTGTTCCTGTTTTTGAAGCATCGGTTACTAACGATATTCTTTTACATGGTTTAAATGAGCAATTGCTTATTAATCTAAACGATGAAAAGTTGCAAATGAATCATTTTCCCGGGCTAAAAGTTGGTGATGTAAATTCTGCAAATAATAATGCAGGTAACTGGGAATAGAAAAAGTCCCCTTAAATAAGAACATTGTTTCTGAGCTATGTATGATATATCATTAATTGATGAAACATTTGATATAAATTTATCTTCAAACTATCATTTATCTGTTCAAATTGGTAGAAAGTCATTTACTTATTGCATTCTTGATAGCGTTAGAAATAAGTATATCGCATTAAAACACTTTTATTTTGGTGATGATATTCCTGTTAACGCTTTAATTGAAACTGTTAAAGAAATTTTAAAAGGAGAAGAATACCTTACTAAAAAGTATAAAAGCATAAATGCTGTTTTTGTAAGCAATAAATCTATATTAATTCCAAAACCATTATTTCAAAAAGACAATTTGCTAGGTTATTTCAAACTAAATCACACACTTAACAATAACGAAGAAATAATCTGTAACAGATTAAAGAATATTGATGCATACCTTGTTTTTTCAATTTACAAAGAATTAAAAACTCATTTAGGTAAATGTTTTACCGGAATTAAGTTTTATCATCAGGCAAATACTTTAATTGATAACAATCTTATGACATATAAGAACAAATTGAGTTTGCCAAGGGTATTTTTGAATTTATCTAATGATCTGTTTGATATTGTTGTTCTTGAGAAAAATAAATTGATATTTTACAATGCTTTTTCATTTAACGAACAAAACGATTTTATTTATTATTTAATGAATGTTTACGAACAACTGAATTTAAATCCTGAAAGTACGGAATTGATAATATCGGGCGAAATATCTAAACTTTCAGAGCATTACAAAAATATTAAGAAATTTATTAAGCTTGTTAAATTTTCGAAATTAGCAGATAGCTATTCATGCAGTTACAAGTTTAACGAAGTGCCTGTTCACAGGTTTTCAAATCTTTTAAATCTTGCAAGGTGCGTATAATAAGTGGGAAATATAAAGGAAAATCTATAAACCCTGGTAAAAAACTTAAAGCCAGACCAACAACAGATTTTGCCAAAGAAAGTCTTTTCAACATTATTAATAATAATTACTATATTGAAGATCTAAAAATTCTTGACTTATTTTCCGGCACAGGAAGTATTAGTTATGAGTTTTCATCACGTGGAAGTGAAGACATTACGGCAGTGGAGATAAACCATAAACATTTAGCATTTATAGAAAGAATATCAAAAGAAATAAATGCAAATATAAAACCTGTACATAAAGATGTTTTTAAATACTTAAAGTATTGTGAAGAAAAATATGACATGATATTTGCTGACCCGCCATTTGATATGAAAGGCATAGAAACATTGCCAAAGATAATATCCGAAAGAGGAATGCTAAAAAAAAACGGCTGGCTTATAATTGAACATTCTAACACAATAAATTTTTCAAAACTTCCTAATTTCGAATTTGCTAAACAATATGGCAAAGTAAATTTTAGCTTTTTAAATTATTCAGAACCAGACGATACTGTTTTCAAGCATACAATTGATGAAAATAGTTTTTTAAGCGTAATTAAGATACATGAGAGCTCCGAAGCCCTGCTTAAAAAAGTGCAATTAAACGATTATGACAGGGATATTTTTGACAAAATTAAAAACGAAAAGATAAAAGCACAGTGGCTTAGTGTAAGATTACTTGTTAGTGAGCTATTGAATGAAAATAAACATATTGTTTACGATAAACATGATAAACCACATTTATCTGACAAATCGTATAATATAAGTATTTCGCATACGAAGGATCTTGTTGCTGTACTACTAAGCAAAGATAAATTGGCAGGAATTGATATTGAGTATAAAAGTAATAGAATATTAAAGATCATTAATAAGTTTTTGAACAAACAAGAAATAAGCGATCTTGAGAAAGATAACGAAATTGTAAAATATTTGCTATATTGGAACGCTAAAGAAACTTTATATAAACTTTACGGCAAAAAAAACCTTATATTTAAAGATAATTTACTAATATCATCGTTTAAACTTAATAATGAAGGGAGTTTTAATGGAGAAATACAAATTGATAATAACAACAAAGACCATGTCTTAAATTATAAAGTATTTAATGATTTTACACTTGTTTGGTGTTTGAAATAAATAGCCCCTCCTAACCTCCCCAAAGGGGAGGAACTAGAGGCAAAATATTATCTAGAATATTCGAAATAAAATGGAAAATATTAATTTGAAAATTGACAGTAAACAATTAACAATAGGCAAATAATTACAAATAAACTAAACAATGTTATACAAAAACATAATAACTAAAACTGCGGAAGGCAAAGCACAACTTGCATTATTAATTGATCCGGATAAACATACAAGTAAAACATTAAAAGAGTTGATAGAAATTGCCAATAATGCAAATGTTTCGTTCTTTTTGGTTGGCGGCAGCATTATTTTCAATCCTGTTGATTTTGTAATTGATGAGATAAAAAAACAAAGCAATATCCCCGTTATATTGTTTCCCGGCAGTTTGCTGCAAATTTCCGATAAAGCAGACGGCATACTTTTGTTATCATTAATATCGGGGCGAAACCCCGAATATTTAATTGGTAATCATGTTATAGCTGCTCCAATGCTTAAAAAAAGCAATCTTGAAATTATTTCTACTGGATATATTTTAATTGAGAATTCAAAAATTACTTCTATTGAATATATGAGTAATACAAAACCAATACCTGCCAACAAACCTGATATAGCTATTGCAACAGCTATTGCCGGCGAAATGCTTGGCAATAAAGCAATATATCTGGAAGCCGGCAGTGGTGCAGAGCAGGCTGTTAATTCTACTATGATAGAACAAATTAAAGCAAATATTAATATCCCGCTAATTGTTGGCGGTGGCATAAATTCAGCACATCAGGCAGCCGAAACTATAAACGCAGGTGCCGATATTATTGTAATAGGTACCGCTGCAGAAAAGAACCCCAATTTTATTGTAGAAATTGGGGAGCTATTTTAGTTCTAAGTTAGATTCATAGAAGAAATATCCAAAAATAAATGCAGATATTAAAGATTATTCCTGACTGCTTGCCTCCCTAATATCTTTTACTCTTAATTGCAAACTAACTCTGCCTCTATGATGATTTTCGTCAATAACATAACACACATCAAAATTTGTATTAGATTTAACAATATCCAATTTATCTGCCTGCCTAAATGCAATACCATTATATCTGTTCTCGTTGTTATTTTCTCTGATATCAATTCTTAAATGCTCTTCATTTTTGCCCACAACTTTACTCCAGCCAATGTCCTGAACATTATTGCTTATAAATAGTGGTCGCATATTGCCTGGTCCAAAAGGTTGAAACTGATTTAAAATACGAAAAAGTTTTGGTGAAATATCTTCAAGTCTTATTTCTTTATCAACCTCAAGATATGGAGTTAATTGTTCTTCTGTAATAGTTTCTGTAACAATTTTTTCGAATCTTTCTTGTAACAATGGTACGTTTTCAGGTTTTAAAGTTAAGCCTGCAGCATACATGTGTCCTCCATAACCTTCAAGCAAATCACCACATTTTTCAATAGCTGCATACAAATCAAATCCATTAACAGAACGAGCCGAACCTGAAACCAGTCCGTCATTTTCGGTAAGCAATATAGTTGGTCTGTAATAATGCTCCATAAGTCGCGAAGCCACAATGCCTATCACACCTTTGTGCCACTCGGGATTAAATAATACAGTAGATTTTTTATTAATAAGTTCGTCGTTATCCTCAATCATTTGCAAAGCATTTTCCGTGATACTTTTATCAAATTCTTTACGTTCGTTGTTAAGCTTATTAATTGCTGATGCTAATTCTGTAGCAAGTTCTTTATCGGTAGTAATTAAAAGTTCTACAGCTCTGTTTCCCGACTCAATTCTTCCTGCAGCATTAATTCTTGGCCCTATTCTAAATACCATATCATTAATATCAACTTGCCTTCCGCTCATATCCGAAACATCTATTAATGCCTGAAATGCTATACTTGGATTTGCATTTATGAGTTTTAGCCCATAATATGCAAAAATTCTGTTTTCGTCTGTAATAGGCACAATATCGCAAGCTATACTAGTTGCAACAAGGTCTATATATCGCAATAATCCCTCAAATTTAAGGTCTAATTTTATCATAAAAGCGTGTAAAAGTTTAAATCCTACTCCGCAACCCGACAATTCTTTAAAAGGATAATTACAACCTTCTTGTTTTGGGTCTAATATTGCTACAGCATTTGGTATTTCATCGCCAGGCAGGTGATGATCACAAATAATAAAGTCAATTCCTTTTTCATTTGCATAATCTATTTTATCGTTTGCCTTAATTCCACAATCGAGAGCAATAACAAGTGTACAATCATTTTCAATAGCATAATCAACACCTTTTGTTGATATTCCATAACCTTCGGTATATCTGTCGGGGATATAATAATCAATATTGCTATTAAATTGTTTCAAATATGAATATGTCATTGCAACAGATGTTGTGCCATCTACATCATAATCACCATAGATTAGCATTTTCTCGCTATTCTCTATTGCTTTTTGCAGACGTTCTACAGCTTTGTCCATATCTTTCATTAGAAATGGGTCGTACATTTGTTCTAACTGAGGTCTGAAAAATGCTTTTGCCTCATCGTAATTTGTAATACCACGCTGAATTAACAACTCCGAAACAATTGGGTCAACATTTAAAGTTTCGCTAAGACTGTTTACTGCTTCTGTGTCATCGTTTTGTTTTAGTATCCATTTTTTGTTCATTATATATTTAGTTTTAAAGTTTACAAAGGAACCGTTTGTCGTTATTCGTTATTCGTTGTTCGTTATTTGTTGTTTTTTTATATCTTCATGTTAAATTCTTCAATTATTTTTTTTAATAATACTTTTTTAATCTCTTCCATATTCTGCTCTTTGCCTAATTCTTTTTTCATAGACGTTACACCTTTGTTGATATACCCACATGGATTTATGTAAGTAAAATACTCAAGATTAGTGTTCACATTAAAAGCAAAGCCATGCATAGTTATATATCTGCTTGCTCTCACTCCTATTGCACATATTTTTCTTGTTTTTGTATTATTCGTATCAAGCCAGATACCGGTCGCTCCTTCAAGCCTTTCGGCAATAATATTAAACTCGCTCAAGGTAGAAATTATTGCTTCTTCTATTTTACAAATATAATCTTTTATATTTATATTAAATTGTTCGAGGTCTATTATTGGGTAACCAACAATTTGTCCGGGACCATGATATGTTATGTCTCCTCCCCTGTTTATCTTGTAAAATGTAGCTTTTTTATGTTTTAATAAATTTTCGTTTAATAATAAATTCCTTTTATCTCCACTCTTTCCCAAAGTATAAACATGCGGATGCTCACAAAAAAGCAAATAATTATGTGCTTTTTTATTGTTTGCCTTAAGCTCTAATGATTTTTGAAAAAGTTCTTCCTGATAATCCCAGGCTTTTTTATAATCAATCGTTCCCAGTTCCTCAAATTCAACCGATACCATTCAAATATATAATTGTGTTATTTTTAATTCTAATTTTGAACTTATTTACTTTAACCTGACTTTACACTAATCAATAACTTCTTTAACTACATCAATCACTGTTCCGTCAACCCACTTAATAGCTGCAATAACTTTCTCGCCAAATTTAGGTTTAGAAGGTTTCCCACAAATCTTTTCGGCTTCTTCTTTCAACTGCTCTATTGTTTTAACAGGTAAATCAGAGCCTTTCATTTTTTCTATTAAATCTTTCCTTAGCGGATTAATTGCTATTCCTCTCTCTGTTACAATAACATCAATTAATTCTCCCGGTCCGCACAAAGTAGTAACTTCATCAACAATAACAGGAATTCTATCTCTAAACAAAGGGATAGGTAAAATAGTACACTTTGATGCCAGACAGTTTTGCCATCCGCCAATTCCATGTAACAAATATCCATCGGAATGTGTAACAACATTTGCATCAAAATTCACATCAACTTCTGTTGCTCCAAGTATTGCTACATCAACCATAGAAGCGAAATTCCCTTTACTATGATAATTGTAACTTGTAAACGGACTTGTATTAATATGCCCAGGATTTTCCCGCATAGAACGTACGCCTTCCAAATCGAAAGTTTGTCCGTCAAGTATATAATCAACCAAACCGTCTTCCAACATCTGAACAGGATATTTATTACTTCCTGCTCTAATAAATCGGGCTTTTATATTTCTTTCTTTAAGCATTTCTGCAAAATAAATTCCAATTGATAAAGCAGTTCCTCCGGCTCCTGCCTGATATGAAAATCCGTCCTGAACAATCCCTGCTTCATCGCAGAATTTAGCTGTCATTTCAGCAATCAACAATCTGTCGGGACTTTTTGTTATATTAGTAGTTCCGGAAACTATTTTTTCCGGCAATCCAATAATATCTACTTTTACTGTATAATCGACATAATTACCGTGTATTTGCCACGGGATACAAGGAAAAGGCACAATATTATCGGTCGCAACTATTACCTTATCGGCATACTGACTATCTGCAAGAGCAAAACCAAGCAAACCACAAGCAGCAGGTCCTCTGTCGCCGGTTGCATTGCCAAAAGTATCGGCAGTTGGTGCAGCAATTACAGCAATATCAATATGTACATCGCCATCTTGCACTGCCTGATATCTTCCGCCATGTGAACGTAAAACACCAACACCTTTCATTTTTCCCTTTGTAGCAAATCTGCCAAGAGGTCCGTTCATGCTACCTTCAATATGATGAATTGTGCCATCTTCGAGATATTGTATTAAATGCTGGTGGCAAGGAAATGAAGCAGAAGGAAACCAAACAAGGTCTTTAACACCAAGTTCTTTTGCAATATCAAATATCTGATTTGCTATTACATCTCCATTCCTAAAATGATGATGAGTAGAAATTGTCATACCATCTTTTAAACCTGATTTTATTAAAGCTTCTTTTAAAGATGGCTGTAATTTATTTCCATCATCGGGATAATCGGCACATGTAGAAATTTGCGGTGCGTATTTTCTTCCTTCCGGTCTATGTTTGCCAACACCTTTAAAAGGAATAACTGGTTTTCCGTTAATTTCTTCGGGGATTAACCTTCCTGCTGCATTTTTTACGAATTTCATTACAATAATTTATTTATTAACTCTTTAACCAATCCATATCTAATTTACCAAGCTGAACAGCAAGGTCAATAGTTTTTTGAGCTCTTTTTACCACAGGAGGATCAATCATTTTTGTACCCAAAGATACAACTCCCAAACCTTTCTTTTCTGCTTCAATAAATGCCGCAACTATCTTCTTTGCTTTTTCAATTTCATCCTCTTTAGGAGCAAATCCATCTTTAATTACTTCAATTTGCCTTGGATGAATACATCCCATTCCATCAAATCCTAAAGACTTAGAAATACAAACATTTTCTTTTAATCCTTCCATATCGGCAACATCAGAAAATACAGAATCAATAGCCTGAATACCGGCAGCTTTACATGCGTTAACCAAACGTGTTCTTGCATATAAAGATTCAGTTCCTTCTTTTGTTCTTTTTGTTCCTAAATCGGCGGTATAATCTTCTAGTCCAATAGCAAGCGAAACCACATTTTTGGAAGCTGTAGCAATCTCAAACGCATTTTCTACTCCCAATGCACTTTCAATTATTGGCATGTAATATATTGGATAATCAATATTTTTATCTTTTCGTATCTTATCAATTTCTTTGTCAATTTGTTTGATATAGTCAGCAGTTTCACATTTTGGAATTAGAATTAAATTAACATAATGAGGTACTATAAATTTTAAATCTTCTATTCCATGGTCACCTTGATTTATTCTTACCATGCGTTCTGCTCCATAAAAGTCAACTTGTCTTAAAGCATTACGAACCAAATAAGATGCTTCATCTTTTTTTGCAGGTGCAACAGAATCTTCAAGGTCTAAAATAATTCCATTAGGTTTGTGAATTCCTGCATTAAGCATCATTTTTGGAAAATTGCCAGGCAAATAAAGTCTGGAAAATCTAAACTCATCGGGTTTTGTTGAATATTTATTTTCTTTAATAATTTCGGGCAAATATTCTTCTTCCGTTTTAACAAGCTTTTTTATTGCTGCCTCTAATCTTGCAGCAATAACAAACGGTAATGCACCACTATCATCAATGATAAGTTTCGCATTACTTATTTCAAAATAAGCTAATATTTCCTTGCATAAGGAAATTATTGAATCGCCATATAAAGGCTTTACTTTACTGTTGAGTATAATTTCATTAGAACCTGATTTTTTCAGTTCTATGCTTATTTCACAATCAGATCTAACTTTTGGACCGGTATTACCTGCAATAGCTTTCATATCGCATCAAATATTTTAATTTTAGGTACAAATATACACATGAATTTTACAGTATAGCATAAAATTTATTGTGTTTTAAAAAATTTATTTATTTTTCATAAATTTTGTATTGAAGATTAACAAAATTTGTATTTTTAAAATTCTTATAAAACAAGAAGCCATGAAACACATATTACTGCTTTTCAACATTCTATTAATATCTACATTGATCTTATCTCAACAACAAGTGATTTATAATGTAACAAATAGCGAAACATTTGTTGCAAAATATAGTTCAGGAATTGAGTCAAGAAACAAAAACCATATTCTTAAGGTAATAGCTGCGAGTATTCCAAAACATGTTAGCAACACGCAATTTATTATCAGTTATAATCAAAAGTTGAAAATTGAAAGAAGATTAACCAAATTATTTTTTGAAGTTAATTTTACCGACATACAATTTTCCGGCAATATTTACTATAAAGGATTTCCTATGAATGAAGTTTTATTTCCTGCTACAATTGATATTAAAATTAACTGGCTTGCTAACAATTCTGTTTTGGGAACATATCAATTTAATGATATTAAACTTGAAGGAAACCCAATTAATATAATATCTATGAATGTTGTTGATACTTTTAATCTTTCAAACTATAAATTAAATTGTACATACAAAAAATTAAAATACACACATGAAAGTGTAAATACATTTAATTCAAAATGTGTATTAATTGATGATTACTACAATTTTGATACTCAAATGAAAATCGCATTTATAGATTTGCAAAAAGTAAACTTAAATGATTTAGACAGAATATTTGAATATAAAAACTTAGCTGACCGTAATACACATATTATTAAAAACATTAACGATAAAGATATTATTAATAAACTTGAACTTAATTTATTCGACCCTATTGATTTTGAACAAAAATACAGCGATTTGCATCAATTAAATTCAAAAATCAGTGTTAAAATAAATAATATTCTTCAAAATTTACATCAAATATATTATACAAAAGGACTGGAATTTTTATCAGAAAACAACATAGAATTAGCTTCATTATATTTTAATAAGTCGATAAATTCAAACTTGATGTTTGCTCCGGCTCATTATCAACTTGCAAAAATTGATTTTCATAAAAAAGATATTTCGCAAGCTGTTCAGCGAATTAAAGATATTTTATTTAAAATGCAAGCTGATCCAAACACACAAAATTTAACTATTGAGCTTGCTAAAAATATTTATACTGATCAGATAAATGAAGCTGCAAAGCAAAATAATAATGAAAGATATAATAATGCAATTGATCTGTTGAAAAATGCTGAAAATATTTGCATAAGCATATCAGGAGTATATTGTAATGAAGATCTAAAAAATGAATTTTCAAAGTCGTACACCGGCAAACTAAACAAATATATTACAAAAGCAGAAATTTTAATTAAAGCAAAAGCATTTAAAAATGCCGAATCGATTATTAGCACTGCCAAAATTTTTATTCAAAATCATAATACATTTTTAAATGTTAGTTTATTAAACGATATTAGATTAACACTTTATAATGCGTATCTTAATGATGGTGAATTATTAAACACTACGGGTAAATATGAAAAAGCACTAATTCAGTTTCAAAATGCCGAAAATATATGCGTCTATAATTCACATATTGAATGTTCCGACAAATTAAATAAAGGTATTTATGCAGCAAAATATGGTATTTATTTAAGTAAAATAAAATTGGCAAGACAGACTCTTGACAACGATAATAATCATAAAAAAGCTGAGAGCTTACTGGAAAATGCTAAAATTTACCGGCAAAAAAATAATCTGGAAACAGATACTTTGGCAATTAAATTATCAAATGATATAAAACTTGTTTTCTATACCAATACTATTAAAAATGGGAAAAAGCTTTCAAATTCAAAAAAGCATGAAGAAGCATTGAAAAATTACAATACGGCAAAACAACTTGAAAACAATTATAGTTTTAATAGAGATGCAAATTTAAGCTCATATATAGAAAATAGTGCCAAAGCATTAATATTTTCAAAAACAAAAAAAGGAAATATTGAAGTTGAAAAAAATAATGTTGAAAATGCAAAAAAATATTTTTTCAATTCACAAGAACTCCAGACACAATACAGTTTAAACAATCATAAAGATATTAGTAACGCTATAAATGAGTTAAGAGATAAAATATTTTCTCAGGAATGTAAAAATGCGCAAACTGGTTATAATAGAAATTATAATAAAGCAATAGAGTTTGTCGGAAAACAAAAATATATTGATGCTGAACAAAAATTGAATGATGCTCTAAAGATATCCGATAATAACACAGAATGTAAAATATCAACAGATAATGTAATTAATAAAAAAAATGAAATTCTTGCAGGCATAATTTATCAGAAAAAAATTGTTGAAATAAATAAATTAATAAGTGTTGGCAGATACAAGGAAGTTATAACAAATTATAATGAAGCTGAACAATATTTTAATGGCAATAATGTATCTCATTTGAGATTAAAACATACTATTTTATTCGACTTTATAAAATCAAATAAAGATTTGAGATTTATTAATTATTCTGTTGGATATTATTCCGGCAATTCAGAATTTGATAAATCACTTGAATTATTAGACGAATTGAAAAGGAAAGATTATCAGGTTAATATAACAAAAGATAATCAGATTTTTCTTGGGACTAAACTGGCAATTAAAGACCATAAGCAAAATCCGAAAATAATTGCAAAAAATAATGTTATAAATTATACCAAGGGCGATAAATGGTATAAGTATTTAAAGAAAGCATATATTAAGCAATGGAAACGACTTTAAATAATTTCTATTTGCGATTTTTTCAACTTATAATTTATACCACAAATTTAATGTGAAAAAATCAATTGCCACGGGGTTTATCCCAATGTCATTAAGTTAAGAGTTGAGATGCTCATTATCAGTTGCCCCAGCCTGTTCCGATTTCTCGGAAACCTTTAGGTCGGGGGTTGAAGTACAAAAATTAAATGGGCTTCAGCCCAAAAAAAATTAAAAAACTTTTGGGCTAAAGCCCTATTTTTACAATATTTATATCCCCGCCTTAAAAGGCGGGGCAACTGTTAATAACACATAATTTAATTTATGAAACGTAAATTCGAAGAGTCCTGAACTTACAATTCACAAATTGGCACAATATTTGAAACCACTGATTTCATTTTCTAAAAATAAATTTATAAAAAGTTAAATATTATAACATTTAATAAATAAATATTTTTGTTTTAGAAAAAAGTAATATATTTGTAAAAAATATTTAAAGAATTATTTATCTAAATTTATTGTTTAATTAAAAATTTAATACATTATGAAAAATCTTAAAATTTTTGCTTTAATTTTATTAGCCGGAACAATTATGTTCTCAAGCTGTGGAAAAGACGATCCGGAAGGACCAACTTTAACTATCGATGCAAACGTTAGTGAGGCATGGCAAGGTGATACACTTATTTTCACTTATTCTGTTGCTTCAAACGAAGACTTAGAATTATTAAGCTATACAACTACAGCTGCTAGTATTGCTCCTGCTGGAGAAATTGCATTATCAGGAAATTCTGTTTCAAATCAAACATTCCAAGTTATACTTCCATCATCTGGTGTAACTGCAGGTACTTTAACATTTACTTTTACTGCAACTGACAAAGATGGTGAAGAGTGGGCTGACACAAAAGATGTTACTATTACTCTTAAAGAGCCTGTACCTGACGAAACTGATTTAACTGCTGCTGCTGCATTTGAATGGGCTAGAGATGGTGCTAATACTGCTACAGGCTTAAGTCAATTTGGTTTAGAATGGAATAGTAGTTCAAAAGCTGTTAATGCTCATATTACACCTGCTAGTGGAAATAAAATGGTAATTTTAACTACAGCTCAATGGACTTCAATTACAACACAAGAAGGTCTTGCGTCTGTAGTTGATGCTGGAACAGCAGCAACATCTTATGATGCTGTTGATATCACAGGTACAACAGGTAATGATATTTATGATGATGTTATAGCTACTAAAGTTGGAACTTCATATTATATGTTACATGTGACTGACTTTAATGTTCCATCTGGTGTGGATCGTAGAATTGGTGGAGATTATAAAAACTAATTCAATCAAAATATATTAAAAAAAGCAGCCAATCGGCTGCTTTTTTTTTGCTTTATACTTTAATTATCTTTTACATAACAATGCAAAACTAGGATATAAATATATTATACCGATTGAACATTCAATATAGTTCAAAATCTTGAAATATTTTCATGTAACATCGGCATTAACCATTGTAAAATTATAAAATAGTCCAAAAACTATTTCATAATTACAATTGGTATTATTTGATAAAATTTCCAATTTTCAATCCAAAATAAACAATACGCGGATTCATTGGTCCATATATATATCCAGGGTCTCTGCCAATTCCGCTATCAAAATCACTTTGATATGAATTGAATATATTTTTCACTCCTGTATAAACCTGCAAAGTAGCTCCGTTCAATTTAATATTGTATCGTATTTTCAATCCTATATCAAAAAAACTTTTTGTTGTTCTTAATTCTCCATCATCAGGATTTGGGATTTGTAATCCAAAATAAGGAACAAGCATTTTACCTGTATAATTACCTGTTGAAGATATTCCCAATTTTTTTGATGCTTGCAAATCTAATGTCAAATAAGCATAATCTTCAGGTGTACGAAAAAAACTTTTTTCGTTAAATTCCTGTACTTCTTCATATTTACTATTTTGTTTAGTAAAACCTGCTTTTAATGAAAATTTATCAGTTGGTACTACATTCAATTCAATATTTACACCTTGTACTTTTGCTCCTTTTTCTGCATTAACTCGTGTATAAACAATAGTTCCGTTTTCATCAGCTTCACTGTATTCATTTGCAAAAGGATTATTCAGTTGAGTATAAAATCCCTCAACTAATAAACCAACATACACTTTCCCTATTTGTTTGTTAAAGTCAAATGATGCCATATAACTATAGCTTGTTTCTTGTTTTAAATCAGGGTCATTTTCATGAATTACTTTTCTGGAACCAGATGTTTCAATGTGTAAATCCTCATCAAATATTTGTGGGGCACGATATCCTTGTGAATAGCTCACTCTGGCTTGCAAATACTTTTTTATGTCATATTTTAAGGTAAACCTTGGACTCAACACATTTCCTGATTTATTATAACCAAAATGTTGGTTATCTACCACATTATAATTATCAAACCGTGCACCGGCAGAAACTTTAAATTTATTCCATTTAATTTCATATTGTGAAAAAATGCCTGTGGTATTTGTAATTTGGTCTGCAATAATAACATTATTTGTATGTTTAATATTAATAATAGTATCATCAATTACAGAATTTTCAATATCAGAATATCCAAGCTTTTTATCTTTTAATGAGGCACCTTCATTTTCGATACCTATTACCAAACTTGATTTTCTAAATTTTGCATTATACTGAGTACCTATTGTATAAGAAAAATCTTTAGTGTTTCCATAATCACTTAAGGATTTATTTGCTCCGTAATACGAATCCCTGTTTATTCTTTGTCCTGAAACATAAATGGAAAACATATCATCCTCCCTGAAAAATTGCTCATAGGTTAATGCCCCTGTAGTCAAATTATGTTTTAATGCCTCGGCAATGTTTGCTTCATGAGCCGGATAATCAAATTTATCTCCTCCCCGTCTTTCTTCTTTAATATTGAAAAAATCGGCCATGAGTTTATTTCTAGTTCCAAAACGATGAAATAATCGTGTTCCTATTGTAGTATTTTTTAAAAGGGCAATTTCAGAAAATCTATCATCATTTGCATCAAATGGTTCTCTGTCGCGATAAAATCCATAAAGAGACATGCCTGTTTTATTGTCGGCAGAAACCAAAGATGTATTGAAATTTACCGAATAATCTTGGGAAATATCACCGGAATTATCCAATCCAACACCAATAAGTCCGCTATTAATTCCAAATTCGTAAGAATTATTAACGGGGTCTTTCAAAATCAGGTTAATTGTGCCTGCAATGGCATTGCTCCCATATAATGCAGAACCACCACCTCTAACTACTTCAACCCGTTCAATCATGCTTGAAGGAATTAACTCCAAACCATAAACTCCGGCTAATCCACTAAAAATTTGACGACCATTTATTAATATTTGGGAATAAGGACCCTCCATTCCATTCATCCTGACTTGAGAAAAACCACAATTCTGGCAGTTATTTTCCATTCTTAAACCCGGACAAAAATTTAAACCTTCGCTTAAAGTTACTGATTGTATTGTTTCAAATAATTTAGGTGTTAAAATACTAACAATAGTTGAAGATTCTGTTCTGTTTGTTTTGTTTCTATCTCCGGTAACTACAACTTCTTCAATCCCTAAAACATCCTTATCCAATTCAAATTTTAGTTCCTTGGTTTCATCCGCTTTAATTGTTATTTCTTTTTCTTTGGGTTTATGACCTAATGATTGTACTCTAATTGTTATAGTTCCTACTGGTAAATTAATTAACTGATAGTGTCCTGATTCGTCTGTTGTAGTTCCAATTGTTGTCCCTTTAACAGTTACCGCTGCAAAAGGGATATGTTCTCCACAATAAGAGCAAATCACATGTCCAACAATAGTGGCATCTGTTTTATTTTTTTGGGCATAATTGATTTGTGTAAATGATAATAAAAACATTATCAAGATAATATATATTTTGTTCATAATATTATTTTTTACATTAAAATATTGTTTTAAGACAGAATATGCAATTTCTGTCTTAAAAAATTGTAATAAAATGTGATATTATGAAATTGGAGGTGCTCTGCCTTTATGAAGAATTATGCAGTTTAGAGTATTCCTTGTTATTAAGTGGAATAAGTGTTTTATCTTTTTAATAAGGGCAGGTAAAGCAAGAGTGAAAAATACTATTAGAAAAAGAATTTCTAAATTTTGAAAAAATAGCAATTCTGCATTTGTATGATGATGAGACTTGTATGGGTTTGAATCATCTGATTTATTATAAGGATGAGTATGTACAATAACTGTTCCGTCACTTAGTCTATGGGCATGCATAAAAATAGCTTTATTGGCAATAAACATTCCCATCATGCCTATTATCAAAAAGACAACTAATTTATTTGTTATATTTTTAATGGTCATCTTCATGAATTGGCAAAAATATATAATTCAAAGTAACATACAATAGATAATTGTAAATATTTATTGCAAATCAATATATATAGATTATTTTGCCAAAGATGAGCTGTAAAATAAAATTAAAAGAGTTAAAGCTATTAATTAAGATAAGGGGATAATCTTCCTGAATTCAGTATTACTTAATTAAAACTACTTGTTTAGTTATTATCTTGATATCAGTAATTATTTTACACAAATAAACTCCACCTGATAAATCTGACATATCAAGTACTGTTTTATTTTTACCGGTACTCTTAATAAATTGTCTGCATATCATTTTCCCATTAATATCAAGTAATTGTATTTCTGCATTATTATTAGGATTATATATGCTTACAAACAATTTATCATTTGTAGGATTTGGATAAATTTCAACATCAGATAATTCAGGTTTATCAGAAATTGATACACCAACAACTGTAATTATTATAAAAGATGTGTCGTTCCCACAATTATTTGAAGCTATTAACGTTATAGTATAAGTACCATCTGCACTATATGTATGTATTGGATCTTGATCTGTTGAAGTATTTCCATCACCAAAGTCCCAATTATATGATGTTGCATTAGTTGAATTATTTGTTAAGCTAACATCCAGAAAATTTGTTGAATAGGAGAAATCTGCTGTAGGCAGTGCTTCAACAATTGCCTCAACAGAATCTCTTTGACTAAGGCAAGGTAATTCCTGCACTTCCCAATCATAGAAATAATAATAATATCCTGTCGGAGTAGTTGCACTGCTATAATTAATACTTAATAAACCTGACAATACATAAGGATAATTTGTATTTGCATTAGTTCTAAAAAGGTCGGGTGTGCCGGCACAAGCTAATTGTAAATTATTATCAATAGGAATATCAAAATTAAGGTCAATTCTACTAATTCCTGCAGGAATATTTAATGTTATAGATTGCAAAACTGCACCCAGATTATCTCTTAGCTCTATTGTTCTGTCAGCAGTAGTTTCTGCATTAACTTCAACCGATAATAATGTTACAGGTGTAAAACAATCGAAAACAAGATAATGTGTAGCTCCTAAAAAGCCACCATCGCCTGTATTATTTGTTTCTCCAACATTCTGAGGACTTTGTGACACACTGTTTTCAACATAATATGTTGTAGATACTGTAAGAGGAGGCGTTGTATATGTAATACCTGTGTCAAGCAAATTTCCTGCTGTTACTGCATCGTACCAGTATATTTCTCCCGAAGCTGTTGCTGATAAAATTGCTGTTTCGTTTTCACAAATTGTAGCTCCTGTTGTAACCGGCATATCAGGTGCAACAATAAAAATATAATCAATTATTGTAATTGTATCAGAACCATAAGCATTAATTGCAATTAATGTAACAGTATAAGTACCATTAGAAGTGTATGTGTAAACAGGGTTTTGATCTGTTGATACGTTACCATCGCCAAAATCCCAATTCCACGACGTAGGTGCATTTGATGAATTATCTGTAAATATTATAGTTCCTGTACATGTTGTGTTATTGATTACAGAAAAATTTGCCACAGGCGGAGTACTTGGATAATAACATGTCCAGTCTAACTCAAAACCTGATTCTGTAACTGCCTGATCGGAATATTGCCTTACTGTTATATCGCCACCTGTAGATGTTATTGTTCCCGGACTACCCGTTGTATTACAATAAAGTGTTCCATTAATTAAAGGAGAAGAAATATCAGGACCATCGTAAAAAGCTATATAATCGAAATCGCATGTTGAACCACTTCCTGCTTCAACACTAAACGAAAGAATATCTAAAGTTATTTGTGTAGCTCCCGGTGGTGATATAGTAAATGATACATCAGTCTGATCCGGATAATTATTTGTAGCTCCGCCAGTATCGTATAATTTTCCGTCACAGGAATAATGGGTATAAGTTCCAGAAGTTGGCATTATTGCTATACATGGTAAAGTAGTGTCAATTTCAATATACGATGTTTTAATTTCAGTGTCAGTACCACAAACACCTCCATCAGAAAATAGCTGAACATTAAATGTTCCTAAAGTGGTATATGTATGTGTTGGATTAATGTCCGTACTTGTGCCTCCATCACCAAAATCCCAGTCAAAATTGGTGCCGTTAACCGACATATTTGTAAACTGTACTGTAAAAGGAGCTATACACGATTGAGTATAATCAGCTTCAAAATCACTAACAACATTCGGAGTATATGCGTTTCCTAACCCTACTGCATACATTGCATTTGTTACTTCTTCTACTTCAGGAGTACAGGCTCCATATAGATCTATTGCTGATTGTATTGCATAAAATCGGGCATCCATATATTGTGATGAAGGGGTTAAATAAACAGTTAACAATCTGTAAGTAATATCACCGGCTTTATCCATTCCTATTGGGCTGATATTATAAGAATCGCCATTATCGTTTGTTCCACTACCACCTTCACTAATTAAATAATACCAGTGCATTAACACTCCACAATTAGTATGTACTCCGCCATAATCTCCACTGCCTGTTGCCCAATAATTCCCAAGATATGTATCTGGCAAATTGTAAGCATTTGGATCAGCAAGTGAACGAAATGTTGTTCCAATATCTTCGCCAATATCCCAATTTGCCAGCAATGGCTTTGCATAAAACTCCACGGTAGTGCCAAAAATATCGCTAAATGCTTCATTTAAAGCTCCTGACTCATAACTATATACCAGAGCGGCAGTATAACTTGTTAAACCATGAGTAATTTCATGAGCACAAATATCTACTGTTGTAAGCGGACTTATTGTACTTCCGTTACCATCGCCGTATGTCATATAATTTCCATTCCAAAAAGCATTGGCATAATCAGTATCGTAATGAATATAACTAATAAGTTTAAAACCACTGCCATCTATACTGTTTCTACTATGCGTATTATAATAATAATCGTAAGTCATTTCTGTTGCCCAATGAGCATCGGCAGCATACTCGTCTAATTCAGGATTTGCATTATTCCAGAAATTATCACTATCGGTAAAATCTACTGCACTGCCATAATTTGTACCATTATTCATATCGTAGGTTTCTACACCAAGTCCCCTGCCTGTTTCTCTTAGCCTGTAATATCCACTATAGCTATCGGCAGTAAGTGTGCGGGTTCCGCTATATCCTGTTTCTGCTGTACCTGGAACATCAGCAGTATGAATTATTTTATTTTCGAAAAGAATTTCCCCTGTATTGGCATCAACATAAATATAAGCTCTGCTGACTGGTTTGTGTGCATAAATATTAAATTTATAGGCAGTATTTAACTTGCCTTTATAAATATTTCCGTTTTCGGATATAATAACCATATCGGCTTTTGGAAAATATGTTGCATTTGGATCTTCTTGTAATTTTTTAATATGAGCTTCCTGCCCCGGCATTTCCCACATATATGTTTCTGCTCCTACATAAACTTTTGCGTTACTTAGAGCTTCAGTTTCAGAAACAGAGGCAGATTGTGAAATATTGATTTTGTCGTAAAGATTTCCGTTTGCCGATATTACTTTACCGTTTTTTACATGAAAAATATACATTGTAAGTTCTACAGGTATATTATTATATGTTTGCTGATATCTGTAATGTTCTATTCCCAATCTATCAGTTTCTCTATTTATTAATTTAAAATCAAAATTATTATCCGATTTATAGAAACGTTTCATCCAGTTAATGATATCAGCATATTGAATCTCACTTCCTTTTTTAAATTTTATAAAACTTGGAATATCAGAGAAATCTTTAAAACGTAAAACTTCTGTTCCCTGAATAATGTCATTAGCTTCTTTGCCGTAATATGTAGCGCTAAATAATTGACTGGATAATAACACACTAACGAATAGCAAAAGGGCAATTTTTTTCATAGTATATAGGAGTTTTAATTGATTTTTAAAGATACAATAATTTTATTGGATTACAAAATTGAGGATTTTTCAATGGTTAATGCAAATAGAAATCAATTACACTGAATAGTTACATTCTTTTCAAGTATAACAATATCTTCACTCATAAAATATGTTCTCCATTTATTTGAACTCATAATGTCTTTGATTTTTACATAAAAATCTTCTTCTAATAACGGATATGTACTTTCTTTAGGAGAGTATATTATATAATCAGCATCTTTAACAATTGGAAACTGGTAAATATAATCCCTTATAGATAAATGAGGTAAAATTGATGATTGAGCACTAACTATTGCATTTTCAGGAATTTTATTTATTTGTTCATGTACAATTTTCACATTATAATCTCTTTTATAATGAGAAGTTTTATAAAGTCGTATTCTTGATTTATCTGTATATATAACTGTATTATCCATTATTCTTATTGTTGAACATATAACACCCAACAAAACTACAACAGATATAATCTTTGATAGTTTTATACTTTTAAATTCACTGATGGCAGAAAAAATTCCAATTGCTAAAATAGGAGCATATTCAATAGAATATTGCCCATAAATCCCCCACATTAAATAATTATCATGAAATAACTTTTGAAAATAAATTGGGATTAACATTAAAATATAATGTGGCTTTAAAAACAACATGAAAAATCCTGATATAAAAACCAGTATATGTAATTCAAGTTTAACATAGTTGCCAAAATAGCTATCAGTATGATTTACAAATAATATTTTAACAGCTTCTATTGGATGTGAAAATAAATACTTTACTGCTTCAAACGAGTCATTTCCTAAATAAGAATAATCGAAGTGGGGATATGTTCCGCTATTTGAAAGGGCTGGCATAACAACATTGATTATTAATATAAAATACATAATTGATATTGAAAAAAACAAGAACAAATAACGTAAGGAAACTTTATCTTTTTTATACTCAAATAATAAACCTATAAATATAAATGCAAGCCACAGAGAAATATTCTCTTTTGATACTAACAACAGTACAAGAATAATTCCTGTGTTCATGTATTTTTTTCGCTTGAAGCAGTAAAATAACCAAGGTATAAGTGATGAGGCTATAACATTACTATGATAATCAAACGATACAGCAGAAAAAACTCCAAAAAACAGATAAAAATATATAGTTGCAAATAAAGCTATATTGTATTTATATTTTGAAATTGAGAAATATTTGTATACTCCTATCCCACCAAATAATAAAAATATTATTTGTACAATTAATAACGTATAGGTTCTAAAAATTAATGATAAAGGAGAAAATATAACTAAGTATAAATCGAAATGATCGGCGAATAAGTTTTCTCTTATTTCTTTAAAAACAGTACTATCATTCCATTGAAAATGGATATAATCATACATTGCATTTGTATATGCTCCTAAATCTAAAGCATATGTTCTGAAATTATAATGATTTACAAGAGATACTAAGGAATATATTACTCCAAAAATTATTATTGTTAATATTAAGTATTTATGGGTTTTTAATCTCATCCGATTTACTTATTCCTATAAACTACATTTTCTCAAGATTATCTATCATGCCATCCAAAGCTTTTTGTAATGGTTTTTTCAGCATCGTTTTCATCATTACGTTTACTTCAGCTTTTATTGTAATTCTTACGGCAGTTTTATTAGTATTTATTTGTTTTAGCTGTATCCACAAATTAAAATTCATAGGAATTGCTCCGCCACCACCAATTTTTATTAGTTTATTGGGCTGTTTTTCTATAATATGCAATTCTATATTTCCTACTTTTTCAATTGTGAAACTACAGGTTTCTTCTGTTGCCTGCCAATCGCTAACTTTATCTTTTGGCAGCATTTGCCCTAAATTATTAAAATCTGATAATCTGTTATATATCTCCTCTTCAGATTTATTTACACTACCAATTTTACTTACAACTTCTAGCATTTAAAAATTTGTTTCTGACAAATTGTCTAATAAAATATTTAAAAAGTTTTTCAATGGAGAAACAGCCATCATTTTCAACATAGGATTTAAATCAGCATTAAAAATAAACTGGACACTTGTATTTTCGTTATCAACTTCTGCCAATTCCATTAAAAAATCAAATTTAAAAGGCACTTTTCCATCGTTAATTAATTTTATGAATGTAGAAGGCTTTTTTTCTTCAATCTTCATCCCTAAACTAGCTGTTCCCTTAATGGTAAAATAACAGCTCTCACTTGTAGATTGCCAATCAACAACCCTATCGGGCATTATTTTCTCCAAATTATTAATATCTTCAAGAAAACTATAAACAAATTCAATTCTCTTATTGATATTCTTTTTGTTACTTTCAATTTTTGTCATAATTAATTATTCTTTTCCCCATTTACTGGGATTAATTCTCCATTCTTTTAATGTTTCAATATCATTTTTCTCAATATAATTATTTTCATTAGCAGCTTCAATCATTGCATTGTAATTACTTAAAGTGATAAGTTTACAACCAAGCTTATTAAAATTGTCTCTTGCAACTTCAAAATCGTAAGTAAAAATTGCTACCATACCAAGCACATCACAATCAGCTACACGCAAGGCATTAACAGCTTTAAGACTGCTTCCGCCCGTTGAAATTAAATCTTCAATTACCACAACTTTTTGTCCTGCCTTAATCTCACCTTCAATCATGTTTTCCAAACCATGCCCCTTTGCAGCCGATCTAATATAAACAAAAGGCTTATTTAAAACTTGTGCCACAAGCACTCCCATTGCAATTGCTCCTGTAGCAACACCTGCAATAACTTCAACATCAGGATATTTTTCATTTACAACTTTCACAAAACAATCTCGAATGTAATCTCTTGTTTCGGGATATGATAATGTTTTTCTGTTATCACAATATATTGGCGATTTCCATCCCGAAGCCCATGTAAAAGGATTTGCAGGTTGTAGTTTTATTGCTTTAATTTGCAATAAATGATTAGCTACGTTTTTTTCAATATTTTCCATGATGCAAAATTATAAAGTTTTTTTTAACGATAAAGTAATTCATATTTCAGACAAAAAAGAAACGGAAATCAAAAATATCAACTATATTGGTAATATTGAGGACATTACTAATGCGATTCATTTAATAAGTTCCGATTCTGATTTAGACGAATTATGTATATATTCACAAAATGTTGAAAAATTATTTATGACCTTTTCTTCTCAATTTCAAATAATTGAAGCTTCGGGGGGAATAATTAAAGATGAAAACGACAGGATATTATTTATTTTCAGAAGAGGAAAATGGGATTTACCAAAGGGAAAAATTGACGATGGCGAAACACCCAAAATTACTGCATTAAGAGAAGTTGAAGAAGAAACTGGCTTGAAAAACGTAAAAATTATTAAGCATGTTTGCAATACATTTCATACATATAAATTTGAAAATCAAAATGTTTTAAAAAAAACATATTGGTATAAAATGGATTATTTTGGAAATAATAAGTTGATACCTCAAATTGAAGAAGATATTACAATCGTTAAATGGTTTGAAAAAAATAAACTTGAAATTATTAAAAATCAAACTTACAAATCTATAATTGAGGTAATAAAAAAGCATCTGCATTATCAATAATTGATAAAACAGATGCTATGCAAAATCTCCTCAAGCAACTTCTACTTTTCTATTTTTAAATATTCTTTAATATATTTTTCAAAACTTGCTTTTGGCATTGCTCCTGTTGCCATTGATGGTTCGCCTTCTTCAGGTATGAACAAGAATGCAGGAATACCTGAAATTCTAAAAACACTTGCAAGCTCTTTTTCAAATTGCGTATTCACTTTATAAATCTGAATTTTCCCATTGTATTCTTTTTGAAGCTCTTCCAATGTAGGAGCAACCATTTTACAAGGTTTGCACCAATCTGCATAAAAATCAATTATTGCAGGAACATTACCTTCGTATTTCCATTTATCGTTTACATCATAATTAAAAACCAGTTTTTTAAACTTTTCCTTATTTAAATGTATAATTTCTTTTGAACTATTATTTGATATTACACCTGATTTAGCTGCATCAACAAGCAATGTATTTTGAGAGATCAAAATCGAATTAAATGCTATAAATACTAATATTAAAATTGATAATCTTTTCATATCTACATATATTTTTTTGCCGCTAATTCGCTAATATTTTTCTTTGCCACGAATCACACGAATTTATACTAATATTTTTTATAATTACCCTATAATATCACAGAATTACTTACTTTTCTTTTACTTTCAACACATCTGCAAATGCTTTCTTAAAAGTATCTTTTGGTAATGCGCCTTGTGCCATTTGTGGTTGCCCTTCTTTTGGTACAAATAAAATTGATGGAATACTTTGCACTCCAAAAACACCTGCTAATTCTTGTTGTTCTTCAGTGTTTACTTTATATACATTAAGGTCTCCCTTATACTCGTCCTGTAATTCTTCAAGAATAGGAGCTACTATTTTACAAGGTTGACACCATTCAGCATAAAAATCTATTACAGCAGGAATTTTGCCTTCAAATTTCCATTCTTTATTTTTTTCATAATTAAAAACTTTTTCCTTAAAAGTTTCTACAGTTAAATGCTCAATCATAATATTTGTTTTTAAATTATTAAATAACATATTGACGCATTCACATATCAACATATATGCCATTTCATGTATTAAGTGAATTTTGTGAAAAAATATAATAAAAATTGTAATTTTGTCATGTTTTGAATACAGATATATCACATACTAGAATTATTGAACACCTTAATAATAACGTGTTTAATGCCGTATCCGAAATACTTGCAAAAAATAATCAAGAAGCATTTGTCATAGGTGGTTATGTCAGAGACTTGTTTTTAAAAAGAAAAAGCAAAGATATTGATATTGTAGTAATAGGAAGCGGTATTGATTTAGCCAAAGAACTTGCCAATAAATTAAAAATTAAAAATGTTGCTGTTTACAAAAACTTTGGTACTGCTCAAGTAGTATATAAAAATTTTGAGATAGAATTTGTTGGCGCAAGGAAAGAATCTTATAATAGAAATTCCAGAAAACCAATAGTAGAAAACGGGACTATTGAAGATGATCAAAACCGAAGAGATTTTACAATTAATACTCTTGCAATATCATTAAATAAAAATTCTTATGGTAAATTTATTGACCCGTTTAACGGTTTAAATGACCTTAAAGAAAAAATTATTAGAACTCCATTAGACCCTGATATTACTTTTTCTGATGACCCTTTAAGAATGCTACGTGCTATTAGGTTTGCTTCCCAATTAAATTTTAATATTGATAAAACATCATATAAAGGAATTATTAATAATAAGGACAGAATTAAGATTGTTTCACCTGAAAGGATTATTGACGAAATAAATAAAATAATGCTTTCAAAAAAACCTTCAGCAGGTTTCAGATTGCTTGATGAAAGCGGATTACTAAAAATAATTATTCCAGAACTTGATAAACTAAAAGGAGTAGAAATAATAAACAACAAAGCACATAAAGATAATTTTTACCATTCACTTGAAGTATTAGATAATATTAGTAGAAAGTCTGAAAATTTGTGGCTTAGATGGGCATCATTACTGCATGATATTGCAAAACCCTCTACAAAAAAATTTAATAGAAAAACAGGATGGAGTTTTCACGGACATGAGCATTATGGTGCTAAAATGATACCTGATATTTTTAAAGCATTACGATTGCCATTAAACGAAAAGATGAAATATGTACAGAAACTGGTTAACTTGCATTTAAGACCAATTGCTTTAGTTTCTAACAAAGTTACCGATTCTGCAATAAGAAGACTTTTATACGATGCAGGAAATGATGTTGATGATCTTATGCTATTATCGGAAGCTGATATTACATCAAAGAATGAAAAAAAAATAAAACAATATATTGAAAATTTTAAATTAGTAAGAACAAAACTTATTGAAGTTGAAGAAAAAGACAAAATAAGAAATTGGCAACCACCTATAAACGGGAAAGAGATTATAACTATTTTTGATATTAAACCTTCAAAAATTGTTGGAGATATCAAACTCGCTATAAAAGATGCTATATTAGATGGGTTAATTGAAAATAATTACAAGTCTGCATACAATTATATGCTAAAAATTGGAAAAGAAAAGTTTGGTTTAAATCCAAAAAAATCAAATTAATTTACTCTTAATTATCACTAGCAATTCATCATTATCAATTGGCTTGGAAATATAATCATCAAAACCCGATTGCAACAAACGTTCTCTGTCTTTACTCATAGCATAAGCTGTTTGAGCAATAAAAGGGACATCTTTATAAAAATTCCATTTTTCTTTTATTGTTTTCATAAGCTCAATACCATCAAGTTTTCCAGGCAAATTAATATCGGAAATTATTATATCAAATTTTTTAGTTTTACCCGATTTATTTTGAATAATTTCTAGTGCATTATTACCATCAACAGCAGTAGTGGTTTTTCCTATTTTAGTTAAAATTTCTTCCAATATCAAGGCATTAAATTCATCATCTTCAATTATAAGTATTTCAAGTCCGCTTTCTTTTAAAATATCATTTGAGATATGCATTTCATCGGCAGAAATGATATACTGTTTATCTGACAAACTTTCATCTATTTCTTCTACAGGTATGAATATTTTTACTATTGTTCCTTTATTCTTTTTAGATGAAATTTCAATTCTACCGCCAATTAATTCTATTAACTTTTTAGATAGTGATAAACCTTTTTCTGTACCATCAAACGATTTATAATAACCTTCGCTTTCAAGAGCAACCGATTCAAAAATATGTGGTAATAGTTCCTTATCAATCCCAATTCCTGTATCTGAAACCTGTATATATACTTCATTACTTTCAGGTATGTGCATACTTGATATATCTATACCCCCTTCTTTTGTATATTTAACTGCATTTTCAATAACTTTAGAAAAAACTTTGGCTATAGTCTTACAATCAACATTTACTTTTGGCAAAATATTTTTAGTCAAATTAAGTTCAAGACCTTTCTCATTTGCAGTAAATGAATGCATTTTAATTGAAGTTTCAATAATCTCACATACATTACATTGAATAATATCTAAATCTAAATCTACATCTACATCTTCAATTAAACTATGTTCAAGCATATTATTAAAATAATTCAATAAAGTATTACTGTTTTTTTTAATACCCTCAATATAACGAGAACAATCAACATTAGTATCTTTCAAAGAATTTTCCACCAAATTAGAAAGCCCTATAATTGCATTAAGAGGGTTTCTTATTTCATGACTCATGTTAATCAAAAATGCATATTTTTCTTTATTCGTTTTCTCAGTTTGATTTAATGCAATTTTAAGTTCTTCTTCTGTTCCCTTTCTTTTTTCAATATCATTTTGTAATTGATGCGTTTTTTGTTCTACTCTTTGTTCATTCATTAAATTTTGAGAATTAATTTCAGAATTTATCTGTTTAATCTCCATATTTTTTTTCTTTAAAACAGTTTTGTTCTTTTTGTTAATTTTAATCATTATCAACAACATTATTAATAGCAATACAATAAAAAACCCGAAAACAATATGTAAGGACAAAAAGCTATTTTGTTTAGCTATTTTAAGTTCATTGATATACTTATTTTTTTTAAATATTTTATTTTCAATTTCTTTGCTATCTGAACTATAAATTATCTTTAAATTAGCAATTTTATTATTATTTTCAATGCTTAATATACTGTCTTTATATTGGATATATAATTTAAAATAGGTATATGCTTGTTTATAATTTTGCGATTTTTCGTGCAATAATGAATAATTCTTATAGGTATTTCGCAATACAATTATAGAGCCTTGTTGTTTGGCGAGTTTAATATTTTCTTCCAAATATTTTTTTGCAAACTGATATTCAGCCTTTTTAATATGTAAATCAACAAAATTGCTGTTAGTGTAAATAATATCATCAATAAAATTATTCTCTTTTGCAAGTGTTAATCCCTCATTAAAATACTTTTTAGAATTATTATAATCATCCATATCAAGATATATCAATCCCAGATTATTTAAAGTTAAAACAAGGCTGACTGTATCAAAAATCTCTTTCTCAATTTTAACAGATTTTTCATAAAACTCTATTGCTGTCTTATAATCTTTTTCAGTATAATAAACACCTGCAATATTATTATATGCAACAATCATTTGATTTTTATCAAGATTTTCTTCTTGAATTTTAAGATACTTTTCAAAATAAGATAATGCTTCTTTAGTATTACTTAGATTCGCATATACAATTCCAAGATTATTATATACATAAGCGATTTCATTAATTTCATTATTTTCTTTTGCAAAATTGAAAGCAAACAAAAAGTATTCAAGTGCATCTTCATAAAATTCTATTTTTTTATAAATTTCACCAATACTTATCAATAATTCATATTCATCCTTTTTATTTTTGATCTTTTGTGATATAATTAATGCACGCTTACTATACTCAAGTGCTTTGGATGGTTGTTTTTCTATTTGTATATCAGAAAGTTGTTTAAGTATTTCCAATTGTTCTTTATTTTCATTAGAATTTAGAAGGTTCTTTAAACTGTCTATCTTATTACTGGCAATTGATGAAAATGAAAAGGCAAAACAATATAAAAACAAAAAGAATATCAGAAATTTACGTTTTTGCTTCATAAAATGAAATATTTATTTTATAAATAATTATTTATAAAAGTATACAAAAACAAAAAACAAACAAACAAAATCACTTTTTTTTAATAAAAACCATGTAATAATACATATACTAATAAATTAAAAAACAAAATCTATTAGCAATTTAATGTATTAGCAATTTAATGTATAATGTCTTAACTTATTATTTAAAAAAAAAATTAAAAAAAAACTTTATTTTTTGGTTAAAATTAAAAATCTTTGCATTTTTGAATATAGAAATTAAGTAAATATTTTAAATTAAATATATCATGGAAAAACGAGTTTATACATTTGGAAACAAAGAAGCTGAAGGAAAATCCGACATGAAAAATCTTCTAGGTGGAAAAGGTGCAAACCTTGCCGAAATGAATTTAATTGGCGTACCGGTGCCTCCAGGATTCACAATTACTACTGATACTTGTACTGAATACAATGAATTTGGTAAAGATAAAGTTGTTGAATTGTTGCAAAAAGATATTGAAAATGGAGTTACTCATATCGAAAAAATTATGGGAGCTAAATTTGGGGATAAAGAAAATCCGTGTTTAGTATCAGTTCGCTCCGGTGCAAGAGTTTCTATGCCGGGTATGATGGACACAGTGCTTAATCTTGGATTAAATGATGAAACTGTCATAGGTATAGCAATAAAATCGGATAATGAACGCTTTGCATGGGATTCTTATCGCCGTTTTGTTCAAATGTATGGTGATGTTGTTTTGGGAATGAAACCTGAATCTAAAGAAGACATTGACCCATTTGAAAAAATAATGGAAGAAATTAAAGAGGCAAAAGGTATTGAATTAGATACGGACTTTAGTGTTGACGACCTGAAAGAATTAGTTGAAAAATTTAAAATTGCTGTAAAAAAACAAACCGGAAAAGATTTTCCAACAAACCCATGGGATCAACTATGGGGCGCTATAATGGCTGTTTTTGACAGTTGGAATACTGAAAGAGCTATTTATTACCGTCAGTTAAATCAAATTCCTTCTGAGTGGGGAACTGCCGTTAATGTACAAGCAATGGTTTATGGGAATATGGGAAACAGTTCAGGAACAGGAGTTGCTTTTACAAGAGATGCAGGAACCGGCGAAAATATATTTAACGGCGAATACCTTATTAACGCACAAGGCGAAGATGTTGTTGCAGGAACCCGTACCCCTCAACAAATTACTAAGGAAGGTTCATTACGTTGGGCCAAATTAGCTAATATAACAGAAGAAATTAGAGCTTCTGAATATCCATCGCTTGAAGAATTAATGCCTGTGGTTTATAAAGAACTATTCGATACTCAGAAAAAACTTGAAAAACACTATAAAGATATGCAAGACATTGAATTTACTATGCAAGATGGTAAACTTTGGTTATTGCAAACAAGAAGCGGAAAACGTACAGGTGCTGCAATGGTAAAAATTGCAACTGATATGTTTAAAGAGGGTGAAATAGATGACAAAACAGCTGTACTAAGAGTTGAACCAAATAAACTTGATGAACTTCTTCACCCTGTTTTTGATAAAGGAGCAATTGCTTCAGCAAATGTAATTACAAAAGGTCTGCCTGCTTCTCCCGGAGCAGCAACCGGTCAAATAGTATTTCATGCCGATGATGCAGAAGAATGGGCAAATAATGGTAAAAACGTTATTTTAGTTCGTATTGAAACATCTCCCGAAGATCTTAAAGGAATGAACATTGCTAATGGCATTTTAACTGCACGGGGAGGAATGACATCACATGCAGCAGTTGTAGCACGAGGAATGGGCAAATGTTGTGTTTCGGGTGCAGGTAGCATAAAAATTGATTACAAAGCAAAAACAATGACTGTTGATGGTGTTACTTATAATGAAGGTAATTGGATATCTCTCAACGGAAGTACCGGTGAAGTTTATGAAGGACAGACAAAAACTATTGACCCTGAATTAAGTGGTGATTTTGGAGAACTAATGACTCTTGCCGATAAATTTACAAGAATGAATGTAAGAACAAATGCCGATACTCCTCACGATGCTAAAGCAGCTCGCGAATTTGGAGCACAAGGCATTGGTCTTTGCCGTACGGAACACATGTTTTTTGAGGGCGACAGAATTATTGCAATGCGTGAAATGATACTTGCTGATGACGAAACAGGAAGAATTGAAGCTTTGAAAAAATTATTGCCTATACAAAGAAAAGATTTTGAAGGCATTTTTGAAGCTATGCAAGACTTGCCTGTAACTGTTCGTTTACTTGACCCTCCTTTACATGAGTTTGTTCCACACGATGAAAAAGGACAACAGGAAATGGCTGATGTAATGGGTGTATCTGTAAAAATAATTAAAGATAAAGTAGAAGACCTTTCTGAATTTAACCCAATGCTTGGACATAGAGGTTGTCGTTTGGGAAATACTTATCCTGAAATTACCGAAATGCAGGCAAGAGCAATCATCGAAGCTGCTTTAAATCTTAAGAAAAAAGGAATTAAAGCTATTCCTGAAATTATGGTACCACTAATAGGTACTGCCAAAGAATACAGAATGCAAGAAGACATGGTTAAAAAAATTGCCAACAAAGTATTTGAAGAAAAAGGCGACAAAATTGAATATTTAGTTGGTACAATGATAGAAATACCAAGGGCCGCTCTGACAGCGGACAAAGTTGCCGAAACTGCCGAATTCTTTTCTTTTGGAACAAATGACCTTACTCAAATGGCATTTGGATATTCAAGAGATGATGCGGGTAAATTTTTACCTGTTTATACTGAATTAGGAATTCTTAAGAACGACCCTTTTCAGGTATTAGACCAGGAAGGTGTTGGACAATTAGTTGAAATGGGAATAAGCAGAGGTAGAACTACTAATCCTGATTTAAAAATAGGTATTTGTGGCGAACATGGTGGTGAGCCATCATCAGTAGAATTTTGCCATAAAGTTGGAATGAATTACGTAAGTTGTTCACCATTTAGAGTGCCAATTGCACGATTAGCAGCAGCACAAGCAAATATTAAGCAAGGGTAAAAAAAACCCTCCGAACCTCTCCGCCATAGGCGGAAGGGACTAGAGGTAAAACATTACCCCAACCCAATTTTAATGTCATTTAGTTAAGGGCTATTAAACAAATTTATAGAATATTCTATGATGAATTTAGAATAATGAATGAGTTCTACATTCTGAATTCAACATTTTACATTCATTATTACATATTGTAATTATGAGCTATCAGGTCAGAATTAAAAAACAACAAGTAATATGGGAAAAAAACATTGGCGTACCGTGTCTGCCTGAGGCATGATTCGCGGCTAAAAAAACAAACTAATGAAAGATAAAAATTCGCAAAATAAACTTAGCAAAGCTGAAAACATAAGATTAATTATAGATTTCTGGCATAGAACTATGATGCACCATGCAATGTGGTTTGCTGAAGTACAACACCAAATGGGCAAAGAAAAAGCTTTTGAAACATTAACAAAAGCTTACGAAAAAAGCTATGCAATACAAATGAAAAGAATATCAAAAGTATTAGGATTTGAGATGAAAGAAGATATTCCCGAACCTTTGCTCAACCTACCTGATGAAAAAATAAACGAACTTAAAGAAGCTGTTGCAGTAAACTGGCTGGCAAACGATGGTGTTTGGTTTCAGGCAGTAGAATTTGAACACGGAATGTTCGATGCCAAACGCTGCAACGACACTTGCTGGGGACACTTCTCCCCTCTTGAAGCATGGTCTATAAAACGCTTGCTTGAATTACCTGAAAATCCGGGACTTGATGGTTTAAAAAAAGCATTAAACTTCAGGCTTTATGCAACTGTTAATAAACAATCAATTATTGAAGAAACAAACAACAGTTTTGTTTTCCTGATGAACGATTGCCGGGTTCAATCTGCACGTAAAAGAAAAGGGCTTGAAGATTATCCATGTAAATCAGGTGGAATGGTAGAATATAAGACATTTGTCGAAGCTATTGATAAAAGAATAAAAACAGAATGTTTAAGTTGTCCTCCCGATAAACACCCTGATGAATATTATTGTGCTTGGAAATTTACGATATAAAATACTGTTTGTCGTTTGTCGTTCCGTTTCAATACTAGGGCCATCGGATTAGAACGAACGTTTACCTAATTCTTATGCTCTATTGCAACATAAATCAAATTTTCTGATTCGGAATAGTAGATAATTACATCATCCTGAATACTGGAAATAATATTGTCTAATTCGCCAATTAAGGTATGTTTTATTTATTTATTTTTAATTTTTAACCCAAATAATTCACAAAAAAAATAGGTAAATTGAATAAAAACAGGTATATTTGACAATCTTTATTCATTGCACAACAAACTATGTTAACAGTTTGGCAATAATAAAAAGAGGATAATTAATAAAATAAGGGCAAAACATCCTGAAATTTGAAATAATAATAATTCATACAATGATTAAACGAAATAAAAATTTGTTTTTTCATGCAACCTTTTTAACTATTCATGTGTCTTAATAATATCTGCAATGTTTTCTGAAGAACAAATTATAAGGGCTTGTAAAAAAAACGATAAGAAAGCACAAAAAATGCTTTATAATCGTTTTGCGCCTATTATGCTAGGTATTTGCATGCGTTATGCATTAAGCAGACCTGAAGCAGAGGATATTATGCAGGAAGGTTTTTTAAAAATATTTTTAAAAATTAAACAATATCAGGGTACAGGTTCTTTTGAAGGTTGGATGAGAAAAATAATTATTAATACCGCAATTTCTAATTATAGAAAAAACCTAAAACATTATTATCAGGACGATCTTGATAATGTTTCAGATATTAATAGTTATACCGTCTCTTATGGAGAATTTACAAAAGATGAATTGTTGAAGGTAATTAGAGAGTTGTCAAGTGGATATAGGATAATTTTTAATATGTTTGCCATTGAAGGGTATAAACATAAGGAAATTGCAAAAATGTTGAATATTGATGTTGCTACTTCAAAGTCGCAATATTCGAGAGCAAAAAAAATAATACGTAAAAATTTAATAAACTTAAGTGTAGAAAGAACAATTGCATAAATTAAAATGAGTGAGAATTACAACAATATTGAAGATTTATTTAAAGATTCTTTTGAAAAAGCAAAAGTAAAACCATCAGAACAAACCTGGAATAATATTGAAAACCAGTTACGTTCAGAAAGTTATTTCTATGATAAATTTAATGGATATTTAGTTAAACCAAGTGCTAGAATATGGAGCAATATTCAAAGAAAACTATTTTATGTTAATTTCTTTAGATTTAATTTTTCAACATTTAATTTTTATTATTTAGTATCAATACTGGCATTATTATTCATCGGAACATACTCAGTAATTTCAGAAAACATAGGCTATAATCAAAATGCTTTGGTAACTAATAATCAAGATGTAAGTAATTATGATATTAAGCCTGTTGAAACATTTTTAAATACTAATGATGAAAATAAATCTGATAACAATAACAATTCACAAATTTTCAATAAAACAGTAACAGAAGTAAATACAGATATTGAGGAAAATGATATAATTGAAAATATTAATCTTACTCAGGTTAATTATGTTGCTAACGATATTAACAACAACGAAAACATAGCAACAGAAATAAATGCAGACGTTGAGGAAAATGATATAATTGAAAATATTGATCTTAATCCTGTTGATAATGTTGCTGACGATATTAACAACGAAGAAAACATTGCAAAAGAAATAAATACAGTTGTTGAGAAAAATGATGTAATTGAAAATATTAACCTTACTCCTGCTGATCTTGTTGCTGACGTCATTAATAACAAAGAAAACATTGCAAAGGAAATAAATGCAGTTGTTGAGGAAGTAAATTCTGTATCATATAATGCAGAATATAAAACAATTGGACATGAAATAATAAATTTAATACATAAAGGACCTATTACATTAAATACAGATTCATTAATAGCATTTAGTGATTTTGAATATAAGGATACATTAGGGACAGACGCATTTGGAGATCCTATTATTACAGAAACTACAAATTGGTCATTAGATGTTTTATTGGATCCTGCTTTTACTTCAAGCATTATTAGAACAACATCTGCGGAGAACAATAATTATGAAGAAACATATAATAATGCATTAAGTCCAATGTTATCAAACTCATTTGGTATAAATATTAATTATTCATATAAAAATTTTATTGTACAAAGCGGTATTTATTATAAGAAATTTAACGAACAATTTAATTATGATCAGGAAGTTTTACTTATTGATACAACATCTTATTACGAAACCGAATATCAATATGAACAACAATATGATACAATATTTGTTTTTGACTTAGATGAATATCTTGATTCAGGTGATACAAGCTATATTCCATATACTATTTCAAATACAGTAAAAGTTCCTTATGAGGTTTTAGTTACAGACTATGATTCATCAATGACTGATCAAAATATTAAAGTTAAAAATACATATTCATACATTGAAATACCATTAAGTATTGGTTATCAGTTTAAACAAAATAAATTTACAGTTTCTCCAAAATTTGGTTTAATAACAGGTTTATATATCAATTCTTCAGGAAAATCTTTAAACAGTAGTTATAACATTGAAGATATAAATAATGAAAAACAAACATATATTATACCAAGCTTTTCTATGATCGCTGCTATTGGGTTTGAATATAAAATTAATGACTTTTTCAGTTTTGTAGCTAATCCGTATTATAGAAAATCAATAAATTCAATATTCATAAAATCACAGCCAATTTCTCATAAATTTAATGCCTACGGATTAAAGCTCGGTATAAGATATAATTTTTAAAACATTGAGGTGAAAAAACTATTAATTGTTATATTATTTATAATTACTCCCTTCTTATTAAAATCACAGAATTGCTATGCAAATTTTGGCTATTACTTAAATGCTAGCAACGCAGGATTTTATCCTCTTTCATATTTAGAACTTGTAGGTGATACTGTGAGTACATACTACTGGGATTTTGGTGATGGTTCTCCAGTAAGTAATGATATATATCCAATTCATACATATTTAATTCCCGGAACATATACAGTTTGTCATACAATTGAAACATATTTAGGTTGTAGCAGTACAATTTGCACAGATATTACTGTAAGTTTTTGCGATCTTGATATACAAGCAAGTTATGGCAATATTACAAATAATGGTGGTAATGATGGATTTATTGACCTTAATGTAAGTTATGGAGTTCCTCCATATACATATACGTGGAATACCGGAAACACTGCTGATACAACAGCTTCTATTGAAAATTTATCAGCAGGAACATACACAGTTACTGTTTGTGATGGTATTGGATGTTGCGAGTCTTATGGAGTACAATTAACAGAACCGCCTGCAGTACATGGTACTGTTTATGCGGGAGGCAATTTATTACCCGAAGGTATTGCTATTATTTACTGGTTTAATGTTGACAGCATAATAAGTGCTGTTAATTATTCTTATATTGATAGTGGCAGTTTCTCTGTTACTCGCTATAATCCCGGTTATTATTATGTATATGCTATACCTTATTTTAATTTGGGAGTTCCGTATACACCAATTTATTTTCCAACATATTACAGCGATTCCTTAAACTGGGAAAATGCAAATGTTTATGATGTTGATACTATAGAAATTAATCTATGCTATAGTGATACTATTAACTGGGGAGTAGGTAAAATAAGTGGAAATATTACTTACACAGATTCATCTTCTTATGAAATTGATGTTTATGGAGAAAATTGGTTTGGAGGAAACAATAATATTCAAGAAAATGCAGCTAAAAATATTCCAATTATTTTATTGGACCAAAATAATTTACCTATAAAATTTACTTTGCCGGATAATACAGGTTATTATGAGTTCGATAACATAGAATACGGTACATATACAATATTTGCCGAAAAAGCAGGATTTGAAACTTTTCCACCAACAATATCAATAGATAGCATAAATCCTATTTTTTCAGATATTTCACTATTTATTGATACAACCAGTATTACGTATTTGATAAGTAATATTAACGATATTAATAAGTATTATGGAATTAATGTTTATCCAAATCCTGCTCAAAATTACCTTAATATTGATATTGAAAATAGCAATATAGGATTTAATACATTGAGCATTGAAATCTATAATGCATTTGGGCAGACAGTTATTGAACAAAATTTCGAAAACATTCAAAATTTATTTTTCCACACAATAGATATTTCGAATCTAAGTAATGGCATTTATATCATTAAAATTAATGATAAAAACTTTAAGTTTATTAAAAATTGAAAAAATGGGGAAGTAAAAGTCCCTACATATTCTCAACAACCCATTCAGCATCAATGCGAAGCTGTTCCTCAACAGTAATATTGTTTTTCTTTGCTTTTTGTTTAATATCATTATACCAATCTATATCTGCCTTTATTTTTTCAATTGTTTTTAATACTAATTTATCTGTATTACTATTATTTAAAAGATCTTCATAATTTATTTTAAATAAATATTTAGCATCCAAAAAGATTATAGAATCTAAAGACATTTGCTTTTCAACAGATTTTCTAATTATATTAGATTTCCACACAGAATCATTATTAATAGAATCTGTATAGTATCTAATAATATCTTGTTCGCAAAGCCATTTTACATCAATATTAATCATTTCATCTTCTGAAATATTGTTCATTTTAGCTTTTTCCTTAATACTGTTTAGCCAATTTTTATCTGTTTTAATTTTTGAAGTATAGTGATTTATTTTATTTTTAATAAACTTATTTTTATTATTAAATATTTCTAATGTTTTATCAAAAAAGAAGTAGCCCAAATTATCGAGATTTTGTTCTGAACTAATAACTAAAATAATTTTTCTTTTAAGTATCTCTTCATACAGATCTAATGACTCGACTTTTGTATTTAAATTATTTTGTGGCCAAATAATTTCCTGATTATAATACCAAAACTGACTTTCTTCATTAAATAAATTTTGAAAGTATGGATAAAATTTCCAAAATCCATTAGAGAAGCTATCTCCAATAATTAGCACACCCGGTTTAGTATTATTTTTATCATTATAAAAAATAATTTCAGGATAATATAATTTATCAATTACAGGTTTAAATAATAGATTTAATGCATCGCCAATGTCATTATCTGAACCTTGATATATATTTGTTAATTCTCCTTCTTTTATAATTATATTGTTAAAAATGATGCCAGTTTTATTTGATAAATACTTAAATAGTGTATCTGCAGCTTTTGTAATTCCATAGCCACTCCAGTGAATTCCCTGCTTCGGAAATAGAGTATATTCAGTTGTTTTATCTAATTCTAAAAATATATTTTTTAAGTCTATATATTTGCAATCATATTTGTTAAGGAGTTCAATTGTTTTTTCATAATTTGTTGTACCTTTTTCAGACTTCAAATGCTTAGGAAAATTATTTGGATATATGGATGCTTTACTTGGTGTTATGGCTAAAAGCAAATGAATTCCTTTAGAATATAATAATTGTTGAAGTTTTGAAAACTTTTCTACTTTTTCATTAATTTTATCATGACCAATATAATCTTTGCCATAATATGAGTTAATGTAGTAGTCTTCATATAAAACATCATCAGTTCCAACAACAACTTTATTTGCATGTGAAATATTAAATAATGAATAAGCTATTTGATTATATACGCGAACAAGAATACTTTTAAATCCTATACTATCAGTCAAATTTTTCTCTAAAGCAATTTGATAGGAATCATCAAGAAAGTTTGTAACATTTAGGTCAATTCTGGATGTATTTGTGTATGCACCATTAAGTTGTGTGAAGTTAAAAAAACTCAGGTGTCTTTCAATTGCCGGGACCATAAGAATAATAATAAAAAACAGGAGTATTACTTTTTTTATATGTTTATTCATAAATTTGTTATTTTAAAATCTAAAATAGATAAAAGGGTTAAAATCAGAAGAAACTATATTAGCAATAGAAAGAATTAATAATAAAAATACTATAAAAGACATAAATAGTGTTTGACCAATACTATATTTTTTTTTGAAGAATACAAAGTTCTCAATTTTAAGCCCTAATTTAGAAATAGTAATAAATGCAAATATAAATGCAATAATAAATAATGTCCAAAATTCATTAGTAATATAAAAGTCAAACTCTATAGTTTTAAAGCTAAACATTGCCTTTAAATAGTATTTTATTTGAAATAAGCTTTCTGCTCTGAAAAGAACCCATCCAATAATTGTAATAAAGAATGTTATAAAAATACTTGGATATTTGCCAATTTTGTCTACAATCTTAAGCCAAAATAATCTATCAAAAATTAGAAAAATTCCATGGTAAGCTCCCCAAATAATAAAGTTCCACGCAGCTCCATGCCATAAACCTGAAATTATGAATATCAGCCAAAGATTAAAAAACAGTCTTCTTTTTGATTTTACCCTACTACCGCCGAGTGGAATATATAAATAATCACGCATCCAGCTACCAAGTGTAATATGCCACCTTCTCCAGAATTCACTAATACTCTGAGAAATATATGGATTATTAAAATTTTCAGGAAATTTAAAGCCCATTATCCTGCCCAAACCAATAGCCATATCAGAATAACCTGAAAAATCATAATAGATTTGGAAAGTATAAGCTAAAACACCTAACCAAGCTTGATAAAAGCCTAAGTTTCCCTCACTAAGCGCAAATATTCTATCTGCTTCTGCCCCCATTACATTAGCAATTAGTACTTTTTTTGCTAAACCTATTGCAAACCTGAAAAATCCAAGCAGCTTATTATCAATAGTTTCAAGGTTTTTTCTGTCTTCAATTTGTTCGGCTATTTGGTTAAAGCGTACAATAGGTCCCGCAATCATCTGAGGAAAAAGCATTATATAAACCAAATATTGAAAAGGGCTTTTTAATGGTTTGTGAACTTTTCTATAAACATCAATTGAATATGTTAAAGTTTGAAATGTATAAAATGAAATACCTATTGGTAATGCAATTGATGTCCAACCTACTTGTTCGAATCCAATACCTTGAAGAACTGAATTAACATTCTCAACAAAAAAGTTAGCATATTTAAAAAACAATAATAAACCAATATTTATGGATATTGATAAAGCAAGCATCCATTTTCGGTTTTTATCATTATTCATTTTATGCATTTCATTTATAATGTAATAGTCAATAATAACAGAAGCAACTACTACAAATACAAATTTTGGAGCCCCCCATGAATAGAAGAGAATGCTTGATATTAATATCCACCAATTTCTATACTTATGAGGAATAATATGGTAAATTATTAAGAATACCGGTAAAAAATATAGTAGAAAAAAGATACTGCTAAAAACCATATCTATTCAATTTCAATTTCATATAAAACCCCTTTTAAATCTTCTAATGTAAAAGGTACATTTTCCTGTTCAAAAGGAGATTCCGGCCACCAATGAGAGTGGTGATACTCTTGGGTAATAATACAAACCATTTGATTATTAGGGATACTGGTTACTTTGTCGTTCATATATCCTACTACCTTAAGATTTTTTTTATCTTTTCCAATACGCCAAATAATTTCTGTTGGTTTCCATTCTATTTGAAAATAATAAAACTCATTTTGAAATAATTCATCATCAGCAATAGGGACTTTTGATGTTAGCGCATGATACCATGTATTCCATCTATGAATATTAAAAGTATCTTTTTTATATCTAATTTTTTCTACACCGTTATTAAAGCTATTTGGCTGTTGGCATGCTAAATCAAAATTTGTACATGCAATCATAACTTTGTCAACATGAGATGCAGGATCTTCCTTTCTACAAGTTTTATCTTTATAAGATGTTATTGGCCAATTCTCTGGAGCTTTAATTATCTCAAAATCAATTTCAGAATATGAAACAGCAGGAATTCTCTTCTCAGTCTTTGGTGCTCCATAATATGGTAAAAAACCACCTTTATTGCATATTCTACGCTTGTTCCATTCTGCATCAGATTCAGCCATAAGCCATAATGCATTTGTTAAACCGGTCCATACATTATGCTTATTTAGAAGTTCTGCCATTTTTATTTTAAATGTATATTTACCATATGTAAAACCATTTCTGGTTTGAATACCAATATTTTCTTTTAAATACTCTCCTTCTTTATTTGCAGGGTTTTTAAACCATATTGAATTGTTTTTTTCATTAACGCCAAAAGTTTTACCGGGAGCTTTTGAGTTTTTAAAGAAAATTTCAAGTCTTTGTTCATCAAACTCATCAATATTTTTTTTATAATCTTCTAAACTGTATTCACCTGATAATAACTTTGAGCTCACCGGTAAATTTTGGATAGGTTTATCAATGGAACGTTTATTTGGGAAATAAGCAAATGCTGCATTATTATTTAGCTTTAAACTGCTATTTACATATTTATTATAATATGCTGTATCTATGTCTCTTAATTTACAATTAACATATATCCCTTTATTGACAGGAGGTTTAGCTTTTACTTTTATTATCCTATCAATTTTATACACCAAGCCCTTGCTATTATCTTCATTATCGGCAAAATATTTATATGGATTAACAAAATGAGATTCTGAATTTTTCAAACTAATGTTAGCAATATATTTTGGTGTTTTTGCTAATTGTTCTGGATCTACTATTACGATTAACAAACTATAAACTCCAAGCCTAGGATTACGTTGCCATCTATTATTAGTTCTTTTGCTCTTTTGTTTATCAAGCAAAAGCCATTCTGTATCAATATAAAGTTGTTTTTCGAAAGATACATTATTCAATTTTGATTTTTCTAAAATATCATTTGACCATTTTTTATCAGTTAAAATTGATTCTGCTGTTTTCTGAATTTTATTTTCTGATAAATAAACCCTATTATCTTGATAGTACTTTTCTTCATTTCTTGGATTCCCCTGAATCTGAAATTTAATAATTGTAGTATCCTCTGAAAAATTTTCAAACTCAATATTTGTATCGGACCAACTACCATAAAAGTTCTCATTAGATAAATTTAATGTATCATCAAATTTATAACTTTCATTCTGATAGTATATTTTATAGTATTTTCCAATAAAATCCTCTGAAATAAATTTTATTTCAAAAAAAGAATTATTACCAGGAATATTAAATCCCTCATTATAACTGTTTGTATAATCTAAAAATATCTCTTCTTCATGATTATATTTAAAAATATCACGAGCAGATTTAGGCTTATTACAACTAAAAGCAATTACTGTAATAATAATAATAATTAATATTATCCTCATTTCACTTCTTTAATTTCTTTCCAGTTATTCAAATCATAAATATCATTTTCTACTTCATATTGTTTTGGAATATTTATTATTATTTTACTTGTCATTTCCCCCTCCCATTTAGTATAGTATGAATTTAATATTCTGTTTATTGAATCATTATCAATAAATTCTTTAAAATTAAAAATTAATTCAGGGGCATCAGCATTTGTCATAATACGCCAATCTTCTTTAAGAGGTCCTGTTGCATTAAAATCCTTTACCATTAAAAGTGCGTTAAGTCTCCAAAATAAAATTTTGGATATTTTACTAGGGTTATTTTCCCAATTTACCGATGATTTTATGTCTACTTCACCATCAAATGCAGACCAAGATACTCCGTGATCTGAAACTATTACAATTTTTGTATTATCATATACATCATTATCCTTCATCCATTTTATCCAACGTGCAAAACGTTGAATGAACCATATACTAACTTCATAAGGATGAACATCGTTTTTCATTTCCCCTAAGTCATTTACTGTGTTCCATGGGTTATGCAACGAATGATCGTGTATATAAACAAAATTAGGTATTCCCGAATCTATTACAGATATATATGGCAATAGTCTAATAAAATTATACGGCTCATAAGAGTATTTATATCCATCTTGTTTTTTTCCTTCTAGATTAGGAAAATAATATTGTAGCCACTCTGTTTTATTATATATTTTAGGCTTTAGGAATAATGGCAGGCTATAAAATAGTGCATTTTCATAAAGTCGTTTTTTCCAAACATCAATCTTATTCCCAAGTGGTACATCAATAGACCATTTATTCCATACATCGTTCCAAAAAGGTATATAGTTGTCAAATTCGCTTGCCTCTACACCTGAATAATGCATATAAGTACTGGAATAAGTATATCCTTTTTCTCTTATTTTTTTTATAAAAGCTAGAGCTGCGTAATTAATTTTTTCTTTAATTGTATGTATTGTATCAGCATTCATCTGAATTACAGAACCTTTTTTTCCTATAAAGAGTGAATTTACAGAAGAATGTGTATAGTTAGATTCTGATAAAGTATTAGGAAACCATGTAAAACCGGAAAACACATCTTTTAACTCAGATTCTTCTTCCATTATTCTTTTTATATACCATCCCTGAAATCCATCTGCAAGAAAATAAACAATATTTTGTTGATCTTTTGAAAAAGGAATATCTTTTGTGTTTATTTTTTCTTCGTAAACTGATCTATAAAAATATCCTGTTTTATATGCACTAAAAATACTTTGACCTATCAATAAAAAGTTGAAAACAATCAAAACTATAGCAGTAACTTTGTAGTACTTTTTTTTATAAACCCAGTTAACTGCAAAAAATATACATATTAATAATATAGCTTCTAATAAGTAATGCATTATAGGTGCTTCAAGATTTTTCTGTTCAGAAAACTTTGAAACTTGTAATGATCCAAGTTGAATAGGAATTATTAAGCTATATATAAAGCTAATAACTACATATATTAGACTTAGGTATAACAAGATCTTTTTGTATTTTTTTGGCAACAAAATGTAGGCTAGCACTAAAATACTAAACCATATTAAAAAAAGTTTGTAATTATATTTAAAAATATGCCCAGCCGGGAAACTAAATGTATCAGGAGAAGAAGAGTATACTAATAATGGTTTCCAGAAAAATATTAATCCAAAAATAAAAATTATTGACAATGTGTAGATAAAATAGTTTGATCTATTATTGTTTTCAAATTTAATTTTAGAAGAACGAAAAAAGTATATTGATGCAATTAAAGAAAAAATAATACCGGATACTAATACATCTGAAAATGAACCGGGTTTAATAAATATGTTAATTTTTGCCACACTAAATGATATATCTTCTGCAAAATAAGAAGTTATTGTAATTAGTTGATATGCTACAATAAGGGAGTAAATAATAATTGTAAACTTATATGCAATTTTTTTTGATTTTGTTCGAATTGTATATATGTAACCAATAAACTGAATAGGTATTAGCATTAATAAGGCAATTATACTTAGTGTTGCATTTTCTCCTGTAAAATAAAACTGAGATGATAAATGAAAGTAAACAGTTAAAAATAATAAAGTGAAAAACAAGTTCGGTTTTACTTGTATATTATATAAAGCTTGTTTGTAATGACGGTATATATTTATTATTAGCCATACAAAAAAAGTTAAACCAACTGATATAGGTACTGTCACCAGTAAGCGGATATAGATATCATTAAAGTCATGATTAAAAGCCCAATAGAGCTGAGAAAATAAAAGAGGTGCCAAAATAACAATAAATATTATTCTGAGTTTTTTATATGAAGACTTAAAATCAAAATTAAAATTTGATGAACCGAATAAATTGGCTTTAAAAACTTCCTTATTTGTAATAAACAATCTAAAAAAGCTAAAAACATTATTCATTGTCCAATAAAGAACTAAACCTGAGGGAAGATTAAATAGTAAAATCAAAAAAGCTCCTGCAACTATTAACATTTGTTTGCGCTCAGATGTATTGCCATTACGTGTGTATAAATACGCTGTTAATAAATTTACCAATGTCATTAGGATTGGTAAAAAATGTATATCTCCAAACAATCCATCGGGAAGACTTAAGTCTTTAATAAATAAAAAGCTTACATCTTTTAGTTCTGTAAAATTTTCTAAAAACTGATAAGCTGCAATAAAAAATGGTATCTGAATTAATAAACTTAAAATTGGAATTAGTGCCTTGAAAGAATTGTAATTATACTGACGATTTATTGTTTTTAAATAATAATAACGTTCTTGCCCTTTATAAACTCGCTTAATTTCATCAATTAAGGGTTTCATTTTTTTCCTTACAACATCATCTTTCTTTTTGGATTTTTCTATTAAAATAAAAATTGGCAATAAGATCAATGATACTACAAAACTTAATAAAATAATAGCTACACCATAATTACCGGTTAATTCAGAACTAAACAAAAAGATTTGCTTAATTATAAAAATAAATGGTGATATAATTTGCTCGAAAAAATTCATTTATTTTGCCTGGTATATAAAATGTGATTAACATTTTTCAATATCATTGAATCGATTTGAATATTTTTCACTTTAGCATCTTCAATAATGGAGTTTAACCACTCTTCATCATTTTTTATTTTATGAATGAGTACTGCTCTTTCTTTTATGCATCCTGATTCTGCAGTTTCTATAACATAATTTGCTGATAATATTAACATCGAATCTAAAGTTATTTCTCTTTTTTTAGCTTGGCTTTTCACATTTTCAAGCCAATCATAACTATTTTTAATCCTTGAAATTATTATAGTTCGTTGTTTATTTAAAAAAATTACATCTAAATTAGTACTGTCATAGATACTTATAGAAGAATTTTTTTCCATATATGACACAGCATCATTTGACGTTGAAATTTTTTTCCAATTATTAATATCATATACATTATCCTTGATCTGAAATGCAAGGTTATTTTGGTATTTTTTTCTAGTTTTTAAATCTGTGTGCCATTTTGTATAGTATGTATAAACTGTTCTTGATGGAAGATTATTTTTTGTTGGATCATTTTCATCAAATGCAATTGCATAAGTATCAATATTGCTCATTATTCTCCAATCTTCTTTCACTTTTCCTTTTGAATTAAAGTCCTTTACCATCAAAACAGGGTTTAATCTAAGAAACTCCACTAATACAACCTTATTATCTTTAGACCAAACTATAGGTATGTTATGGTCTTCTATTTTTTTGTCATAATGCCACCAAGATGGTCCATGATCTGACACAAGAATTATTTTGGTATTATCATAAACTTCATTTTCTTTCATCCAAGTTAGCCATTTTGCAAAAAACTCAATAAATTGTTTTTGATTTTCATAAGGGCTTACATCACTAATTAGTTTGTTACCTTCTGTAATTAAATCCCAAGGGGCATGTGCAAACATTGAATGAATATAAATAAAATTAGAATTATTACTTTTGTTGCTTGAGATTTTAGGTAAAATTGTAATAAAACTATATTTGCCTAAGAGTTCTGTAGTTGTAATTTCTTTTTGTTCATTTTTCCTTATTTCAAACCATTTATTGTGATTATAAATTCTTGGTTTTAAAAAAAGTGGTGAAGAAGAAAAAAGTGCATTTTCCCAAAGACGAGAATACCACATTTCACCTCTATTAATCAGACCTATTACTTCTGACCAACTATTTTCCCATTTTGGGAGAAAATTGTCAATTTGTTTTGTATCTAAGTTTGAGTATGAAAGGTGATTTCCTGTAAAATAATAGCCCTTATCTTTAATTTTACTATAGAATTTAGCAGTGGCATTAGTTACTTTTTGAGTTATGGTTTTATCCTCATCTTTATTCATATTTTCAATAGAGAAATCATTTCCACACATCATACCGGGAACAGAAGAATATGTATAATTTGATGTTGAAATTGTATTTGGATACCAAACAAAACCATCATATAAATCATTTAGTTTGGGGTTTTCAATAAAAATATCTCGCATATACCAACCCTGTGCTCCATCTATAATAAAGAATATTATGTTTTCATTATTTTTTGAAAACTGAATTTCTTTAGCTTTAATGTTATCATTTCCCTTAGAAAAAAATACACCTGTTTTTACTGATAAATATAAGCTTTGACTAATAATAAACAGGTTCAAAACAATTAATACAAAAGTAATTTGTTTAAAATACTTTCGTTTTAACACCCTAATTACTATAATATAAATACCTATTAACAAAATAGCTTCAAATAAATATTTGTATGTTTCAGCAGCCAAATTATTTTCTTTTGAGAAAAAATTTACTTGTAATGTACCAACATCGAATGGAATAATTGAGCTATACAATAGAACAATAATAACAAGCCATAAAAATACTTGAAGCATATTTATTCTATATTTTTTTGAGAGTATTTTATAAAGCAAAATACTGGAGAAAATACTTATTATAAATGGAATTAAATTATTGCTAAAAAATTTATATGCCGGAAATTCAAAATTTGCAGGAAAAGAAGAATACACAATTAAGGGGTGCCAAAAGAATATTACCCCAAAGATATATAATATAGAAAGGGAAAAAATTAACCAATTCTTTCTTGCTGTTATATTTGTCTGGGTTCCATTATGTCGCAGATAATAAATTGATGAAATTAAGGAAAAAATAATACCCGGCACCAATATGTCTGAGAATGAGCCTGATTCAATTAATATTTCTATTTTAAAAATACTAATTAAAATATCTTCAGCAATATAGGATATTAACGAAACTAGTTGATAAGCTACAATAACTAAATAAATAATAATTGTAAACTTATATGCAATTTTTTTTGATCTTGTTCGAATCGTATATATGTAACCAATAAACTGAATAGGGATTAGCATTAATAAGGCAATTATACTTAATGTTGCATTTTCCCCTGTAAAATAAAACTGAGATGATAAATGAAAATAAACAGTTAAAAATAATAAAGTAAAAAACAAGCTTGGCTTTACTTTTATTTCAAGTATGGTTGTTTTGTAATGTTTATAGAAATTTATTATTAGCCAGATTAACAAGGTTAAGCCAACTGATATAAGTATTGCCATCAGCAAGCGGATATAAATATCATTAAAATCATGATTAAAAGCCCAATAAAACTGAGAGAATAAAAGAGGTGCCAAAATAACAATAAATATTATTTTGAGTTTTTTATATGAAGCCTTAAAATCAAAATTAAAATTTGATGAACCTAATAAATTGGATTTAAAAACTTCCTTATTTGTAATAAACAATCTAAAAAAGCTAAAAACATTATTCATTGTCCAATAAAGAACTAAACCTGAGGGAAGATTAAATAGTAAAATCAAAAAAGCTCCTGCAACTATTAACATTTGTTTGCGCTCAGATGTATTGCCATTACGTGTGTATAAATACGCTGTTAATAAATTTACCAATGTCATTAGGATTGGTAAAAAATGTATATCTCCAAACAATCCATCGGGAAGACTTAAGTCTTTAATAAATAAAAAGCTTACATCTTTTAGTTCTGTAAAATTTTCTAAAAACTGATAAGCTGCAATAAAAAATGGTATCTGAATTAATAAACTTAAAATTGGAATTAGTGCCTTGAAAGAATTGTAATTATACTGACGATTTATTGTTTTTAAATAATAATAACGTTCTTGCCCTTTATAAACTCGCTTAATTTCATCAATTAAGGGTTTCATTTTTTTCCTTACAACATCATCTTTCTTTTTGGATTTTTCTATTAAAATAAAAATTGGCAATAAGATCAATGATACTACAAAACTTAATAAAATAATAGCTACACCATAATCACCGGTTAATTCATAACTAAACAAAAATATTTGCTTAATTATAAAAATAAATGGTGATATTATTTGCTCGAAAAAAATCATTATTTTTTGTTATTTTTTTATTTGTCAATATCTTCTATTATCTCTAATATCTGTTTAGCAGCTGTTTCTCCAGCCCTCCCAAAATTAAATACTGACTGCTTTCTCAGCTCTTCTAACTGCATAAGAGGAGGGGTTTCTAATAAGTCTTTCACAACTTTATTTATATTTTCTAAATCATCTTCATCAAAAATACTCCCAACCCTACTTCTTTCTCTCATTTCCCACATTTCATAGTCTAACTCACTTCCTTCAAAACCTTCTATAGATTCAAAGTTCGTTTTTAATAATAAGATAGGTTTGGAATATAAAAACATAAAATCCCAAAACACTCCTGACAAATCGCTGATCATCAAGTCAGCTTTCAACATACTTGCTGTTCCTAATGGTTCTCTGTCAACAACAAATCGTGGTTCATCTTTATATTTTTCTTCAATTTCTGCAATTAATTTTGGGAAACTCACATAAGTTTGTGGGTGAGGTCTTAAAATAACATCATAAGATTCATCTTTTAGAAGATTTTCAAAAAACTTTAATCCAAATCTGTTTAATATTGAGTACTCTTTCCATGTTGGAGCAACTAATACAACAGGTCTTTGCTTATCTGGGTTTGGTAATTTTTTAATATCCTCTAACATTACATCATAATATGTAAGTCCAGTTTCTAAAAGAAGTTTTTTATTTGTTCCACGTTTCTCTTCTAGTTTTTTAATTCCTTCTATTTGATGTGGTCCTGAACAAAAAACAGAATCAAAATAATCAAAAGCAAATTTACGATATGTAAAAACATCAATAGGAGCATGTACTATATGAGCATAATGTTGTATATGTTTTGATCGCTGTATCATCATTACATCAAGTTGTGGTGTAGTCATTCCAACAAATTTAGCTTTTAATTTTTTTAAATAAACTGATGTCATAGTTAAATTACCTATAAATTTTGTTTTAAGAAGTTCTGATTTATAGTCTAAGCCGGGATCTTTATCATCTGATGTTAAATATGCACATTCAATATTTTTCTTTTCCAAAGCTTTAATAATTGGATAAAACACAGGCCAATATTGTTTCCCTTCAGAATAAAAAATAATATCAATATTATTAAATTCATTAGTATTTATAAATCCTTTTCCAAAAATTAAATTTTTAATCCTATAGAAAAAACCACGTAAGGCAAAGGCAAGTGTTGCTGCAATGGCAATTATAATATAAAGCAATGCACTTGTTGACGCTGGGTCTATATATAAAAGTATTTTTGTCATAATAGAAGTTACTTAGTATTACTAATATTTACAGTTATTTAAAAAACTCATCAATGATTTTTTATTAATTTTTCTTGGGTTATTATTTAATCGTTCAAGATTTATATTGTTAACAATTATATCTGGATTAAAATCCTTAATTAATGTCATAATATTAATATTAATCCCTATTGAATCAAAGAATAAAGTAAGTTCATTGTTCACATTATCAATATTAAGATTCATTATTTTTAAGATCTCATTTATTCGATTTCTAACAATATCTCCACCTTGAGTATCATTACAGTCAATATCTAAAACCCCATAATTATACTCAAAGAAAAAAGGCAAACTCAAAGCTACCGCATGCCCGTGGGGTATATTATAATAACTTGTAAAAGCATAAGACAAAGCATGTGGCGCTGTTGTTTTTGTGATATTTATTGCTTTACCTGCTAAATACGCAGCTTCTTGCATTAATGACTTTGCTTTTTTGTCATTATCAACAACTGCCATTTTCAGATTATTCCATACTATATCAATTGCTTCAAGAGCATATTTTTTAGATTCTGTTGTGGAATTAATACTCCAAACAGATTCTATTGCTTGACAAAATGCATCAAGACCTGTACAAGCTGTTAAATATGGAGGTGCAGACATTAAAAATTCGGGAGACAAAAAAATATAATTGGGAGATATTGATTCATTTGCAACAGAATATTTGACTTTATCAATATAAAGAACTGCAAATGATGTTGCTTCTGCACCTGTACCGGCTGTTGTTGGAATAGTTAACAATGGGGTCTTTTTATTATTCAAAATAGCACTTCTTTTTGCAATTTTTTTAACATCCTGATCTTGATGTACCATTACACTAATCAGCTTAGCCATATCAATAACACTCCCTCCTCCTAATGCCAAGATTAATTCATATTTACCTTTTTGAAATAAAAAGATACCTTTTTTTAAGTCTGACAATTGAGGATTGGGATTAAAATCAGAAAATGCGACAGATAAAGCATCGCCAAAGATTTTTTCAATAAATAATCTTGCTCCGGAAACCTCGTATGAATTTTTATCCACAACCAAAAATACTTTTTGTGGATTATACCTATTAACAAACTTCTTAAAATCTAAAAATTGCGTATTTCTATATACTTCTTGCCTCATTCTGATGCTAGATTTTTCATAAAATTAATTTTGTTATCTATCGGCTTAATAGTAGGGCGACCTAAATCATCTCTTGAACCTGTTCGTACCATTATTTCAATAAGTGCCGGGAATAAGTTTTTATCAATTTCTACAAGAGCATCTTTAAGCTCATCTGATGTTGAAACTCTAACGGCGTATTTGTAATTATTGGCTTTAGCAATAGATGGAATATCAATACCAAAAGCTACAGTTGGTTGTCCACCAACAGATTCATGTGCTCCATTATTTATAATTATATGTAAAAAATTCTTTGGAGATTGTGTTCCTATAATTGCAAACCCTCCCATGTGCATTAAAACAGCTCCATCACCATCAATACATATTACTTTTCTATTAGGTTTGCTTAATGCTATACCTAATGCTATTTGACTAGCATGTCCCATAGAACCTACGGTCAAAAAATCAGCATTATGTAGCTGATTTAATGCCTCTCTGCATTCAAAAAGCTCACGAGAAGTTTTTCCTGTAGTTGAAACAATTAACTCTTTTCCTTCTAATTGCTCAACAATTATTTTAATTGCCTCTTCGCGATAAAGTGTATAATTTGCATCTGTTTTTTGCTTGATACTATATTTTTCAAAAGTTCCTTTTCTAACAATAATAGCAAAAACAACATTTGTTTTATTTATTTTATTTATTGCTTCATCTATTTGTTCTTTGGCATTTTGTTCGTCTTGGTCTAAAATTAAATATGGTATTTTCATCGCATCAAGCAAAGAAGTTGTAACCAAGCCTTGTTTAACATGTTGCGGTTCATCTTTTGTTCCAGGTTCACCTCGCCAACCAATCATCAGTAAAATCGGAATATTATACGCGTTCGAGTCAGTAAGTGACAGCAGCGGATTTACAGCATTGCCTATTCCTGAATTTTGCATATAAACCAAAGGGATTTTATCTGTTGCCATATGATATCCGGCTGCAATAGCAATTGCATTTCCTTCGTTTGCCGCAATAATATGATTTTTCTTTGAAGTGTTATCTGTAATATAAGCACAAATATCTTTTAATAATGAGTCAGGTATACCTGTAAAAAACTCTATATTTTTACTCGTTAAGTAATTATAAAAAAAATTAGGACTAATCATTATTTATCTATGGGATAAGAGTTAGTATTTCTTTAATTGACATACATTTATCATTAACTTCAGAAGAACGTTCATTTTCTAAAATTATTTTTGCAACATCAATCATTGCAGGGTAAGCACTCCTCAACAAATGATTTGCATAAATTACGACATTAGCACCTGCATCAATGAATTGCTTTTCGTATATGTGATTATAACTAGAAGGAACAACAACTAAGGGGACACGTCTATCAAATTCATTAAACTTTTTGCAAAATTCAAGAATTTCATTTCCATCTTTTTCTTTACTGTGAATCATAATACCATCAGTCCCCGCTTCTATATACGCTTTTGCTCTATTAATAGCATCATCCATTCCTTGCTTTAGTATCAAACTCTCTATTCTGGCTATTATCATAAAACTATCTGTAATTTGTGATTGCTTACCTGTTTTAATCTTATTAGAAAAATTTTCTATTGAATCTTGGGTTTGTTTAACATCTGTTCCAAAAAGAGAATTTTTCTTTAAACCAGTTTTATCCTCAATAATTATTGCAGAAACTCCCAGACGTTCCAAAGTTCTCACAGTAAATATAAAATGTTCCGGAATTCCACCTGTATCACCATCATATATAATAGGTTTTGTGGTTACTTCTAAAATGTCGTTAAGACTATGTAGGCGCGAAGTAACATCAACTGCTTCAATGTCTGGTTTACCTTTGGCAGTAGAATCAGTGAGGCTACTAAGCCACATGGCATCAAATTCTTTTGTCATGCCATCTTTTTTAACATTGATATTCTCAACAATTAATCCTGTTAAACCATTATGAGCCTCCATCACTCTAACAATTGGTTTTGAATCAATTAAACGACGTAATTTACCCATTCTTATTTCAGGAGTTGTACCAATTTCTTTTAGTGTTTGATTTAATTGTGTTGAAGAAATTCCTTTTGTATATGGCACTTCATGTAGTTTGCCTCCCCACTCTGCAAGTGTGTCAATAACTTTTTGACGCACTCTTCTCTGAATACCTTCTTTCCAATCGTCTCCATGAACAACATAATCCGGCTTTACTTTACGTAAATTAACTGTATAATCTAATTCATGTTGCGGAATAACCTCAGTTACACCTTTTATATTTTCTATAATTATTTTTCGTTGTTCATATTTTAATGCAGGCAAGCGCTTATATGAAGCAATAGCTTTATCGGTAAGTATTCCAACAATAACATTGCCTAATTTACTTGCTTCCTTAATAATATTTAAATGTCCGGGATGAATCATATCTGCACTCATCCCTACATATACTTTTTTTGTCATTATATTTTTTTTTAGGCAAAAGTAACAAATATTTAATTTTTGTTTTTAATTAAAAGAAAAAATTAACCTTAAAATTAAAATAATTATAAGCACTCTACACTTTAAGTCCTTTAGTTCACTTTTTTCTTCTCTTTACATGCAACCTTTTGCATTTATTTTGAATCTTGGAATAAATCTCAAACATAAAAAAGTAACAACAAGCAATGGTTTTGCTGTAAAAAAGGTGGTTAAAGAGTGTATGTCGTCATTTAAATGAGAATAATTTTAAGACTTACAAGAAGTACATTTTATGAATTTGACTAATTATTCTTCATTTTAATGTTATTTTTATGCAATTTTTTAAAAAAATTATTACTGTTGTAAAATATATCAATAAATAAAATTTTAAAAACTATATTTTGAATAGAATATTCATTTAAAAAATAAGTTCATTTGGATTAGGATTAAATCTGCTAATAACTTTAATTATGAAATTAAGTATTATTGTTCCATTCTTTAATGAAGAGAATCACATATTAGAAACATTACAGAAGCTTAACGAACTTAAATTTCCTTCATATATTTCCACTATTGAATTTATTGTTATTGATGATGGTTCAAGCGACAATTCACATGAAATAGTCTCAAATTTTTCCAAGAATAAAAATAATTTTATATTTCTACAACATGAAATCAACAGAGGTAAAGGTGCTGCTGTAAAAACTGGTATTGCAAAAGCAAATGGAGATATTTTTCTCATGCAAGATGCCGATATGGAATTATCCATTGATGACATTATTGTATTATTAGATGCAATGCATAGATTCAATGTGCAATTTGTAAATGGCTCCAGATATCTTCCAGGAGTTTTAAGGCCAGTTTCTTCCTACCGAAGATACTTAGGAAATAAAATATTCACATTTATCACATCCATATTTATAAATGTTAAACTAACAGATATGGCATGTGGTTATAAATTAATACATAGAGACCTTTACAATAAAATTAAATTAAAAGAAGAGCGATTTGGGATAGAAGCAGAAATGATATTAAAAGCTTTAAGGGTAAGAAAAAATAATATTATTGAAGTTCCTGTTCATTATTTCCCAAGAAACTATGGTGAAGGTAAAAAGCTTAGAAACAAAGATGCTTTTAAAATATTATGGACCATTATTAAGTATGGTATCCTTAAATTTAAATAAAGAATAATTTCAGTCTATGAAAAAGATCAGTTTCTCTTATATTGTAATCTTTATAGTAGTCCTATCTACAACTATTGTAATGATGGATCTAAAGCTATGGAAGAAAGATAGGATTATATGTTGGGATGTTAATCATTATTATGTATATGTTCCTGCCACATTTATATACCATGACCTAACGCTTTATTTCAAAAAGACTAAAGAAGTTCAAAAAAAAATCTGGTATTTAAAGACTGAAGATGGAAAACGAGTAATCAAAACAAGTATGGGCTTAGCATATTTATATACTCCTGCATTCTTTGTTGGCCATGCAATAGCAAAATTAAGTGATTTCCCTGCAGATGGGTATTCAGAACCATACAAAATGGTACTTTCGTTTAATGCTTGTCTATTTTTATTTCTTGGATTGTTTTACTTAAGAAAATTTTTGAAAAAATATCTTAATGACATTACAGTTGGTATAACATTACTTTTAATTGCATTAGGAACAAATTTATTTTTTTATGCAACAATTGAACCGGCAATGTCTCATATATATAGCTTTACACTTTTTGCTGCATTTCTATATTTTATTGATAAGTATTACTCCAAACCTACAATAAAAAATTCTATAATAATTGGATTATTATTTGGTTTAATTGTTTTAGTTAGACCAACAAACATTATCATTGGAATTTTCTTTCTTTTATATAGAGTTCCTTCAATTAAAGCCCTGAAAGAGAGAGTTGTATTTTTTAAAAATAAATGGTTTCATCTATCATTTATTATTTTGGCAATTATAATAATATGGCTACCTCAAGTAATTTATTGGAAAATAATTACAGGGAGTTGGTTTTATTATTCTTATCAAGATGAGGGTTTCTTTTTTAATAATCCACAAATTATAGAAGGATTATTTGGATACCGGAAAGGCTGGTTTATTTATACACCAATTATGTTTTTCGCTACATTTATAGGCATTCCAATACTCTTTTCAAAAGTAAAAGATCTTAGCATATCTGTTCTCTTATTTGTAGTATTAAATATCTGGATTATTTTGTCGTGGTGGTGTTGGTGGTACGGTGGTGGTTTTGGTGGCAGAGCGTTCATTGACTCTTATGCAATAATGGCAATACCGTTAGGATTTTTTATAAATAAAATATTAAAATTAAAGCTAACTTCTAAAATATTAATTTTTACAACTTTAATATTCTTTATTTATTTGAATCTGTTCAGTACAAAGCAATATTACAAAAAAATTATTCATTGGGATTCAATGACAAAAGAATCATATTGGGCCCACTTCCTAAAAGACGAACATGTAAAAAATTGGGTAAGTTTATTGGATAGACCAGACCTTAAAAAAGCCTTAAAAGGTATTTACGAGTCAATCCCTACAATCGCAAGCCCAACAGCTCCAGGCCAATACACGGCCATCCAAGCAGCAAACAATAAGTTTTTAAAATTAAAAGACCCAAATGCTATCATTTATGCAAATAGTTTAACAATTGGCAATAATGAAAAATTTAGGGTTTATAAGTATAAAGAGCAACAATTAATTCTGCAAGCTAACAACAATCACTTCATGTATGCCGATAAAAATATTGATTCTTTAATAGATGCCTCTAGCTCTAATCCATGGGCATGGGAAACATTTGAAGTAATTCAATTAGAAAATAATAAAGTTGCTTTAAAAACGGATCATGGCTTTTATTTGTCCCTTCAACCTAATGAAACAATAAGAGGGAATAGTGATACAATTAGTTTAAATGAGATTTTTCAAATTATTTTTTTAGAATGAGGCAAAATGGCATTTAAATAATCAAGCCAAAAACATCTACATTATTAAAGTAACAAAAAGCAAAGGAATAATTGTGCAAAAAATTGTTTTGGAGTAATAACAAAGAAACTTTAAAGACACATTCAGGAGTAAATAAGCTCCTGTATACCAGACAAGTAAATTTGTCGTAATCTGTTCAAAACAATTTAATTTTTTTTAAACATGATTTCACAAAAAAGGACTATGGTAAATTGCACAATACTACAAGGTTACAGAAGCAGGCAATTAATTATGTTTATAATTATAAATATGAAATTGACAATGATAAATGGTTTGATTAAATTTTATTAATTTAGACACTTGTTTTTATTTATTAATTGGAACAAAAGAATTTATAATATACAATGAAATTTGGCATAGCTATATCAACAATTATTCCCTTACGACGCGAGCCTACAGAGCAAAGCGAAATGGTAAGTCAGGTTTTGTTTGGAGAGTTATTTACTATTATTGAAAAGAAGAAAACTTGGTTTTTTATTCAGTTAGCTCATGATAATTATGAAGGCTGGATTGATGAAAAAATGTTTGTAGAGATTGAACAAGAAGATTTTGAGAAAATGAGTACTCTTAAACCTGTTTTCACAAATAAACTATTAACAAAAGTAGAATGTATAAAAACTAAAGAAATAACTCAACTTGTTCCGGGAAGTTTGCTGCACTTTTATGATAAAAATACTAATTTATTTAAAAACAATAATCTTGAGTACAAACTAATTGATGCTTATAATAGAAGTAATGATGTAAGAAAGCATATAGTTGACCTGTCTAAAATTTATTTAAATGCACCATATTTATGGGGTGGTCGTACTCCATTTGGTATTGACTGTAGTGGTTTTACTCAAATTTTATACAAATTAAATGGTATTGATTTGCCTCGCGATGCAAAAGAGCAGGTTAATTTAGGTACAACATTAAATTTTACACATGAAGCAAAGCCGGGAGATCTTGCATTTTTTGAAAATACAGATGGAATAATCACTCATACGGGAGTGGTATTAGTAAATGGATTAATTATTCATGCATCAGGCAAAGTAAGAATTGATAAACTAGATCATCAGGGAATTTACAACAGTGAGACAAAAAAATACTCACACAAATTAAGAGTAATTCAAAATATTATTGATTAACTTAAATTTATAATTATGATTGTTACAACTTCAGATTTAATACCCGGAAAAGAAATACTTGAAACATTGGGTTTAGTAAAAGGAAACACTGTTAGAGCGAGAAATATTGGACGTGATATTTTTGCAGGCTTTAAAAACCTTGTTGGCGGTGAAATATCAGAATATACCAAACTACTGGACGATTCAAGAAGTCAGGCTTTAGAAAGAATGATAGAAGAAGCAAAAAAAATAAATGCTGATGCAATTGTTGGAATGCGTTTTACAACTTCTGCTGTTATGCAAGGATGTTCTGAGATATTAGCTTTTGGAACAGCCGTAAAGTTGAATTCATAAAATCAACAAAGGACAATCAATTGAATGACTGCCCTTTATTTCAACATTAATTTACCGCTTAACATTACCGATTTGTAGCTAAGTAAGGATTCGTACAAGTAAAGCTCTGTTGTAATATTATAGACGTAAAGATATTCAAAAAGGTTGCTTTTGAAACCAGTTATTTTTCAAAAAAATTAATTTAATAACATAAAAACAAAGTAACTGACAATTATAAAGCAAATTGCAATTGCTATTGGGATTATTACTTTTCTTAGAAAAACAGTTTTCATAACTTTAATCTGTTGTGTATATTTAATAGACTCCAATTTTTACTAAAAGGTTGCCTGAGATTGAAATTTAATTGACATATAGCATATTTTTATTGATAAACGGAATAAATTCCAAATAATTTTTCAAAAATTAAAATAAAAATTATGGAAAATTAGTTTTTAAGTATCATTAGTGAAATATATTAATGAATGTCTGTATATTTATTTACCTCTAAATATGTTAAATATTATGAAAATCTATTTGTTTAACCCTAACCCTAAATGGAACAAATTGATTTTCTATACACCCTTTAGGGATGGGGTAATTGAAGAAAATCATTACCTATACTTTGGAGAGAATACGGATGATTATAAATATTTTTTGTTTATCAATAAAGCTTTACTATTTTTAAATATTAATACATTAAAAAAATAATGATTATGAAACTACGTAGTTTGTTAGTGTTAGCAGTGTTTTCAGCTTTTGTAATTACTGCAGGTTTAAGCAATTTATTTTCAATTAACGAAAATTTAATCATTCTTGAAGGCGGTGATAATTATAAAACCGAATGGGCAAAAGTTGATTCCCTTGATAAATTAGGCTTACCTAAATCAGCAATAGTGCTTGTTGAGAAGATCTATGAAAAAGCTTTGCAGGAGAATAATTCCGATCAGATATTAAAAGCAACTATTTACAGGATGAAATATCTGAACATGTATGAAGAGGATGCTTTTGAAAATGCTGTTGCAGAATTTGAAAAACAAGTTGTTAAAACAGAGTTTCCTGCTAATGCGATGATGCATTCTATGTTGGCAGAAATGTACTGGATGTATTACCAAAATAACAGGTGGAAATTTTATAATAGAACTGAAACAATAAATTTTGTTACAGATGATATTAAAACCTGGGATCTAAATAAACTTGCCGATAAAGTGATAAAACATTATCAGTTATCATTAAAAGACAAAGAAAAACTTCAAAATATTTCTATTGATGTATTTGATGAGGTGATATTTGATTATGATATAACTAAAAAGATCAGACCTACCGTTTATGATTTCTTAGCTCACAGAGCAATTAATTTTTATTCAAACACAGAACTTACATTAACTCACCCTGCTGATAAATTTATGCTTGCAGAAGAATTTTACTTTGCAGATGCTAAAGATTTTATTAATCGCAATATTCAAACAAACGATACTCTTGCTTTACAATTTTATGGAATAAAAGTATTGCAAGACCTTTTAAAATTCAGATTAAATGATGATAATAAAGAAGCTTTGATAAGCTCAGATATTAGCCGTATTCATTTTATTTATTATAATTCTGTTAGTGAAATTAAAGACAGTCTCTATCTTAAATCTTTAAAAAATTTAGAAAATAAATTTAAGAATATTCCTTATTCATCAGAAGTATCGTATTTAATTGCTGCATATTATAATGGTAAAGGAAATACATATAATGCTACAAATAAATCTACAGAAAAGTATAAATGGTATAATAAAACAGCAAATGAAATTTGTGTGAAGACAATGGAGAAATTTCCGAAAGAAACCGGAAGTTTAAAATGCAAAAGTTTAAAAGCTACTATTGAAACACATAATTTATCTGCCGAAATTGAAGATGTTGTTATTCCAAATAATACTTTTTCTGCTAAAATTACATACAAAAATCTTTCAAAAGCATATATAAGAATTGCTAAAATTGATTATAATAAATTAAAAAAACTACAAGAAAAATTATGGGGAACTAAATTAATTGACCGTTTATTAAGCGAATCGGAAGTTGTTGACCAGAAAATTGTAAATCTCCCTTATGATAACGATTTTAATTCTCATTCTGCCGAAGTTTTACTTGATGGCATATCTAATGGAACTTATGTATTATTTATTTCAAACACCGAAAAATTCACATATAACGAAAACATGCTTGCTTTTGACGTATTTGATGTTTCTAATATTAGTTATGTAAGTCGTCAGAAAAAAGAGGGAGTTTACGATTTTTATGTGCTAAACAGAAAAACTGGTGAGCCTTTAAGTCAGGTTACTGTTGATCAATTTGTAAGTAAATATGATTATAAATTCAGGAAATATGTTAGAATTAAAACGACTACTTTTATAACAGACGAAAATGGATACATCACAATTCCTAAATTAGATAAAAAGAATTATAATAACTTTTACCTTACCTTTAAAAATGGAACAGATATTTTGCATAGCGAAAACGCATTTTATTCATACAATTACAATTATAAACAAGAAAAACATTATGCCACAACAATATTTACCGACAGAGCAATTTATCGCCCCGGACAAACAATATATTTTAAAGGAATAACTCTTGAAGTTGATGAGAAAAATAAAGTAATTGCAGAAAAACTCCCCGTTACTGTCACCTTTTATGATGTTAACTATCAGAAAATAACAGAACTGAAACTTACAACAAACGAATATGGAACATTTAGCGGAACTTTTGATATTCCATTGGGCTTATTAAACGGAAATATGCAAATACATACACCTTATGGTTCAAAATATATTTCTGTTGAAGAATACAAAAGACCTAAGTTTGAAGTTAAGATGCTTCCATTTGATGGCGATTATCTTTTAAACGATACAGTAGAAATTAAGGGTGAAGCAAAAGCATATTCAGGTGCTATGCTTACAGATGCTATTGTAAACTACAGAATAGTTAGAACACCTAATTGGCGAGGTTGGTGGTCGCGGTATTGGGGATTTTCATATTCTGAAACTGAAATTGAAAATGGAACAGTACAATCGGATGAAAAGGGACAATACATTATTAAGTTTAAAGCTGTACCCGATATTTCGATGCCAAAAAGCGATTATTTAGATTTCAATTATAAAATAGTTGTTGATGTAACGGATATTAACGGAGAAACTCAAAGTACTCAGAGTAATATTAGGGTTGGTTACGTAGCATTAAGTTTAAGTACCAGTATTTATGATAAAATAAATAAGAACGATAAAGACACCTTTGATGTATATACTACAAATTTAAGCGGAGAGTATGTAAATGCAAAAGGCAGTATAAAAGTATTTAAACTTAGTGATGTTGATATGCCTTTAAGAAGCAGAAGGTGGCAAAAACCTGATGAATATATTTATACAGAAGCAGAATGGAAAGAAAAATTCCCCGGTAATATCTATAAAGACGAAAACAATATTCATAATCTTAAAAGAGAAAAAGAAGTATTTAAAACAAATTTTGATACAGAGAAATCTAAAAAGCTTGAACTAACAAAACTTAAAAATTGGGAAGTAGGGCGTTATGTAATTGAAATGAATTCTGTTGATGCGTTTGGAAATGACATTAAAAATGAAAGTTTCTTTACCTTGTATGCCGACGAAACCGGAAAAATACCACATAACACTATTGATTTGTTTTCTGTAATTAAATCAAGTGGGCAGCCCGGAGAATTTGCCAAGTTTATAATTGGCTCGGCAGATAAGAATGTAAAAGTTATGTATGAAATTGAACACAAAGATAAAATTGTCAGTAAAGAATGGATAAACTTAAACAACGAGCAAAAGCTTATTGAAATTGGAATAAAAGAAGAACACAGAGGCAACTTCTCTGTACATTTTACTTTTATTAAAGAAAATCGTTTTTATACTCATTCATCAACAATTAGTGTTCCTTATAAAAACAAAGAGCTTGATATTGAATTTGAAACATTCAGGAACAAACTATTGCCGGGCGAGAATGAAGAGTGGAGAATTAAGATAAAAGGACCTAAAGGTGAAAAAGTAGCAGCCGAAATGCTTGCCACATTATACGATGCATCTTTAGATGAGTTTAGAGCAAATTCATGGAATTTTAATGTTTTTGACAGCTACTATTCTTCAATGTATGCAACGGGCGGGAGATTTGGAACTTCTTCATCAGCGCTTTACAAAGAGAACTTTGATGAATATTTTGCAATGCCATACGAGAATTATGAATATTTAAACTGGTTTGGATTTAATTACTATGGCAGAAGCTATTATTCTTATCCTTCATCAGGTAGGAATAGAGGCAAAAATGGTGGTAGAGACAGAGCTGTAATGAAATCTGTAATGTCACCGGATGCAGCTATGGATGGTGATTATGCCGAAACAGAGGCAGAATACGATATGGACGATGAAAGTACTGTAAGGGAAGTTACTGATATTGCTACGATTGCTACATCTACAACCAGACAACAAGGACAAGGTGGCGAAGGACAAGGCTATGGCAAAAGCAATGGAGGAGATAAAGGAGAATTAGACAATGTTAAAGCAAGAAGCAATTTTAACGAAACTGCATTTTTCTTTCCACATTTAATGACAAACGAAAATAGCGAAGTAATAATATCATTTACTATTCCCGAAAGTTTAACAAAATGGAAAATGATGGGAATGGCACACACAAAAGACCTTAAGCTGGGCTTTATCCAAAACGAACTTATTACTCAAAAGGAATTAATGGTAATGCCAAATGCACCAAGATTTTTCCGCGAAGGCGATAAAATTGAATTTCCTGTTAAAGTAAGTAATCTTACAGAAAAAGATATTGACGGACAGATAAGGCTTGAATTGTTTGATGCAATTACAATGAAACCCGTTGAAAATATTTTTGCAAAAGGCGAAAATGCAGAAAAGAAATTTACTGTAAAGTTAAAACAAAATGCACTTGTGGTATGGAATCTTGAAATTCCTGATGGAGTACAGGCAATAAGTTTTAAAGTTGTTGCAAAATCGGGAAAACACAGCGATGGCGAAGAAAGAGCATTACCTGTTCTTACAAACAGAATGTTGGTAACCGAAACAATGCCTTTACCAGTGAGAGGAATGCAAACAAAAACTTTTGAGTTTACCAAGCTTATTAATTCAGGTGGTTCAAAAACTCTAAAACATCATAAAGTAACACTTGAATTTACTTCAAACCCCGCATGGTATGCTGTACAGGCATTGCCATATCTTATGGAGTATCCTTACGAATGTGCCGAGCAGATATTTTCGCGATATTATGCAAACTCTCTGGCATCGCATATTGCAAACTCATCGCCAAAAATTAAGCGAGTATTTGATGCATGGAAAAATACTCCCGACAGTAAAGCATTATTATCTAATCTTGAAAAAAATCAGGAGCTAAAAGCTTTGTTGCTTGAGGAAACCCCATGGGTACTTAATGCACAAAGCGAAACAGAACGCAAAAAGCGTGTAGGTTTATTGTTCGATTTAAATAAAATGGGCAATGAGCTTAATGTTGCTATCAGGAAACTGGAAAAAATGCAATCGTCAAATGGTGGATGGCCATGGTTTACAGGAATGCCCGAAAGTCGTTATATTACTCAGCATATTGTAACAGGCATGGGGCATCTCGATAATTTGGGAGTGAAAAACGTAAAAGAAGAAAAAAGCGTGTGGAGTATGGTTAAAAACGGTATCAATTATCTTGATATAAGGATAAAGGAAGATTACAATTATCTAAAGCGTCATTATACTGCCGAAGAAATGAAAAAGAAACATATAGGATATCTTCAAATACAATATCTGTATGCAAGAAGTTATTTTACCGATGTGCCAATTCCTAAAAAAACACAAGAAGCCTTTGATTATTATAAAGGACAAGCAAAAAAGTATTGGTTAAGCGAAAGCAAATATATGCAAGGCATGATATCTTTGGCATTGCATCGCTACGAAGAGAAAAAAACAGCTATGGATATTGTTAATTCATTACGCGAAAACTCAACAAACAGTGAAGAAATGGGAATGTACTGGAAAGATGTTGTAGGATATTACTGGTATCAGGCGCCTATTGAAAGGCAAGCTTTATTAATTGAAGTTTTTGATGAAGTAGCAAACGATCAGAAATCTGTTGAAAACCTTAAAGTATGGTTGCTAAAACAAAAGCAAACGCAAGACTGGAAAACTACAAAAGCTACCGTTGAGGCTGTTTATGCACTCTTGCTACGTGGTGCAGACTGGTTAGATAGCGACCAGCTTGTTGAAATAAAAATGGGCGATATGGTAATTGACCCAAAAAAGATGGATGATGTAAAAGTAGAAGCAGGAACTGGATATTTTAAAACTTCGTGGGGCAAAGGAGAAATTACTCCACAAATGGGAAATGTTACTGTTACAAAAAAAGATGCAGGTGTGGCATGGGGTGCTGTTTACTGGCAGTATTTTGAACAGCTCGATAAAATAACCACACACGAAACACCTTTAAAACTAACAAAAAAACTATTTATTGAACGCAATACCGATGCAGGAAAAGTTATTGAGCCAATTGGCGATAAAGCAAAACTAAAAGTTGGCGATAAAATAATTGTGCGTATTGAGTTGCGTGTAGACCGCTCGATGGAATATGTGCATATGAAAGATATGCGTGCTTCGGGTTTTGAGCCAATAAATGTAATTAGCCGATATAAATATCAGGATGGACTTGGATATTACGAAAGCACCAAAGATGCTGCAACAAACTTTTTTATATCGTATATGCCAAAGGGAACTTATGTGTTTGAGTATCCATTGCGTGTTCAGCATCGTGGCGATTTTTCGAACGGTATTACTACAATACAATGTATGTATGCTCCTGAGTTTGCAAGCCATTCTGAAGGGATTAGGGTTAAAGTGGAGTAGGAGTTATGTAAGGCAAAAGACAAAAGACAAAAAAAATAAAGTCAAAAGTAAATGCTTCGAACTGTAAATACTTTTGACTTAATTTAGGTTTTCTTCACTTTCGTGATATAATTTGAATGGATAGTATATAATAAATCAAGGGTGTTTATAAATTTCTTCAACATCAATTATTTTACCATGAATATCTATATATATATCCCTACCATATGTTGTGTAACCAAATTCTATACCATTATCAAATTCCTCTGTTTCTGATATAAAAAAATGGTAATATTTTAATCCCGTTTGATTGATATTAAAAGATACTGAAACTTTAATGACATTCTCTTCATTAATAATTTTTTTATAAACTATAAGATATTTTTTTCTATAAATATTATAAATATAAATAGGAACATTATTTAAATCTATTTCTTGATTTAGGTATAAAAATTTACCATCAGGAGAAAATGTAAGATTTATTTTTATTTCATTAGTAGTAAGTCTTACAGAATATTGATTCGTTTCAAAAATTTGATTTCCATGCCCATGCTCACATTCTTCTATATAATATTCTTCATTGTATGTGGAATCTAAAAATGAAATTATATTATTTGGAATCGAATCAATTGATATTGGAGTTCCACCAAATATAGATATCTGAGAATTTCCAATAAATGAATAGAAAATAATTATAATAAACAGACTTACTTTTTTCACACATTAAAATTACACATAAAACATTAATAACAAAAAAAAGAGAGAAACTCCCTCTTTTAATTTTAGATTTATGATTTTAGAACGTCCCCGAATGACTTTAGGTGCACAAGAAATGACTTTAGGTGCACAAGAAATGACTTTAGGTGCACCAGAAATGACTTTAGGTGCACCTGAAATGACTTTAGGTGCACCTGAAATGACTTTGGGTGCACCAGAAATGACTTTGGGTGCACCAGAAATGACTTTGGGTGCACTAGAAATGACTTTAGGTGTACTACAAATGACTTTGGGTGCACTAGAAATCATTTTTAGGGCATAAAGCACACAATAAAATAACAATACCTGCGTTTTATAAGTATCATTTTCGTGTTATGAGTGATTTAACTCAACTTATTTAATAAGCCGCATCTGCAGAATGCGGTTTATTTTTTTGTGGGAAAATGGAGCCTGAAAATCTTCTAATTTGTTCTTTCAAAGATTTCATCATTTGTATAGTCAAACCTTAAAAACCCTTTTTCTTTTTGATAATATAAATCACTTACTGTGTCATTTCCACTTGCATGAATTACAGCATAATATTTGGTATTGTTTACAGTGAGTTCAGGTATATTAGCTGTAGGTAAAGAGAAAAAAGTTGAAAAATTATCCCACATACCAAATACTCTAAAAAGACCATGAGAATATGGATAACCTCTGGTCATATGAAAACGTATTTCATCAATTGTATCAGTTCTATTAAAATAAATATTAATATATTCGCGAGTATATGAATATCCACCATCATCAGTTGGCATGGATTCTTCTGATATACCACTATTAATTCCGGTAACTACATAAGTTATGGTATTTCCAAGATTACTTTCAAATTTTATTTCTTGATTTAGATGATAAATATTCCATTGCTTATCTGCATCTGTCATATTGTATTCTGTTGGGTATTCATTTTTTTTCTTACACCCAACAAAAGCGGAAAGACTAATAACAATTAATAATATGGGAATTTGAAATTTCATCTAACTATAAGACTCAAAATAAATACAAAAGGTTGCTAAAGATAACAAAAAAAGAGAGAAACTCCCTCTTTTAATTTTAGATTTTAAAATAAAGCCTCACCCCAGCCCTCTCCAAAGGAGAGGGAGTTTTTGACTTTTGACTTTTGATATTTGGCTTTTGACTTAATTTAGGTTTTCTTCACTTTCGTGATATAAAGACTGGTGCAAACATACTGTTCGCACCTTATTTGAAGCCCCGACAACATGTCGACGCTAGCTGGGTTTCATGCCTACGGCAGACAAGTATAATCCCGAACAATTCTAATCATTATTACTTTCGGATTTGAAATCCGAAAGAACAGACCGCATATTTGTTAATCAAATCTATATTCTATACCAATAAATGAATGGGGAAGAAAATACTCTATCATGAGAAAGAATCCCGCTGGAGACCCTATTCCGATTCCTCCAAAAATTTCAATTTTATTCGATATTTTGTAATTTACTCCAATACTTCCATTATTTTCTATAATTACTTTTTCTTTATCTATAATCCCAATAAAGTGACCTTGATATTCCGAATATTTCACTTTATAAATTGAAAAATCTAATTGCAAAAAAAGGTTTGTTTTTTCCCACTTTGAATCCACAATATATCGGTAACCAAAATTAATTCCAATAAAATTTTTCTCATAATCATTTACTAGTTCGTCGCAAAAATAATTATTAAATAATCGCGTGTAATTTGGTCCCATATAAATATTGTGATTCCTTTTATTTAAATTTAAGCCTAATATTGAATGGGAAATTGGATAATTTATTTGCTGTACATAATTTAATCCTATACGCCAATTATTGGTTAAGCTGTAAGGAATCAACTTTTCCTCATTTTGGTTCTGAAGTTTTAAGTCTTTACTTTTCCAATTATAACTAATTACTTCTTGAAGCGAAATATTTGCATATTTTTTAGTTTTCTTTTTTTGATATGTGTAGAAAATATTTTGATCATTTACCAGCGTAATCCTACAAGCAATTGTATCATTTGATTTAGTTATTATTTGATCTATATATTTCTGACCATTTGCTATATTAATTAGCAAAATGAGATTTAACAAAATATAGAGAAAGGTTTTCATCTATCTATTAGACTAAATATCTTTGCAAAAGGTTGCTAAAGGTAACAAAAAAAGAGAGAAACTCCCTCTTTTAATTTTAGATTTATGACTTTGGAACGTCCCCGAATGACTTTAGGTGCACCAGAAATGTGTTTATTGTTTTATTAATTCCATTTTTCCATTTCAATTACAAGCTCGTTCTTTCTTCCTTCTTCAATACTCATACAATAAAGTCTTTCCCATTCCGATTCCCATTCCAACATTTTAAGGCATGGATAATCAGGTTCTTTGCAGACACATATTGAATATTCAACTGTTTCTTGCCTTTTAGAACTTGGTTTGTCAGCTCTAAACGATATTTCAAACTTACCTTCAGAATCAGTTTGAGTTGATGCTGCAGCTTCAACGTAATCATAAGCATAAAGGTTACCTGTTTGAGCAACAACATAAGCACCTTCAATTGGTTTTCTTGTATCTATATCTATAACTATACCTGTAACTTTGGTTTTGAAAACCATTTTATTACAAGAAAATAAAAGTGCGATAGCTACAAACAATATTATTATTCTAATTTTCATTTAAAATAAATAAGTAATTCCTAATTTATAACCAAAAGAATGTGGATTAAGCCTGAGACCTATATTATATTTCGATATATTTGGAGCATATTTAAGTACTTCAATACCTAAATTTATTCTTTTTATATTAAAATTCATACCACAACCATAAACATAATAAAAACCTAGTTCATCGGTTTCATAAATAACATCATTATTATTCATAAAATATCTGTCATACTCATAAAAATATCGGTTATTAATACCAAACAATAAAGAAGTATGAAAAATATTATCCTTGCTATTAATACAATACCATTTTATCACTGTAGGTACAGTTAATACCTTATTATTATATTTATGACTTGATAAATCTTTATTATGCCAGCTATATTCTAAACCGGTTTTAAAATAAAGGTTCTTATAAATTTTATGTTCAAATGTTACTCCATAAAATCTGTTAGTATATTCATATAATGTGATAGTTTTTGAAAAACTATATTTAAAATGTGAAAAACTAACTCCTACCGACCATGTATCAAATCTGACAGTATCCTGACTAAATGATATATTTTGAACTAAAATAAAAAAGAATAATATAAATCTGAAAATTTTCATTTTGTTGTTTTGCTTGGTAACACGCAAATATAATCACTAATGATATATCTACTATAGCTATACTTTGTTAAAAATTATTAAACAAATATAACAAAAAAAGAGAGAAACTCCCTCTTTTAATTTTAGATTTATGATTTTAGAACGTCCCCGAATGACTTTAGGTGCACCTGAAATGATTTTAGGTGCACCAGAAATGACTTTAGGTGTACCAGAAATGACTTTAGGTGCACCAGAAATGACTTTAGGTGCACCTGAAATGACTTTA
>CAYTAU010000007.1:0-83310 GCA_964435855.1 uncultured Bacteroidales bacterium | reverse complement strand
TGATAGAAGTAGCTCCCTTAATATTGATCATATTTACAGCTTCGTTAAATTTTTGGTAATTCGGTCCAAAAACAACAGGCATACCAAAAACAGCAGCTTCAAGAATATTGTGTATTCCTTTGCCAAAGCCTCCGCCAATATATGCTATTTCGCAGTATTTGTAAATAGCAGATAGTTTTCCAATACTATCAATTATAAGGCAATCGGCATTTTTTATGTTTTCATTATTAACTTCCGATAAACAAATATGTCTTCTGTAAAGCATAGTCTTTATTTTATTAATATGCTTTTTATCAATCTCGTGAGGAGCAATAATTAATTTTATATCGTGATTTGTAGTATTGAAATACTGGATTAACAATTCTTCGTCTTTTTCCCATGTGCTTCCACCAATTAAAATTAGTTTGTTGTTTTTAAAACTCTCAATTTTCTGTATTGGTGTTGATTTTTTGGCAATATCAACAACTCTGTCAAAACGTGTATCGCCTGCTACAGAAACATTATTAATATTATATGAATTTAATAACTCCAAAGATTTTTTATCCTGAACAAAAATATAGTTAAAACTGTTTAAGATATTTCTGTACCATTTGCCGTACCATTTAAAAAATATTTGATCTTTTCTGAAAACAGAAGAAAAAACAACAGATGGGATATTGTTTTTATTTAGTTGGTTTAGATAATTATACCAAAATTCGTATTTAATGAAAAAAGCAATTTTCGGTTTTACAATTGCAATAAATCTTTTAGCATTTTTTTTTGTATCAATAGGCAGATAAAATACATAATCGGCTTTATCGTAATTTTTTCTAATTTCATAACCCGATGGAGAAAAGAAAGTAATTAGTATTTTTAATTCAGGATGTTTTTCTTTAAACTTTTCAATTACAGGTCTGCCCTGCTCAAACTCACCCAGCGAAGCACAATGAAACCATGCAACATTATCTGCATTGTTAATTTTTTGATCTATTTGCCTGAAAATATTTTTTCTGCCCTTTATCCAAAGCTTTGCTTTACTATTAAAAACAGAAGCTGTTAAAATTATAAAATTATAAAATGAGATACTTATGTTGTATAAAAATGGCATATAGGGTTAATCAAAAATAATAATATTTGTCAGGTAATCTTTTATAAAGAGGAATAACCCATCCAATTTTAAAGGAATGCAACATATCTAATCTCTTTTGAGTATCAACTTGCATTGTGCCAAAATCAAAATCTCTTCTCGATTGTGTCCATGCCTGATAGAATTCAAATCCTGCATAAAAGTTAAGTATTTGGGATTCCCCAATATACATATATCCAATAAATTCACTAACAGCCAAGCCATTGGTAAGTTTGTCATATCCTTTTTTAAAATCGTTTAATATTTGCGGAGCACGATTACCATCGTTTTCTATTCTTATTTTGTGTTGTAATAATCCAAGGCTACCGCTTATAAACAGGCCTGAATTATTATTTACACCAAACAAAACCGGAAATATTTTACCTGCTTTTACTCCTGTAAAAAAACCTCTTTCCGATAATAATATCGTGGCATATTCTCCATTTTGGTCAATTATATCACCGGTAGATGTTTTTATGGCATCAAAAATTGAAGTAGCCTCTTCTTTAAGTTTATTGCCAAAAAATGAGTTCCATTCTACACCTAAAATTATATTAGATTTGAATTTCACCATAAAACTACCCCCAATATTTGAATTTGCACCAAAACGAGTTGCAATGTCTCCGTCAGGTATTTGATACATGTATGATGCAGAAAACATTGTTGCAAAAACAGAACTGTCTGCCACTTCTTGAGAAAAAGATCTATAGACAATCAAAATCAGTAGAATAGTAGATAATATTTTAGTTTTAAAAAGCATAGGATAATTTATTTTACAAAGCTATAATATTTAATCATTTTACACAATGAATGTTTTGATTAAACGGCATTATGGTTTTTAAAGTATTTAAAATTACAAAAAATTGCAACTTCCTTCTTTGTTAATGTTTTTGCCCACGCCCTAAAGGACGTGGCAACTAATGGATTTTAACAAGCTCATAGAAGTGACTTATTTGGTTATATTTATAATTGGAATCTTTTTTTTAAGTATTCAAAAGTTAAATTATATATTTTTTTCAAATATCAATTCTCTTTTATTACATTTGAAGCCTATTAAAAGCTAACAAAAAATGCTTGTTAAAACATTTGGAAGTGCTGTTTACGGTATTGATGCAACAACAATAACAATTGAGGTTAATGTATCACAAGGCATTCGTTTTTTTTTGGTAGGCTTACCCGATAATGCTGTTAAAGAAAGTCAGCAAAGAATTGAATCGGCATTAAAGACAAACGGATATAAATTTCCAGGGAAAAAAATAGTTATAAATATGGCTCCTGCCGATATTCGCAAAGAAGGTTCAGCTTACGACTTGCCTCTTGCTATTGGGATACTTGCCGCATCGGAACAAATAAAAAACGAGAAATTAGACAAATATGTTTTAATGGGTGAACTTTCTTTAGACGGTAGTTTACAGCCAATAAAAGGAGTTTTGCCAATTGCAATTCAGGCACGTAAAGAAGGTTTTAAAGGCTTTATTCTTCCATCAAAAAATGCACGCGAAGCTGCTGTCGTAGATGATCTGGACATACACGGAATTGATAATATAATTGATGTTATTGAGTTTTTTAATAATGAAAAAGAACTTGAGAAAACAATAATTGATACAAGAGAAGAATTTTATTATAATTTAAATAAATCCGATCTGGATTTTGCAGATGTGAAAGGTCAGGAAAATGTAAAACGAGCAATGGAAATTGCTGCAGCAGGCGGACATAACCTTATAATGATAGGGCCTCCCGGAGCAGGAAAAACCATGCTTGCAAAAAGACTACCAACAATTTTGCCACCGCTTAGTTTGCACGAAGCATTGGAAACAACTAAAATTCATTCTATTGTAGGAAAAATTGATAAAAATACTTCCTTAATAACAATGCGTCCATTTCGTTCACCACACCATACAATTTCCGATGTAGCATTGGTTGGCGGAGGAACTTTTCCTCAACCTGGTGAAATTTCACTGGCTCATAATGGTGTTCTTTTTCTTGATGAACTACCGGAATTTAAAAGAACTGTGCTCGAAGTAATGCGACAACCACTTGAAGATAGAGTAATAACAATTTCAAGAGCAAAATTTTCTGTTGAATATCCTGCAAGCTGTATGCTTGTTGCATCTATGAATCCATGCCCCTGTGGTTATTATAATCATCCCGATAAAGATTGTATGTGTGGTCCGGGAATTGTTCAGAAATATCTTACAAGAATTTCAGGTCCTTTGCTTGATAGAATTGATATTCATATTGAAGTTGTTCCCGTTTCATTTAATAAATTATCGGAACAAGAAAAATCGGAAACAAGTGAAACAGTTAGAAACAGGGTTATTAAATCACGAGATGTTCAGATAAATCGATTTAAAGATATTAGTGGAGTTTACAGTAATGCACAGATGTCGTCTAAACTATTAAGACAGCATTGCCAAATTGACAAGTTTGGACAAACATTATTGAAAAATGCTATGGAAAAGCTTGGCTTATCGGCAAGAGCATACGACAGGATTTTAAAAGTTTCAAGAACTATTGCAGATTTATCAGATAGCGAAGATATTAAACCCGAACATCTTGCTGAGGCTATTCAGTATAGAAGTCTTGACAGAGAAGGTTGGGCCGGGTAAATAAATTATAAACACATGAAATTTATAGCAATATATCTATTTTTAATTATAAATGTTGTTGGCATTTATGCTCAGGGTCCTAATCCCGTTGTTTTAATTTCGGGAAGGGTTTTAAATGAAAGAACAATGCGACCTGTTGAGGTAGATGTTAAAATTGTTTATGAAATATTACCAGAAGGGAAAGAGGCTGGGATTGCAAGAACAAACCCGCTAACAGGCGATTATAAAATAATTTTACCTTTCGGAAAAAACTATGGGTATCTTGCTCTGGCAGAAGGTTATTATAGTGTTACAAAAAATCTTGATGTGTCAGAACTTGAGGAATACACAGAGATTGATGAACAAAATCTTTTTCTTGCACCCTTAAAAGTTGATCAGACAATAATTTTAAATAATGTGTTTTTTAAGAAAAAATCTGCAGAAATAAAAGATGCATCAATACCTGAATTAAAAAGATTTATTGAATTTCTTAAAGTAAATAAAAAAATACAAATAGAAATTGGCGGACACACTGACAATAAATGGACTCCGGAAGATAATTTAGTAATCTCTAAAAAAAGAGCTCAGACAATAATAGATTATATTTCAGACAAAGGTATTAAAGCAGATCGCATTATAGTAAAAGGATATGGTCAAACTACACCAATAGGATTTAATTCCGATAAAGAAGGAAGAGCAAGAAATAACAGAATAGAATTTAAGATTTTAAGCCTCGAAAAAACTAAAAAATAATAGACAGGTTTGAATCTGTTTGAAAAATTGCACTATTGAAAATCAGAGCATTTTTGAATTTAATTTATACCCAACACCTTTAATTGTTTGAATAAGATCATCGCCTAATTTTTCTCTTAGCTTTCTTACATGAACATCAATTGTTCTTTCTCCAACAATTACTTCTTCTCCCCATATTTTATCAAAAATATCATCTCTAACAAATACTTTCCCCGGATTAGATGCTAATAAATTCAATAATTCAAACTCTTTTTTGGGCAAGGAGATTTCAGCCCCATTTAATGTAATTATGTATTTTTCGGTATCAATAATTAAATTTCCATGATCTAATACTAAATTAATTTTTTCTGTCTTTATTTTTTTTTCTGTTCGTTTTAATAATGCTTTAATTCTGCTTATAAGAACTTTTGGTTTTATCGGCTTGGTAATATAATCATCTGCACCTGCATCAAATCCTGCAATTTGAGAATAATCTTCACCACGAGCAGTCAGAAATGCAATAATCGCTTCATTTATTTCGGGAATCTCTCTAATTTTCTCGCAAACTTCAATACCATCCATTTCGGGCATCATTACATCTAAAAGAATAAGATCGGGCTTTATTTCTTTTGCCTTTTTTATAGCTTCAATACCATTTTCGGCAATAGATATATTAAATCCCTCTTTTTTCAAATTATAGCTAAGAAACTCTAAAATATCAGGTTCATCATCAACTAATAATATTTTTATATCGGTATTCATAAATCTATATTTTGAGTTACACATTAAATCTTATATGCAACAAATCGCCGTCCTGAACAATATAGCTTTTCCCCTCCACACTTAGTTTCCCTTTTTCTTTACAAGCATTTTCACTTTTAAGCTCAATAAAATCGTCATATTTTATAACTTCAGCCCGTATAAATCCCCGTTCCAAATCACTATGTATAACTCCGGCAGCCTGCGAAACAGACATGCCTTTTTTAATTGTCCATGCACGATTTTCTTTAGGTCCAATAGTAAAAAAAGTCCTTAAATTTAATAAGTCGTAAGCTGTTCTTACAAATTTATTTACACCCGGTTCTTTTAATCCTATATCATTAAGAAATTCTAATTGTTCTTCTTTAGTTTCAAGTTCAGTAATATCAGCTTCTGCGCTGGCAGCAATTATTAAAACAGATGTATTTTCATCTTTTACAGCATCTTTAACTTGTTCTACATATTTATTTCCATTAACAGCAGAATTTTCATCAACATTGCAAACATACATTATTGGTTTGGCAGATAATAATTCAAGATCGGCAACAACTTTTTTATCATCATCACTAACAGATACAGTGCGGACACTTTGAAAATTCTCTAAATGTTCTTTATAAATATTCAGTATCTCAAGTGTGTGCTTTGCATCTTTATCGCCCGATTTTACAATTTTATTTTGTTTTTCTATTTTTCGTTCAATTAATTCAAGGTCTTTTATTTGTAATTCAAGATCAATATTTTCCTTATCACGAACAGGATCAACACTTTCATCAACGTGGGGCAGATTGTCGTCATCAAAACAACGTAAAACATGAATAAGTGCATCGGTATTACGAATATCGGCAAGAAATTTATTGCCAACACCTTCTCCTTGACTTGATCCTTTGGTCAATCCCGGCACATCAATAATTTCTATAGTAGTATGAATTACTTTTTCGGTAGGCTGTAGTTTTTCAAGCTCATATAATCTGTTATCCGGAACTTTAATAATTCCAATATTTGATTTATTTGTGCTAAAAGCAAAGTTACTTGTTTCTTTTTTCGTATTTGAAATACAATTAAATAAGGTTGTTTTGCCAGTATTGGTAATTCCTATTATACCACATTTTAATGCCATAATGTATTTTTTTGAGTGCAAATGTAGAAATTTAAAAGTAAAACCAGTGGTATTATATACTGATTCTTATTAAAAAATGCGAAGCATTTTTCTATCAGGAACAATTATGTTAACACAAACTTAACATTAAAATAATGTTCAGAAAACACACTTTATAATTAAATAAAATATTTTTATCCCAAATTTTAAAAATCAAATTATTATGGACAATATATATTTAATATTTGTAATTATTCTTTTTGTACTTGCAATTTCCGACCTTATTGTAGGTGTTAGTAATGATGCTGTAAATTTTTTAAATTCTGCAGTAGGTGCTAAAGTAGCACCATTTAGAATTATTATGATAGTAGCTGCATTTGGGATTTTATCGGGAGCTATGTTTTCCAATGGCATGATGGAAGTAGCACGTAAAGGAATATTTCACCCCGAGCATTTTTATTTTTCGGAAATCATGATAATTTTTATGGCAGTAATGCTTACAGATATTCTTTTACTAGACCTTTTCAATACTTTTGGATTACCGACATCAACTACAGTATCAATAGTTTTTGAATTACTTGGTGCAGCTGTGGCAATTTCAATAATTAAAATATATAATAATCCAAATGCACTTGGTATTGAAGAATATATTAATACAGGAAAAGCTCTTGCTATTATAGTTGGTATTCTATTGTCTATTGTTGTTGCATTTTCTTCGGGAGCTTTGGTGCAATTTTTAACAAGATTATTATTTACTTTTAATTATGAGAAAAAATTAAAATATTTTGGAGCTATATGGGGTGGAATTGCTATTACAGCTATAACATATTTTATGCTTATTAAAGGAGTTAAAGGAGCTTCTTTTATGGATGATGATTCAAAAAAATGGGTGACAGACAATGCTCTTGAGATAATTGGAATAAGTTTAATTGGATGGACTATATTGCTTCAGCTACTAATGTGGATATTCCGTATTAATATTTTAAAAACTGTTGTATTGGTTGGAACTTTTGCACTTGCAATGGCATTTGCAGGAAACGACCTTGTAAACTTTATAGGCGTTCCTTTGGCTGGTTTTGAGTCGTTTAAAACATTTATGGCAGATCCTGGAGCCAGTGCAGATACATTTTCTATGGTATCACTTACAGGAAAAGTAAAAACGGATACTTTTTTGTTAATAATTGCCGGCTTAATAATGGTAACAGCTTTATGGTTATCTAGAAAAGCTAGAACAGTTATGAAAACGGAAATAGACTTAGGCAGGCAAGATAAAGGAGATGAAAGATTTGGTTCTTCATATTTCGCCCGTTCTATTGTTAGGGTTTTCAAAAACTTAGGACAAGGGATTGATGTTATTGTTCCAAAAAGTATAAAAACAGGTATTAACAAAAGATTTGACCAATCGCTTTACAAAGATAAAGTTTTAAAACAAGATGATAAACCAGCATTTGATATGCTAAGAGCTTCTGTAAATTTAGTTCTTGCTGGTATCCTTATTTCATTTGCAACATCAATGAAACTTCCTCTTTCAACTACATATGTTACATTTATGGTAGCTATGGGAACATCTCTAGCAGACAGATCATGGGGAAGAGAAAGTGCTGTTTATAGAATAACCGGCGTTATATCTGTAATTGGTGGATGGTTTTTCACAGCAATATTTGCATTTTCTATGGCATTTATTGTTGCTAACATTATTAACTGGGGAGGAATTATTGCAGTTGTGATTCTTTTAATAATTGCAATACTAATAGTTTTAAAAACAAGAAAAATACATAAAAGAAAAGAAGCAGAAAAAGCTAAAATTCAGGAAATGGATATCGATGATACAATACATCCTGAAAATATTACCGAAAGATGTAATTTAAACGTTTCCATAATATTACAAAGTGTTTCTGAAGTTTATAGTAAAACAATAGATGGCTTGATTAAAGAAGACAGAAAAACTTTAAAAAATCAAGTAAAACATGTTGCTGATATAAACAAAGAAACAAAAAAGTTGAAAGATAATGTTCACAAAACTATAAGTAAGTTTCATGAAGATTCTATTGAAACAGGTCCTTATTATGTTCAGGTATTAGATTATCTTCGTGAAACAACACATTGTTTAACATTTATTTCTAAACCGGCTTTTGAGCATGTTGATAATAATCATAAAGCATTGTTGCCTTCACAAATCGAAGACCTAACAGATATTAAGCAAAATCTTATCAGTCTGATTGATGAAATTCTCAGATTACTGGAAACTCAAAAATATGCTTACGTTGATGAAATTATTGCTCAACAACAAAATATTCTTGAAAAAATTGATGAATATCGTAAAAAGCAAATAAAAAGGATTAAAGCAGACGAGATTGGCACAAAAAACAGCATGTTATATCTTGGAATATATCACGAAACAAAAAATATGTTATTGTTTGCTATAAATTTGTTAAAAGCTCACAGAGATTTTGTTAAATTTAATAAATAGAAAGCTATAGATTTAAAATATGGGATACTTTCATTTTTTTATTGCATTCATGTTAATTTCATTTAATTTGTTTTCAGGGAATAGCGATACAACTGAATTTGTTCCAAAAGGGAAACCAATTGTGAGTATTTTCAGTAATTTTAATACAAGCATTACCGATGAATACAATAATTCGGGATTTGAAATAAAACGAGCATATCTTGGATATAAATATCAAATGTCGGAAGAATTTTCTACTTGCATAAAACTTGACATTGGAAATCCCAATGATGAATCACAATATTCGTTATTAGGAAGATATGCGTATTTTAAAACAGCTGAACTTAGTTATAAAAAAGGAAAGCTTACATGGAATTTTGGAATTATAAGTTTACATCAATTTAAGTTTCAGGAAAAATTCTGGGCACACAGGTATATTGAAAAATCATTTCAAGATAAATACAAATTTGGTTCAAGCGCTGATATTGGTTCAAGTGTATTTTATAAACTAAATAAATATGTAAGTGTAGATCTTACAATTATGAATGGCGAAGGTTATACAAGACTACAAATAGATAACACATACAAAGCAGGAGCAGGTATATCACTATTCCCTTTTAAAGGGTTTTCTGTAAGGTTTTATTACGATTATTCCGAAAAAAGTGTAGTTCAATCAACTATTGCATCGTTTATTGGATATAAATTTAAAAATTTATTTTCGCTTGGTAGTGGATACAATTATCAAAAAAATAATGAGTTTGATCTTAATCATAATCTATACGGTTTTTCTGTTTTTGGAATGTTTAATATAAATGAAAAATGGCAAATATTTGGCAGATACGATAAGCTTGAATCAAATATTTTAAGCGATAAAGAAAACCCTTGGAATAATACTAAAAATGGAGAAGCAATAATTGGAGGAGTTCAGTTTTCACCAATTAAAAAAATTAAAATATCTGCCAATTACCAAAGCTGGATGACTGATACTAATGACATTAGTAATTTTCAAATGGTTTATATTAACTTTGGATATAAAATTTGATATAACTGACGCAGATGAACACTGATTATTATGATAAGAAAAAAAATCATAAAAATTCGTGTGAATCAGCGTCAAAAAAATAAGATTCTTATGCTTTTTTTAAGGTAAACGAAAACGCAGAGCCTTCATTAATCTTGCTTCTTACATTTATTGTTTGATTATGTGCTTCAATAATATGTTTTACTATGGCAAGACCAAGTCCTGTTCCTCCTTGTTCTCTGGAGCGACTTTGATCTACTCTGTAAAAGCGCTCAAATAATCTCGGTATTGCATTTTCAGGAATCCCTATTCCGTTATCACTAATTTCGATTAGGAATGAATTATCCATATCAAAAAACTCAATTTTAGTTTCACCGTTTTCTTTTCCATATTTAACGGTATTAACAATTAAATTACTTACCACCTGATATATCTGTTGTTTATCGGCTTTTACTAATATTGTTTTTTCAGAACTGTTAATAATATTAAGTGTAATATTCTTTTGTTTAGTTAACATTTCATGAGTTTCGATAACATCTTCAATCAATTTTACAATATCAAAATCTTCATATTTAAGCTTAAACTCACCCGATTCAAGTTTGGAAATTGCTTCAAGGTCATTAATAATTGAAATAAGTCTTTCAATACTTTTTTCGGCTCTTTGCAGGTATTTACTATTAATAGTTTTATCATCTAATCCGCCGTCTAATAATGTTAAAATATAACCCTGAATATTAAATACCGGAGTTTTAAGTTCATGAGAAATATTTCCTAAAAATTCTTTTCTGTATTTTTCCGTTTCTTTTAATTTTTTAATTTCCTGCGTTTTATTTTTTGCCCAATCTTCCACTTCATCTTTAACAACAGAAATAATGTCCTTATCTTCAATATTTTCGTTTAATTCACCATCTGGGATGTTTACGTTATGAATAGTTTTATATATTGGTTTTATTTTTTCAACTATAAATTTATTTATTATAGAATACACGGTGATATAAACAATTATAAAAATTGATAAAATTAAAATTATTAAAAACGTCCACAAGCTACTATCATTAATAAAAACAGAAAGCCCAAATATTACTCCTGAGACAACTGACGTTAACAGGGCAATGTAAATAGAAAGTTGTTTTGGAGAAAATGTTTTCATTAATTATTGTTTTAAAATTATTAAACAAATGTATGAAAAAATATATACTTTTGAAAGTCCTAATTTTTAAACGAATATGAACCGAAAAATATTTATATTATGTGTTGTGTTAATAGCACTGCTTAGTCAAATTTCATTTTCACAACCCGGTGTGATAAAAGACAAAGAGGTTAAAAAGCAATATGAAAAAGTTATAAAAAAAGCAAACGAGTCGTTTGATAATGGACAATATACCGTTGCCATTCATTTTTATAAAAAAGCACAGAAAATTGCACCCGAAAAAAAGCTTTCTAAATACAGGCTCGAAGATATTATTACAATATTTATAGAAAAAGAAATAGCATCAGACAGAACTGATGCAAAAGAACTTATTGAAGAAATTGAAGAAAGAGCACTTAAAATTGAAGCATCATTACAAGATGAAAATAAAGATGATTTGGAAATGCTTTTAGCTGAACTTGATAAGGATATTAAAGCAAAGCCGACTGTTGATAACAGACCTGAAGAGTGGAAACGCCTTGAGTTGGACGTAAGAAATGAAATGAACAGAGAAAACGGAAAACCCGAAATTATAGAAAACGAAGTAGTTGAAGAAAAACCAAAAAAAGATATTGATCCGGTACTTATTGTTGAGGAAAAGCCTGAAGAGATAATTGCCGAAATTGAAAAGATTAAACCTATTGAGAAAGAAGCAGAAGCAACAATTCCGAAGGATACAATAACAAAACTTAAAAAAGAATTACCCTTAATTAAGCCTGTTCCAAAAAAAGATATAAAACCAAAGAGAAAAGCTTATGCAAAACTTGTGGTAGAAAAAAGAGTGCGTGACAAAGAATTAAAAGAAAAATATAAAGATGGCAAAACAGTAGAAGTAATTGAAGCAAAGTCAAAAACAACTACCAGAACAATAATTAAAAAAGACGGAAAAGTAAACGTTTATTTGAAAGTTAAACATAACTGGGGTGGAGAATATTATTTTATCGACAACTCTCCTGTTAAAGTACAGAGCATTACTAAACACTATTACGAAACAAAGGTTAATTATTAATTAAGGAATTGGTGAAATATTAGTGATTGAATGATTATTTTGAAAAAACAAACAAAAAACCCTGGCTATTCCTCGTTCGCAATGACGGACTAATTTAATCACAAACACATGAAAAAAAAATCCAAATATCTAATTATAGCTGCCATATTTATTGTGATAGCATTTACTGTTGGGTATTTATTTTTTTCAAATAAAAACATTGTTAATACCGAACATGCTCCTTTTGCTGATATTCAATCTGTTTGGGTAGATTCGCTTATTGAACACATGAGTATTGAACAAAAAATTGGGAACCTTATAATATACGATATTGGCACACTTGACAGCAACAAATTAGAATTGCTCGATTATCTTATTTCTAAATATCATATTGGAAGTGTGGCTTTTGAAACTGATTCGGTTTGCAGTTATGTTGAGATAATTAATAAATATCAATCAACTACAGGAATACCATTATTTATTTGCTCAAACAATAAAACGTCTTTTCCCAATTATCTTAATGATATTGTGCAGTTTCCAAACGAGAATGCACTACAGGCAATTTCAACAGATAGCTTAATTAATAATTACATTAATACTGTTGCAAATATTGATAAAACATTAAACATTAACTTTAGCATATTACCCTCATATCTTAGTAATGAAAAACATATCAATGCATTTAAGGATAAAAACATAATTGCAGGATTTACAAATAACAGTATTTATAATTTTGAGAATGACACAAGCATTTACAGCAACATTGATAAACAATACAAAGACCTTATAAACAGAGGTATTTCTGCAATTTATTTAATTAAAGACATTGAACTCGATACACCAAATAATGAAAACTACTTTTTAAGCAACTATTTAACAGAGGAATTGGGGCATAAAGGATTAATAATTACAGATATTAAAAACAATATTCAATCTACTGTTAATAATTTTAAAAACTCAAGTGCCGATATGTTGCTGGTAAATAAAAAGCTAACAGAAATAATAGATAATTTGAAAGACCAGATAGCAACAAACGAATTACCGATTGAAGAGATAAATAATCGTGTTAAGAAAATACTTTTAGCAAAATCGTGGACGGGTGCAGAAAGCTTTAAAAAAATAGATGCCGACACAATAAAACAAGAACTTAATTCGGTGTATTTAAAAGGATTTAGCAGAAAGCTGTTTGAAGCCAGTCTGACAATTGTAAGGAATCAAAAAAATATACTCCCTGTAAAAAACATCAGCAGCAAGTATTTTGTTTACAGCTTTGGAGAAAAAACACCACACTTTGAAACACTTATTAAATATTATGTTGAGTACAAAGCCAGGCATTTAGAGTTTGATTCTGTTTCAGTTCAAAAAATTTATTTTCATCAGGAATACTTAAACTATATAATTACCCTAAACAATATTGAGCCCGACACCTTTGCTCTTAATTATCTTAACAAAACAATTAAATGGCAAAAGAATAAATCAAATATCATTATAGTAAATTTTGGTAATCCTAATGTTTGCAAGCATCTCCCCGATTGCCCAAATATAATACAGGTTTACGGTAAGTCTAAAACAGAACAAGAACTTGCATGCCAGTTGGTATTTGGAGGAATTAAAGCAAATGGCAAATTGCCCGAATGTATTAAAATTGATAATTATAAATGTGTAAGAACCAACAAAGTTAGGCTGGGATATACAATTCCCGAAGAGTTTGGTTTTAATACCGATTCAATTTTAAAGATAGATTCAATTATTAATGATGCACTAAGCCATCGTGCTTTTCCGGGTTGTCAGGTTTTTATTGCCAAAAAGGGCAAGGTTATTTTTAACAAATCCTATGGTTATCATACTTACGACCGTAAAACAAGGGTGAAATGGAACGACCTTTACGATATTGCCTCAATTACAAAAGTAGCAGGAACAACTCTTGCTGCCATGAAAATGGTAGATCAGGGAAAATTAAAACTTTCCGATAAACTTGAAGAATACTTTAAAAACACCGAAATAGAATACACCAAGATAAAACCCGATACTATTGTTAATATTGACACCATAAACATTAAAAGCTTTAAAAAGTTTAAAAAGTTTATCGAAGAAAAAGACACAATTCATATTGATGACACAATAGTTGTGGTTTACGACACCCTGTTTTTTAAAGTAACTCCAAAACTTAATATTTTTAAACGATGTGTTAGCGAGCTGTTAATACACAAATCGGGATTACCGCCAAGTATGCCAATATTACGATATATACTTTACAAAGAAGATACAAATATTGTTTTGCCCGATACTTTTATTGTTGATATCGACAGTATTATTGTTTTTGATTCCTTGCCAAACAGAAAAGACACATTATCTTATCTTTATCATAAATATTATACAAACAAAAAGATAGAAGATACAAGCAGGGTGCAAATTGCAAAAAACTTCTATTTGCGGCGTCAGTTTGAAGACACCTTGTGGATAGATACCAAGCAAATAAGAGTTTATTCAAAGTCGGTTTATATGTATAGCGATGTAAACGCTATTATACTACAACAAGCTATTGATACAATAAATGAATATGGAATTAACAAATATCTTGAAAAATACTTTTACAAGTCGCTTGGTTTAAAAACAATTGGCTATTTGCCTTTAAAGCGATTTAAAAGAAACAGAATAACACCAACCGAGCACGATAAATATTGGCGAAATCAGGTAATTCACGGTTATGTACACGACCCCTCGGCTGCTCTTTTGGGCGGTATTGCCGGAAATGCAGGATTATTTTCAAATGCTCACGATTTAGGAGTAATATTCCAAATGCTGTTAAATGGCGGAACCTACGGCAGAAGAAGATATATCAGCAATAAAACAATAAATAAGTTTACTGCGTTTCAGCCCGGAAGCCACCGGGGATTAGGCTTTGACAAAGCCCTTGAAAAAAACATTATTGCCTTTGATGCTCCGGCTAATTCATACGGACATACAGGATTTACAGGTTGCTGTGTGTGGGTAGACCCAAAAGAAGAACTTGTATATGTTTTTCTTTCAAACAGAGTGCACCCAAGCGTTAAAAACTGGAAACTAAACACACTTAAAGTACGACAAAAAGTACATCAGGTGGTTTATGATGCTATAGCCCCTCCTAGCCTCCCCAAAGGGGAGGAATAGATTATCATATCAGCTTTTAATAAAAATACTTAAAATACCTATAAATTATTTCCTTAGATTTGTAATATGAAAATAGAAAGACAATTTGACGACATATTAAATATGATTACGGTAGCCAGAGAAAAAGCTATGCTTGCTGTAAACACAGAATTGATTGAACTTTATTGGAGCATTGGACAATATATCAGTAAAAAAGTAAATTCCTCATATTGGGGAAAAGGTATTGTTAACAACTTGTCTGAGTATATTTACCGAAAAGTGCCTGACATAAAGGGATTTTCTCCGCAAAACTTGTGGAGAATGAAACAATTTTTTGATACATATTCTAAAAATAAAAAACTCTCATCACTGCTGAGAGAATTGAGTTGGACAAATAATCTAATGATTATTTCAAAAGCCACATCCGAAAAATAAAGAGAATTCTATATTCAATTAGCAATTAGAGAAAGGTATAGTTCCAGAGAGCTTGAAAGACAGATTGATAGTGGTATTTTTGAAAGAATGATACTCTCTGAGCAAAAAGTCTCAGCATCGCTGAGAGAAATACATCCAAAATCAATTGAAACATTCAAGGACAATTATATTCTTGATTTTTTATCGTTACCAAAAAATTATTCAGAAAAGAACTTACGGAAAAGGATTGTTCAACATCTGAAAGGATTTATCTTAGAGTTTGGAAAAAAATTTACTTTTGTAGGTGAAGAATATAGATTGCCGGTAGGAAATAAAGACTTTTATCTGGGTCTATTCAATAAACTGTGTCAAATTAATAATCATGCTACTAATGCCCTGTTTTTTGCGAAAAATGCAGAAAAAACAGCAAAATCAAGCCTTTTGTCAGGTCGAGCCCCCTTGTCAGGTCAAGTTCACGACTAAAAGGAGTGAGTATCGAGAACAGGCATAAACACTCCCTGCCCACACCCTAAAACCTAAAGGCTACAATCACACACTTATTTTTTCTTCCCTTTAGGGATAGGGTAAAGAAAAAATAGAACAGACATAGTAAAAATCAAAACATTGCCGCGAAAGCGGTAATCCAGTAGACCAGCAAACACTGGATACCCGTTTTCACGGGTATGTAAATAAACAACCCCCTTGTCAGGTCGAGTAGAAATTCTAAAAGAATTTTATATCGAGACCTGAGATTATCCCCTTTCTCACTTTTCGATACGTTCTCCTTATAGTCGAAGTGACATTTCATACAGGAGTTAGCAAAAACCGTTGTTGAAAAAGCCATTGAGGAAGATGAGGAAAATGCGATGGAGTATGTTGAGGAGAAGTTGGAGAAAATGGGAACTAAAGAATAATTTTGTAAATTCGTCAAGTAGTATTAACTTTGTTGAGATTTTTATTATTCGTTGAAAATGAACCTGATAAAAGATTTTTTTGAAAATATTGATTTTACTTTCGGAAAGAATATTAATTTGAAAGAAATAATAATTTCAGAAAATAAAAGATTAACTGATAAATTAAAAAACAATGTTTTTGTTTACAAAAGTGAGAACATTGAACAAACAAAAAGTTCATTTTATATTATTTCTTCAAATAATTTAACTGATAAAGAATTATTTGAAGTCAGACGATATATTTGGAATGAAGATAAATACGATTTATTTTTTTATCTCGAAAACTCAAATATTATTTCATTAAATTATGCTAAAACCGACCCAAGAAAACCTCCTGCAAATATTGACAGTTTCAAGGGTAAAAGGGAAGATGAAAAGAAATTAGAAAAGATTAGGAAATGGAGATTTGAAACCGGTGCTTTTTGGCTTTCCTATTTAGAGTTTATCGAAAAAATCAAAAAAAGTGAACGGATTGATGAGAAATTAATTAGACAGTTAAAAGAATTAAAGAAAAAACTAATAATTGAATTAGGAAATGATAAAATTGAAATTGTTCAATCTCTTATTGATAGAACTCTATTTATTAAGTTCCTTGAGGACAATCAAATAATAAATTCATATTTCTATAATCACTTTTTTAACAACATAGATTTAAACTATAAGCAATTACTAAACAACAACAATGCTAAATACATTAATTTACTTTTTGAAGAGATAAATAAAATATTCAGTAATGTTCTGTTTGACAAACCACACATTGAAGAAAAGTATATTAATAAAGCTTCAAATTTACTTTATAGAACAATTAGCCAAGATGATTTAAATACAGGGCAATTGTCTTTATTTGATTTTCGTTTTGATATTATTCCTATTGAATTTATCAGTCATATTTATGAAGTTTTTCTTGAAGATGACCAACTAGACCAGGGAATTTATTATACTCCGCCAAAATTAGCACAACTAATTATTGATGACACAATTGCAGAAGAAGGAAAAGTGCTTGACCCTGCATGCGGTTCGGGTATGTTCTTGATTTTAGCATTCCAGAAGCTATTAAGAAAAAATCGACCTAAGAAAAATGCAAATATCTCTGAGATAATTAAACATAAAATAGAATTACTGCAAAAGTTCATTTTTGGTATAGAGAAAGATTATACAGCCTGGCGGCTAACCATATTTTCACTTTATCTTGAAATACTAAAAGGACTACCTAGCGAAGAAATAAAGGAATATATAAAACAAAAAATTGAAACGGAGAATGATATTAAAATATTCCCTGATTTTTCAAAAAATGTAATATACGGCAATTCGCTTGAAGTTAAGAAAGGAAGCTTACATTTTGTTAATCAAACATTTGATTACATTATCGGGAATCCACCTTTTTTTAAGATACCACTTTATACAAACGAACATAAAAAAGAACGCGATTTTATAGATAATTATAGTACGGAAATAAATGGTAAAATATTTAAAGCTAAAGATGTAGTTGGTTCCAAACAAATATCACAGGCATTTATGCTTAAAATTAAAGATTGGGCAAATGAAAAGACTAAATTTGGTTTTGTTTTAAACAGTTCAAATTTTTACAATGAAAAATCTGAAAACTTTAATAATTTTTTCTGTGAAAACTTTCAAATTGAAAACTTTTACGAACTTTCACGAGTAAAGAAAATTTTATTTAAAAAAGCAAAAGAAAGTGTTATTGTTGCCATTTTCAACAACAAAAGAGTTGAAAGCAACATTATGAAATACTATCCTGTAGATTTAGAACTTTTCTCAGAGACTTTTAATCTGCTTGTAATCCAAGAAGATAAACGAATTGAAATAAACCAAAAAGATATACTGGAAAAAAAAGTTGTATTAAGAAACTATTTGGTTGGAAATGAGTTTGATTTAGAATTAATAACAAAGTTAAAGAATAATTCAGAAATTTTAGAAAACTATATTTTAGATGACAACTATTATGGTTTAGCTGTTGGTTTAAGAATTACAGGAAGCGATAAAATAAAATCTGAAAATAAGTCATATGAAAATTTATCTAAAGAAGAACAAAAAATAGAATTTACGAAAATTAAGGAAAGTTTTATTTCGCGAGTTAAAAATGACACGTACGCACTTCCATATATAGAATATAAAGACATTAATGCTTTCAAGGTTTTTATAAATAAATTTTTAAATAAAAATGATTTATTAAATAATAAGTTTAGACGTAATAAAAAGTTGCCATTCTTTAAAGGAGATAAAATTCTATTAAGAAAAATACCAAGAAAAAAATTTGAAGCTATTTATGATAATCAAACGCTTTGTTTTCCTGATGGGGTATTTTCTATTAGACTTAAAAATAGTACTCTATATCACTTATTTTCAGCCTTATTAAACTCTGATATTATAAGTTATTATATAAATTTAGTTTTTTTGAAAAGAAAATCCGGTTCCTTTCCTCATATAAGTGAAACCATTATTAAAAACATCCTAATCCCCAAAGAATTAGACGAAAATTTAGTTGCTGAAATATCAGAAATAAGCCAGCAACTTACCAAAGGTAAACTACAATACGAAGGCAAAATAAAAGCTAAATTAAATAAACTTATTTTTGATTTATATGATTTAAGTTATTTGGAAAGACAAAGAATTAAAGATTTTTTCTCGTCTGAAAGAACCGTTACAAAAAATGATTTCAAACAATACAAACAAACCTTAGAGAATATGTTTGAATTATATTTTGTAAACAAGCCTTATATTGAATCACATCAAGATGAAAAATTTGGATTTGACATAGCCGTTGTTGCCATTTATCTTAACAAATCAGAAGCTAAACAACCAACAGCAGAAAAAACATTAAAATACATTGTTAATGAAGAAATTTTAAAAACCACAAATGAGAATTTTCTTGTAATGCAAGAAAAAATTATTGGGAATGACTGTATTTACATAATAAAAAGCAATAAGTACAGTAATTGGACAGCTACCAAAGCTTTTGAAGATGGTAAAAATATCCTGAAATCATTGAGCAAATGAAAGGATATATAAAATTACCTCCTACAAAAGTAATGTCTGACAGCCGAACAGAATTACGCAAACTTGAAGATAAAGAATGGAAAAATTATATCTTTTTTCATTTATTGCAGTACTATAAAAATGTTGATAATAAGCATATTGTTGCTTTAATTGAAAATGAAACCAAAAAGCCGAGAGCAAATATAGAAAAAGAGATAAAAAAACATATCAGAAACTGGTTTAAAAGGGAAAGTCAAATATTTAATGAACAGGGTTTTATAATAAATCTTGAACCAAGTGCAGAGTGCAATAACGAAGGTTATATTGATTTACAATTTGAACATAGTGATTGGCAAAATAAATACTTTTCATTTGAAGCCAAAAATCTTGGTAAAGCCAAAAGTATGTCGTTCTCAAAATCAATAAGCGAATATATTTGTGTAAGAGAAAGAGAAGATGGTGGGATATATCGTTTTATGACAGGAAAATACGCTTGTGATATTAGTTTTGGAGGAATGCTTGGTTTTGTTATCAGCGAAAACAAAAAGAATATTATTGACAGCTTGACAAATGAAATAAACCTTATTTATGACAACATAGAAACAGGTAAACTAACAGGAAAGAAAATTGTCCTAAACTCAATAGAGAATAATAATAATACATTCAACACTTTTCACATAAGAAAAAATTATTTAACACAAAAGGAAGAAGAATTTTGCCTTTATCATATTATTATGGATTTTGCAAATTATTATGATTAAAGCTGAAGCCACACCCTGCTCGGAGGAGTTTGTAACTCCGCCGCAAGTAAAAAGTAGTTTCCAAACTACTAAATGCGAAAGCATTTTAAACAATTCGATTAATTTTCATATCTTTAAAGCCAAAATAAGAATTAACAAACAAGCATGGCATTATTTCAAAAATCGGTACTACAAAAACATTTAAAATCGCAAGACCAAAAGAAAATTGCAGAAACTTACGAACCCCGCTGCTGCAGAATCCTTTCTGGTGGGTAAAGGGCAAATTTGCAATCAGTAACAATAAACCATAAAGTACATTGGTTTCCCTGCCTCAAGTAATTAAAATTTTATTAAACCCTTCTAATTATTTAAGCAAAAAGCTTACATTTGTAACTTGAATTCAGTAATAAGTTTGCGGTATGCAAGATGTTAATCCAATAAAAAATCCAAGTATTCAAGACAACAAAACCAGATATTGCAAATTCTTTAATATAATGTCGTATATCTATGCAATTAATGTATTTGTACTAAATATTTATATTGGCTATGAAATAGTTTGTTGTTTTATGGATGATGGATTTTCATTTTTAGGAGGTCTTTTTATTGGCGCATCATACATTTTAACAATCCCGTTAAACATTTTTGTTGTAATTCAAGCCAAAAGGAGACGTAATCAAAAAAGAGGAGCCCGCATTTTCTTTCTTATTGTTGGTATCATTACAATATTGATTGGTCTAATTTTATATAATGCTACCCCAATTTGGACTTATATTTTATTATTGGGGCTTTTGCTTGTTATCTCCATAATTATCTGCAATTATCAGAAAAAGAAATCACAACAGTTGCCACACTCTGCCTCAAGTTAAACTATAAGTATAAGCTTATCAGTTGCCCCGTCTTTTAGGACGGGGATATAAATATTGTAAAAATAGGGCTTTAGCCCAAAAGTCTTTTAAGTTCGCATTTAATTTATAAATTCTTCATATTCTTTTTGGGCTGAAGCCCATTTAATTTTTGTACTTCAACCCCCGACCTAAAGGTCGGGGCAACTGATAATGAGTATCTCAACTCTTAACTTAATAACATTGGGTGCGAGACTCCTGTGGCGTTCCATAATATAAAAAGCCAAATTAAATAAAAAATAGTATTTTTGGGGAAGGAAATAGCAAATGAAAAAACTAATATTAATATTAACACTTTTTGCAAGTATAACATTTGTTTATGCTCAAAGCAAAGAAGAAATTAAAATCAAAGATTTCTTACAAAAAAAGAATATTACAGAAATTGAAGTATCTCTAATAGACTCTATATATAAATCAAACGAAGGAATACCTATTGTAATTAGAGCATTTACAAAAAAAGGCAAAAACATAGATTGTACAGGCAAATCAATAATTGATAATTTTTTTATTGATGCCAAAGGTCTTACCATTAATAAAAAAGGACAATTTTTTGCATTCAATCCTATGCTCTATAAAGATCACGAATTTCCATTTAAAGCTGTATTTAAATATAATACTACTATTTCTAATCAAGATACCTTTACCCTAAATTATAAGGGGAAATTAGTTTTAGATTATTCTGGGAGAAAAGGTAAGAATGGTGAACCAGGGGCATATATTGAGTCCTATAATAGTGTTAATGGACTTCCTGGAAAAGTTGGGCTTACAGGAAACAAGGGAAGAAACATAGAAGTATTTATTACAAGCTATATAGACGAAGTATTACAAAAGGAATTGCTGCAAATTAAGGTTCTGAATCTTGGAAACAATAATGAAAACATATTTTTGGCCAACCCACTAGAATCAGAAATCAAGATAATGGCAAATGGAGGCAATGGTGGACAGGGAGGACGAGGAGGACCAGGAGGCAAAGGCACTACAAGAAATGTAAGATATTCGGGTAATGTAGTTAGTGCACCTGCGGCCACAGGAGGTTCGGGAGGATATGGTGGCAATGGTGGCAAAGGTGGAATAGGAGGCCAAGGAGGTTCAATTACTTTTAATATTGATTCATTGTCAAGCAAATATTTAAATTTATTTTCTTTCGAAAATAGAAGTGGTTATGGTGGCAAAGAAGGTAAAGCTGGTGCAAGAGGGCCTTGTGGTGACATTATAGTTGGAAATAAACAGGTTGAAGCTACAGCTCCCTGTAGATTTAAAAAATCGATTAAATATTTTGAAAATAAAGGCGAACATGGTTTAGATGGTGTTGATGGACAAAAAGTTGAAATAATAATTGCAGGTAAAACCAATAAAGCAAGTGAAAATAATGAAAAGGAAGAACTTGAAAAATCAGATTCCACTCTACTACCTCACTATTCAGAAGGTAGAATCTATTTCGATACTGCTTGGGCAAAAACTAGTGTAAGAAATGCGAGCTATTATCGTATTGTAGAAAGTTCAAATAATGAATTATTTGAAGTAAAGGACTATTACCTTAATGATACTATTCAAATGGTAGGTAAATTTTCAGATGTAGAAATGAGTATTAAGGAAGGTTTATCTACATGGTATTATCCTAATGGGAAACCTAAAAGTAATAGGTTTTATCTTAATGGTGTAGAAAATGGCACTTATAAATCTTGGTATGAAAGTGGACAATTAAAAACAACAGGGATATATACTAATGGGGGAAAAGAAGGTATTTGGAATTATATGTATGAAAGTGGACAATTAAAACAAAAAGGGAAATATACCAATGGAAAAAAAGATAGTATAATGAATTGGTGGTATGAAAATAGACAATTAGAAACAAAAGGGAAATATACTGATGGTAAAAAGGATAGTATTTGGAATTGGTGGCATGAAAATGGACAATTAAAGCAGATAGGGAAATATACTAATGGAAAGAATGATAGTATTTGGAATCAATGGCATGAAAATGGACAAATAATAGTAACTGTAGAATGGAGTAGTGGTACTCTAGATGGTATTAGTAAAGAATGGTATGAAAATGGACAATTAAAACGCACAGGAAAAATCAATTATGGGAAAATTGATAGTGTTTGGAATGAATGGTATGAAAATGGACAACTAAATGCAACAGGAAAATATATTGATGGTAAAAAGGATAGTGTTTGGAATAGATGGTACGAAAATGGTAAAATTCAAAGTGTTGAGAAATATGTGAATAATAAGCCAATTGGCACTTGGAATTATTTCTACCTAAATGGAATTAAAAATCTAGAATGTATTTTTATTGATGGTAAATTGGATAAAAATACCGTTTGTGATACATTAGGTAATATCTTAGCTATAATCCAATATAATGAAGAAACAGGTAATGGTGTTTTTGAAAATTATTATCCCAATGGTACTTTAATTAGTAGAGTTATACTAAAAGATTTTTTATGCCATGGTTACGTGGAGAACTACTATAAGAACGGAAATAAAAAGCTTTGTGGTTACGCAGAAAAAGGATATAAGGTTGGAATATGGAATGAATATTATCCTAGTGGAGATTTAAAAGAAACAATTAAATATAACAAAGATAATAAAGAAAAGATTGATTTCTATATTAAACCTCCAGAAAATAAGAATATTAATTAATCTAATATCAATTCTTGCAGTTATATTATTAATGAATAAATCATGATTAAAAGAATATTTAAGGGGGAGGAAAAAGCAAAGCTTTTTAAAAACAAAAGCCAAATATCAAAAGTGAAAAATGAAAGTATGAGAAAAGTAATTTTACTTAAATTATTATGTCTTGTTTGTATATCTAATTGTTTTGCCCAAGATTATATAATTCTTAAAGGTAATAAAGATACTTTAAGATGTTACATAGTAGAAGATAAAATAACTAGTATAGATTATAAAAGTATTGATAACAAAGACACTACCATTTATAATATTAAATATAAACAATACGAATGTTACATAAGAAATATAATTAGTGCTGAAGATGAATTAAAAAAGTATTTGCCTTATGCACCAGAAATTTTATTGCGAAGTTCTGTCGGTTATACAAATACTTACAGAGATTATTATGAAGCCAATCCCATAGTATTAGATGATTCTACAGGGTATCCTGAAGATTTAAAGAATTCAGGACTCTTCTTTATCGTAATTGGTCCAGGTGAAATAGGTAGAAAACCTTTGTTAACAGGACCAAAATCTACAACAATAAATTCTGATTTGATATATAAGATGGAAATTAAATATCCTTTTAAGTTTAAATATTTCTCTTCAGAGTATCGGTCAGAGAATAAAGAATATTTTATAGAGCAAGGGTATAGGTATAGATTATTAATTCAAATGAATTGGATTCAATATTATAGTAACGAATGGAATCGCTTTATTTGGAAGCAAAATTTTTCAATAGCAATTCAAGACTTGCAAACCGATAAAATATATGGAACTACTAGATGGCAATATTTTGGAAATTATCAAAAGAAGTTTTTTCAAGCTATAAAAAAATATGAATAAGCTAACTTGGTCTCTCGCACTGGCGCCCCAGCTGGTGCCCTCCGCTGCACGAAACGTAAGTTCGATAGCTTGCCCCGATTTTCTCGGGGAAGTCAATCCTTTCGCGTTCCATAAAATACTAGCAAATCTTTCTTGTGCTAATACTTCTGCCTTTTTGCTTTAAGGGATTTTGTGGGGCTATTCTGGTTTCTTTGTTGTAAATAAAGTATATCTAAAACCTAAACTTATTTGCTGATTTTTCCATGTTCTATTTTCGTATTCATTTATTCTTTTTAAACCATAATAGTAACTAGCCTCAATAATAAGATTGTCTTTAATATTATATCTCAAGCCAATCTTGGGTCCATAATCAGCATCATAACAACTCAGATAACGATCTGCTCTATCATGGCTAACAATTTCGTTATGCACTACTGTCCTTTTCCAAAGTTCTTTACTCTTTAATAGTAAAGAAGGCATAAAACCAATATAAAATGAAGTTTTTTCGAATTTTAACCCAAAGTATACAGGAAGACTTAAATAGGAGAGATGCTTTCTGTATGTATTATATGAATAACCAGGATTTTCTATATATGTAATATCTATTATCTCATTACCTTCAATTTCAGTAAATAAAATGTCAGAACCAAATAATAAATGTTTGCTAATATGTAGATTGTAATATATTCCAAAATTATAAGATGGATTATATAGACTTTGGTATTCTATTTTATGTAAGGTATTAAGTATATAATTTTCGGTTTCAATTGTTTTTGATAAAGCTCCATTTAAACTAAGCCCAAAATCATGTTGGGCACTGCTATTAAAAGCAAATAATACTGCTAAAGTAAGTAGATAAAGGTTTTTCATGTATCAAATATAGCATATTATAAGATAATTGCAAAATAAATTAAAATTAATCTCCCTGCATATCAGCAAGAGAACAGCCCCACCCCAGCTGGTGCGCGAAACGTAAGTTCGACGAAGTCAATCCTGTCGCGTTTCATAATATAAAAAGCCAAATTAAATAAAAAATAGTATTTTTATGGGATAAAAAGGCAGAGCTTTATTACAAACTTAGTTTATGTTAAAAGTTATTGAGCAATATAAGATAATAGGCCTTATAATTATTTCAATAATAATTGGTATAATTTGGAGAGTTGAGCTAGAATATCATGGCTGGCATGGTTTGATATGGACAAGCTATTATCACTTTGCAGTACCTATTGGGCTAATATTATTTATTATTTGGGGTAACTTAATTATTAGAATTAAGCCTAGTAAAAGACTAATATTAAATATAATTGGAATAATCTTCGGATTCGGAATATTTTATTTAATAGAACTAAGCCTTACTTATACTTTTATTGGAGGTCCTTCAGCCTTGTTTATGATGATGTCAATGCCAGATTGGAAGCTTAATTTAATAATATATTCAATATTCGTACTTATTCCTTTACTCTCAATAGTTCCTTTTGTTATTCTAAAATTATTTAAACAAAAAATAAGTATCTTAAAATTAGTATTGTCATTATTAATCATTATTGCATCTGTTCCGGTTTCTATCTTTATATTAGAACTAAGCAATCATAAGGGTAGTAATGATATAATTCATATTATTAAGAGTGGAATAATAATACCCTTTATTGTATTTGCAATAGGATTAGTTTTTATTACAAAAAAAAGCCCCCGCTCCCGCCCGATTGTATCGGGTGGTAAATAAAAAAATTGTATTTTTATGGGGGAGAAATAATAGAACAATGAGAAAATTATTCTATATAATCTTTATATCAATAATGTTTTTGCAACAATGCTATAGTCAAGATATTGTTTCAAATAATTCTACTAAAGAGAATCTTGGAGAGAATATAAACTCAAAATATCGCGAAGAAAACCCAACTATCTCTCCCGATGGTAAAATACTATATTTTTCAAGAAAACTGGGTCCTGATAATAAAGGAGCCTGGGATATTTGGTTTAGTATTCTCGATGAGAATAATGAATGGTCTAAAGCAAAACCCTTAAATTCATTAAATGACAAAGATCCTAATTTTGTTTTATCAATTAATGGGTTTAATAATTCTGCTATGGTATGGGGCGGGACTCCATTTTCTATTGCTGCCAAGAAAGATAGTATATGGCAAATAGTTGAAAAAATATATATTTCTAACTTCCGAAACAAAACAACTTATGGTACCTTTGGTATGATGTGCGTTGATAATAAAACCATTATTTTAAGTACCGCAAAAGGAGAGTATAAAGGAGACGTAAAAGAAGACATTGATATTTTTGTGTCATTAAAAAATGAAAAAGGTGAATGGTCATGCCTTAGAAGTCTCGGCAATTTGGTTAATACTACATATAGAGAAGAGTTTCCCTTTTTAGCAGCAGATATGAAAACATTATATTTTTCATCTAATAGACCAAGAGGTTTTGGAAAACATGATATTTATATGTGTAAAAGGCTTGATAATACTTGGAAAAAATGGACAGAGCCTTTGAAGCTAGGGACTGATATCAATGGAGTAGGGCGTGACGTTGATTTTACAATATCGGCATTTGCTGATTATGCTTATCTGGCTAGTGAAGAAAATAGTCTAGGTGCATGTGATATTGTAAGAGTAAAACTAAAAAATTCTTATAAGCCTGAAAATGTTGCAATAGTGGAAGGTAAAGTCCTTAATAAATCTAATTTTAATCCTGTACAGGCAACAATTACTACAGGTAATGATAAGGAACAAATGACCTGCATTGCACAAAAAGATGGAAATTACAGACTTATTCTTGAGCCAGGCAAAGAATATGAGTTAATTGTAGAAGCTTTAGGCTATGCAAAGACAAAAGAAAAGATAGATTTAAAAGGTATAAAAAAGACTTCTTTTTTTAAGAAGGATGTGCATTTAACCAAAATAGAAGAAAATAAAGCTATTCGTTTAAATAATACATTCTTTGGATCTGGAAGTGCAGTATTATTAAAAAAATCATTTGTAGAATTAAACATCCTAGTCGATTATCTTAAAGAAAATTATAATACAAGGATTGAAATATCTGGACATACAGATAATGTAGGAACAGACGGAGTTAACCTTAAATTATCTCAAGATAGAGCAAATAGTGTTATGGATTATCTAATCAAAAAAGGTATAAATGCAGAACGATTGATTTCTAAGGGCTATGGTGAAACAAAACCTATAGAAACAAATGATACTGCCGAAGGAAAACAAAAAAACCGTAGAGTAGAGTTTTCAATAATAAAGAATTAAGAAATAGTATTTTTTATGTGTAAACAAAAAATAAAACTATGAAAAAACTAATTGTACTATTTGCATTGCTTGTGATATTAATCTCTTGCGATAACATGGTTCAGACTAATTATTATCCAGATAATACTAAAGAATCTGAAGGCAGGATTATAGAAAATAATAAAACCGGAGAATGGAATTATTGGGATAAATATGGGAATCTAATTAAAACAGAATTTTATTTTGAAACTGGCGAAATGAATCATGTAAGAGAGTTTTATATTAATGGCGAAATGAAATGCACAAAGTATTTCAAGGATGAAAAACCAACAGGAGAATGGACCTTTTGGGATGATAAAGGAGAGGTAATCGATAAAGAGTTTTACGAGAATGGAGAACTTATAAATACAGATGAATCAACTGGCATAGAACAAAATAATGAATCAATTTCTGTAGCAGACTCTGCATATATAGAATCTATTATTAAGGAATTGACAGGAATTGAGAAATTTGCAATTAAAGATAACTTCTATTTCTTATCAAGCTTATTAGAGTTTAGAGGAGATAGTATAAGATACAAGAAAGTAAAAGCTTTTTTGATGAAAAAGGAAGGATATTATCAAAGCTATCTTATAGAACAACTAGACATTGATAATGCTTATATCTCTTATGTGCCATCACAAACAGAAGGTGGATTTACTATGACTTATTGGAATCTCAGCGATGGTTCAAAACTCATAGCTACAGAAAATTGGGGATGTGGCCCGGTTTGTTCGTCATCAATAAGTTTTCAGAAATACAAAGATGAGCAATATCTTAAGCTAGATAACAAAGATATTGTACCCAATAATGCAAGCCTAGAGCAGTTATTAGCTCCCAAAGATTATAATGAAATGGAAATGGACCCATTAGAATTTAAATATATATTACCCCAAGGTGGAAAGAATATCAAATTCTGCCTAGATAAAGAATGTATTGAATTAGAATGGGAAAATGAGAGATTCAAAATCAAAGAAAAGTAATTGACCCACTGTTGCGCTCTTGTATCGGGTGGTAAATAGGTGCTTTCATTAATTTGGCATTAAAATATTATAATAATCACCTTAAAGGGTGATTTTCTTGTTTTAAGGCATGCTCTAATTTTGTTTTTATCTTTTATAATATTTTTAAATTAAAACATAAGTAGGGGTTAATAAGGTTTTATGTGTTATATATATATAGAACCATTAAAAATTTGAAATTATGAATAGAAAAAAGATCCAAAGACGATTATATCGCATACTCAGAAATATAGGAGCAAAACGCGAAGATATAAGTTTAGATGCTGATATTAAGAATGATTTAGGCTTCGATAATTTCGATTCGAAGATATATTTGTATTATTTAGAAACCAATTTCAAAATAGATTTTTTGGATAATCAACTACCTAAATTAAGTAGGATAAGAGATACGGTAAATATTCTAGAAAAATGTTTATTGCAAAATAGTGCATAATATAAGAACTCCGCTACTGCACGAAATGAAATTTGACAGCCTGCCACGATTTTCTCGGGGAAGTCAATCATTTCGCGTGGTTTTTATGCAAAAGTTTGTCACCCTAAGCAAAGTCGAAGTATCAAAACAACATAAAAATTGTCAATATCTCTTTTTTTTCTCATTTATTTTCTGCATCTTGCACAACAAGTCAAAAAAACTTAAAATTTAGAAATTATGAAAATTTACATCACAATATTTATCTTGGCTTTTGCTTTAATGTCTTCTTGTAAAAAAGACAAGCAAACAGAAAACAATGAAGAACCAACAATAGAAGAAATAGAAACAACGCCCGAATACTATATACAAGGGAAAGTAAATGGTGTTATGCTAAAAGCAGATTATGTTTGTTCATATTCTGGGTGTGAATTTAATGCTTCAAATTATTCAAGCTTTATGCAAATAATAACAATGCAAAGAACAGTATCAGACACAGATCAAAAAGGCTGGGCTATACATATCAAAAATGTAGATTATAATAATTGGCAATTGCCAGATACATTAGACGCTTCAGGTTATTCTAATCAAATACAACTTGATTTGAGTTATTATACAGGAAATCATGTAAGTGAAAACAATTATTTGGTTGATGGAGTTGTATTGGGTGAGAATTCATTTCAAATGATTGTCACAAGTAAAACTAATGAAATAGTACAGGGAACATTTTATGGAGAACTAAGAAACGGTTCAGATACAAATGATCATTTAAGTGTAACAGAAGGGAGTTTTAAAATAAAAATTATCTTGGATTAATAATATAATTTCCTTGTTCCAGCGCTCCCCGATTCATCTCGCTTGTATGGCATGGTATTAAGTAAAAAAACCCTGCTCGGCGTAGTCTCCTGACTAAATCGTAAGAAATAGTCAGTCTGTGACTGACATGTATTTCCACTGTCGCTAACTTCTAATCCTTGATAAACTTTAGCCTCCTGGCTAAGATTAACCCAAGCTTTTTTTGTAAACACATAAATTGTTTGTAATTTTGCAGTTAAACAATATGTATAGTTATACAAATAGTAAACATTAAATAAGAAGAAGAATGGCGAAATCGAAAGAGACTTTTAACAAGAGTGAAAAAGAGAAAAAACGTTTGAAAAAAAAGAAAGCTAAGCAACAAAAACGAGAAGAACGCAGGACAGCAAAATTAGAAGAAGGTGACCTCAATAACCAAATGGCATATGTTGATGAAAATGGACATATCACAGATACTCCACCTGATCTGACAAAGAAAAAGAAGATTAATGCAAAAAACATAGAAATTGGTGTTCCCAAAAGGGAGAATGAGAAAACTACCTCAATACGAAATGGTGTAGTTGAATTTTTCAACAAATCAAAAGGTTTCGGTTTTATTAAAGAACTAGAAACTAATGATAAATATTTTGTACATGTCAACGGTTTGACAGAGGAAATTGATGAAAACGATAAGGTTACTTTTGAACTAGAGCGCGGCTTAAAAGGTATGAATGCTGTTAATGTAAAAAAGGTGTGATTTTCTAAAACATTGATTGGTGCTAAATTTATAAGTTAAAATCAAGTTTTGCCAATTGTAGATGGCAATAATCCCAATGTTGCGGATTTGCAATTAAGAGTGTTCGGAAGATTCCTATATTATAGAATACTTTTTAAGGGACTGCTTTTCAATAAGTAATTAACAATTTGGCAAAAAATCCATATAAAAATTCATTGTAAATTTTCAAATTATAAAAATCCACGTGATATTAACAAAAAATATTGCATATTGTTGATAAACAGTATTATTATATTTGTTCTTAAAAGTTAAGTACATATATCTTTGTTCTAATATTCTTTAGATAAGGTATGTCAAAAACAATAAAGGATACAAACATAAAAGTGAAAGATATTTTAGCACTTATTCCAAATGATAAATTAGGTTAAACCCGCATTATTCATTAGGAGGTTGCAAACAGCCGAACTAATGAATATATAAGGGTTAATCCCGACTCCTGCCTGCCGGTTTACCTGCCGAAGGCATGGCAGGCAAGGTAGAAGAACACAAAAATGGTGATTGAAATGAAATAATTTTGGCAGTGATTCTTAATCGATTATGCAAAAGAAATAAATTCTTTTGCATAATTCGGGTTAAAGCACAAAAATTAAATGGGCTTTAGCCCAAAAAGAATATTAAGTATTTATTAATAAATATGGATTTAAAACTTCTAATCCGCCTTAGGCTGAAAGATAAAGAGGGGTAATAACAACAAATCGAAAAAAAGGATTCCCAAAATAAACAGGAAATATTTTCTTACTATCTTTGAGAAACTTAAAATCTAAAAAACATGAAAAACTTCATTCTACTTTCAGCAATCCTGTTTTCAGCGTTGCAACACCCTGAAGAATTTTCATGGCTACTGTCCTCAGCATTTTGATATCCAAATACATTTTGTATATAATAAATAGGAAAAAAATTAATTTATACTTGCCTGTCTTTATTGAAAACTAATGCAAAGCGCGTTAGCCTGACAAAATTGCGAACCATGTGATGGGGTGAATAAAGAAAACAGCTAAATTTTCTTACAAGAGGTAGCCCTTGTTGTTAGAAAATTCTGTTTTTTTTAGAGTGGGTTGAAGCATAATTTTGTAAATAAAAAAAAGCTTGTTCAATAAATGAACAAGCTTTTTTTTAACATAATTTTTAAGGTTTAATACTCATCTTCATTAAAGAAGAAATCATCTTTACTCGGATAATCAGGCCAAATATCTATTATACTATCATAGGCTTCGCCTTCATCTTCTATTTCCTGTAAATTTTCTATTACTTCTAATGGAGCTCCCGACCTAATTGCATAATCAATTAATTCATCTTTTGTTGCAGGCCATGGTGCATCCTCTAATTTTGAAGCTAATTCAAGTGTCCAATACATAACACAACTTATTTTAAAAATTCATCTGTATTAAAAAAGTTTGCGAATATAATACAAAAATATTTAATTACAAATAAGCTTACCAAAGAATTTCTTTTATATTAAAATCTTTTGATAACTTCCTGGAAAACACGAATAAAAAATCAGAAAGGCGGTTTAAATATTTAATAATATTGCTGTCAATTTCATAATTTTGGGTAAGATATACAACTCTTCTTTCTGCTCGTCTGCAAATATTTCTTGCAATATGACAAATTGAGACGGAAATGTGTCCGCCTGGAAGAATAAAAGATTTCAATTCCGGCAATGAATTTTCAATAATATCAATTTCTTTTTCAAGGTATTCAATATCACTTTCTTTTAATTCGGGTAATTTATCATTACTATCTTCAATAGTAGTTGCCAATAATGAAGCACAAATCATTAGCTTTTTCTGAATTGTTATTAATATATTTTTTGAATTTTCTTCAATATTCTGGTCTCGCAACAAACCAATATAAGATATTAATTCATCAATTGTTCCATAAGCCTCTATCCTATCGTGATATTTTGGCACTCTTTTACCGCCAATTAATGAGGTTTGTCCTTTATCGCCTCCCTTTGTGTATATTTTCCAATATTTTTTATTACTCATCACTAATATTTTTTTGTTCCTTATTTTTTTCATCCAATGCAATTTTTCCGTCCATTAATCTAATAATTCTTCCTGCATATTTTGCAATATCTTCTTCATGTGTAACAACAATTATTGTGTTTCCACTTTTATTAATATCATTAAATAAACGCATAATTTCTACCGATGTTTTTGAATCTAGATTTCCTGTTGGCTCATCTGCCAAAATAATAGAAGGATTATTAACCAAAGCCCTTGCAACTGAAACTCTTTGCCGTTGTCCTCCCGATAATTCGCTGGGTCTGTGTGTCATTCTATCTGCCAAACCAACATCATAAAGAACTTTTTCTGCTCTTTCTATTCGTTTATTTTTTGTAATACCGGAATATATAAGAGGTAACATTACATTTTCTAAAGCAGTAAATCGTGGCAACAAATTAAATGTTTGAAAAATAAAGCCAATTTCTTTATTTCGTATTTCAGCTAATTTATTATCTGTCATACCACTAACGTCTGTATGATTTAACATATATTGTCCCGAAGTAGGTGTATCCAAACAACCAATAATATTCATCATGGTAGATTTGCCGGAACCGGAAGGTCCCATAATGGCAACATATTCATTTCTAGAAATATCAATAGAAACAGAATTTAGTGCACGAACTATTTGCGTGCCCATTACATAACGCTTAATAATTTTATTAAATGTAATAATGTTTTCCATTCCTGAAATTTTCACGAAAGTACAATGATTATTTCAAATATATAAAAAAACACCAACAGTATTTTGTTGGTGTTTCTCAAATTCTCATAATTTACTACATTCCTGATTTTACTACCTCTACCCATTTACCTGCTTTTCGGGCATTAATGGTAGCGTCGTACATAGCTTCGCAGGAAACTACAGGTAGATAATATTTACCCACATAACTTGCATTTAGCAATACACGGAAAGTTTTAGTTCTACTTCTGTTAATATCAAAATATGTATAAACTCTATCGTCTCTAATATCCAGATATTTTGGGACACTTACCACTTTATAATTTCCAACATCAAGCATACGGGTATTAATTATTTCCCATCCCGACGGGAATATCTGTGTTAATGCCATTTCTTTGTAATTAGCATTTATGCCGGGATGTGTAATTTTTACTTCTGCCATAAAATCAGTTCCTTGCACAATGCTTGTTGGATCAATTGATGAGCCATCCATATACATATATTTTACAGAAATTTTAAGATCACTTTCGGAATCTGTTTCGTTACCTGCAAGCGGAACACCTTCCAGAATAATTCTTGCATAAAGCATTCCTGTGCTGGTATTTTTCATTGTCAATTGTTTTGCTTTTGCTCCTTTTATTTTAAGGTCTGATTGCGAAACCGGACTTTGCGAAACAATATTTATTGCCTTGTTTTCACCAATTTTATAAGTATATTTCAGACTGCTTGATGTAACATTTTTGTCAACATATTTTGATATTGCTACAAGAGAATATGCTGTGGTTTGTGTGCTATACCAACGTTCGCTTGCTAAATCGGCAGAAATTTCTTTCAATAATTTGAAAGCCAGTTCACGTTTTTTCAGCGACACCAAAGTTTCTAACACCATAGCTTTATCTCTTATTGATGAGCCAAAAGTATATGACAACTCGTAATATTCTTTAAAATCGGTTGATAAACCTGTTATCATTTTCAATGCTGTTTTTTCTTTTCCTGCTAACTGATACGCTGCTGCCAAACGCCATTTGGCTTCGTTTGAAAGATTTGATTTTTCTTTCAATCTGTTCATAGCACCAATTACGGGTTTATCTGCCAAAGCGAGTGTGTACAGACGATATGCCTGCATTAAATGAGAACGCTTGCCATCGTCGGTCCAGGAATTTGCTTTTGTTTTTTGATATTTAATCCACTTTTTCAAAAATCCTGAAGAAACGGTGTAGCCTTTTTTGTCGGCTTCTACCAAAAAGTGTCCGGCATAATTTGTTCCCCATTCGCTTGTGCTGCTACCTCCCGGCCAATAACTTAATCCGCCATTAAACATCTGAAACGATTGAAGTTTCTTAATTGCATATTTAATATTTCTCGAAACATCTTTTTTCTGTGTTGATGTTAATTCAACAAGCTTGTCGAGATACAATTGTGGAAACGCAGACGATGTAACTTGCTCAACGCATCCATGTGGATATTTTATTAGATATTTTAATCGTTTCTCAAGATTTAAAGGAGGAATTGAAGAAATTTCAAGAACTCCCTTATTTGTTCCGGTTATTCCAACAGGAGTGAATATTTCAGTCCATGTTTGTCCGGGTTCAATAATTTTTGAAATCACATCAGTAACTCTCGGATTTGGATTTCTAACATCTAACTCTATATCAAAAGAAGCTTTTTCCTTACCTGATGTTGCAATTATTTCAACTCTTGCAATTCCCAGTTTAGGTTGAACTACAAGTTCAAATTCAACATAATCATCTCCGGGTTCAGTAAACTTCAATGTTTTTTGGCTTCCGCCAACAACTTTTAAATATTTGTTTGTTTTTACCTGAATACTTACGTTTTTAACATGATTTTCCATAGCAAAAACATTTACAGGCAATTTCACTGTTTCGCCCGGTCCAAGTACTCTTGGCAAAGTTCCAAGTATCATCAATGGTTTTCTTACGGGTGTTGTTTTATCTACAGAGCCATAAGCTTTGTCATGTCCGGCTATTACCATGGTTCTGACAGAACCAATATATTTAGGAATTTCTATTGTATGTTTGTTTTCTCCTCCTTTTAGATGAAATGGTCCTAAAAATTTAACCATAGGCTTAAAGCGATTTGCTTTTTTACCACTTTCGCCACCTTCATCCATGCCTCCACCAATTGAAAGAATTCTTTCAAGTTCTCCGCCATAAGCTCCAATTACCCAATCGTAAATATCCCATGTTTTTACTCCAAGTGCTTCTTTTGCATAAAAATGGTTCCAGGGATCAGGTGTTTGGAAACGAGTTAGATCAAGTAAGCCTTCATCAACCATAGCAATGGTATAAGTCATTTTCTGATTATTTTTTTCGCTAACTTTAATAGTAACCGTTTCTTCCGATTGCAATACATCCGGCATTTTTAAAACAGGTTCAAGATGAGTACTCGGGTCTTCAACAGTAACAGGTAAAATACCATACATTCTAATAGGTAAATCGTTTGCTGTTTGAGCATGTGGCTGCAACATTGTAACATTTACATAAATGTTTGGTGTCATTTCCTTTGTTGCAGTAAAAGAAAATTTTGTTTCATCTTTTTGCGTTTCCACCCAATGCGTTTCTATTACTTTTGAGCCGGTTTCAATACTAATTAATGCTCTCCCGCCTGCGCTTGACGGAATTGTTAAATTAATTTTTTCACCAACACTATACTTATCATTATCAGATGTAAATGATAGCATGGTGGCTCCGCCCGGATTATCTTTCTGCTCTCTTCCTGCCCATCCCGGCCAATCGATATAAATAGTTTTTGATGTAGAATGTCCTGTAGTCAGGTCATGGGCACGCACAAGATATCGTCCCCAATCAGGGTAATTAATTCTCACTTTCCAACTTGCTTTACCATTCGATGATGTTATTGTTTTTCGTTCTAATGGTTGAACATACGACCTTCCACTGTATTTTGATAAATTATCATAAGATTGCTCCCACCACCATCTCCAGTCAATCTTATAAAATGTCATTTCTATTCTATGACTTTCTTTTACCAATTTACCATTTTCGTCAACAGTTACCAACTTAATAGTATGAGTTGTATCTGTCAATAACATTTTTCTCGCTTTATCTCCTTTTGGCATTTTTATACCCACATAAGAAGTATAAGGATTGTAAGGCAACGAAAATTGATCGATACTAAAATCTCCACCTTTTTCGAATACTTTAGTAATAAAAGTAGCTCTTAATTTCCCGGGAGCTGATTCCCCTACACTTAGATCTGCATTTACATTTGCATTACCTGTTTCATCAAGTGTACCGTCAAATATCACATCCGATTCTGAATAAAATGATTTTGTTTGGTCATCAAAAGTGTAATCTTTATATTTTTCAAAATAAGTATTAGAAGTTGTTAAAACAACTTCAACCATTGCATCAAGATTTTTTGCAATTGCTCCATGCAACCATTTAACATTCATAATAGCTGAAGCCGCTTGCCCTTTTACAAGATATTTTTTTCCAAAATCAATTTTAATTTTTAAACGATTTGGTTTAATTGTTTCAATTTTAAGATATTTTGTAAACGTTGCTCCACCAACCTCAACTTTAGCTTGCCAATCGCCTGTTGGTGCCTCTTGGTCAGTTTTAAATCTGAAAGTATAGAAATCTAAATTGTTTTTTTGCTGAACAAATCTGTGAATTAATTGATATGCAGGGTTTCTTAATTCAAAAACAACAGGATGATCTGCCGGTAAAGTTTTATTTATATCCTCAAGAATAAACGAGATATACAACGAATCTCCCGGTCGCCACACACCTCGCTCACCATAAATAAATCCTTTTAATCCTTTTTGAACCGATACTCCGGAAACATCAAACCTGCTTAATGAAAGTGATGCTCCATCATTTAATTTAAGGTAACCTCTTTCTTTCCCGTTTTTTGCAATAATAAAAAATGGTTCTTCAAGTTCAGGGAAAGCTGCAATACCATCAGTATTTGTTTTAACCGATTTTAATAATTGTTGCTGATAATCATATATTTCTATGTCAATATTTGCAAGAGGTTTTGTTGTCCTTAAATCTGTAACAATAACGTTTATTGAACCATTATTACCTTTTTTGGCTATCATTCCAAGATTTGAAGCAATAATATTTTTTGAAACCATTCTTCTTGAACCATAATAAGCATCATAGCATGGATCATCGCGATGTTCCCAGTTATAATCACCGTAATAGTAGTCATCAAAATAATCCCAATATGATGATTCATCAGTGCCGTCACTTAATTCTGTCCAGCTTGATGAAATTTCACCTTCACCTTCTTCGTCATCATCATCACCGCAATTAAACAAAGAATGTTGTTTTCTAAAATTTATTGATATTCTGTATATTGCTCCGGGTTCAGTTTCAATAAGTTCATTCATGTCTAACGAAAACCTGTTCCATCTGCCAAGGTCAACAACATTTGATTGATTTAAAGGAATTGTTTTTTGTAAAACCATTTTACCAACACGCCTTAGTTGATAATCTCCATCCACTTCATTAACTTGCAAAAATTGAATAACATTATTTTCATAAATACGAACAATTCTAACATCAACTGCTGTAATATTTACTGCTTCGAATGGAACAATTAAGCCATTATCTGAACTGGGAAGAATTACTCCATCACCAACAAAACGAACGGCAGGTTTTATTTCTTCAAAAACTAATTCTATCTGAGTAACTTTTTTAAGTTTATAGCCCAAAATATTTTTTACTCCTTCTTCAATATGTAGTGTATATGTTCCATCTAATCTATATGGAGGATATACTTTAATAACATTATCTTCAATAATATATCTTAATCCCGATATATTATTAAAATGTAAAAGTCCTTTAAGGTATTGGTTTTCCTGCAATGGGTCAGAAAATTGCAATTGTAAATATTGTTCAGGTTGATGAACAATTTTATACGACATAAATTTGAAATCATCTAAAGAAGGTACTTCAATTTTCATGTCTCCCTTAATATCACTATCAATAATACTTCCATCCCATTCAAGAATTACTTCCGATGCTTTTTCACCTCTTGAAATACTATCAATTTCAAAATAAAATAATTGTGCATCATCATTCTCTTTCCATTTTATTGAGAGTTCTTTCCCTTCTTGTGATGCATGTAATACTTTTTTAATTAATTCTATATCTTCGTCATCAGCCGTTTGAAGAACACCCATGGCTTTTTGCCACCTCAATGTTTTTTTGTCAATCGTTTTTTGCTCTTCAATTGAAACTTCAAAACCCTGTTTTATAGTTTGAAACTTAAATGCAAAAACACTTAGATCATCTTCAATATCGCTTTTTAATTCATCTAAATTAAACTCAACATAATATTCTGTGCCTGATGACAGATCATTTTTTGGTTTAAATTCAATAGTTCTGTCATTTAACCACGAAACTTCACCTTCAATTGACGGATTAAATTCAAATAAGCTCTCATTATCAATTTTTTCAACTTGTAAAGCGGCAGACAGTTCACTTGAAATTCTGACATTTATTGAAGACTTTTTAGAAATTACCCCTGAGGTATAGGCTGAAATATATTTGCTAAATTCAGGATTGTCAGAATTAATTTCTTTTTTACCTTTTCCAAAAATAATTCCCAGTACTATAACTGTTATTACAACTGCTCCAATTGCAGCAAAAATAAATTTTTTAGCTTTCATAATTAAATTAAATTTAAGGTTTATATAATGTTTTTCTCATTTTATATTCTGCTCGACAATATTAAGAATAAAAATTGATAATTTGAAGAATTATTGTAAATTTGCATAATAATTGTAATTATTTTTTTGTGAAAAAATTTATTATTGCATACCTCTTGATTTTTGTTGCTACAGGTATTTCTTTTGCTCAAAAAAAAGACACTCTTTTAATTGACGAGGTTGAGATTTCAGCAAGCCGTGTACCTACTCTATATTCAGAATCATCAAGAGTTATTACTGTTATCGGGAGAGAAGAAATTGAAAACGCTCCGGCACAAAGCATAATGGAGCTGCTTGAATTTGTTTTAAATGTTGATGTAAGGCAATATGGGAATCATGGAGTATTAGCAGATATAAGTATTCGTGGTGGTTCTTTTGATCAAACGCTAATATTATTGAATGGAGTAAAGGTTAATGATCCTCAAACAGGACATCATAACATGAACCTGCCAATTGAAATAGAAAATATTGACAGAATTGAAATACTGGAAGGACCGGGTTCAAGAATTTATGGTCCTAACGCTTTTAGTGGAGCAATTAATATTATTACAGGCAATGATAAAGAAAAGAATGTTAGAGTTTCTGTAATGGGTGGAGACCACTTTCTTAATAGTGGTTCTGTTGAAGGAACATTTAACACAAAACAAATGGACAACTACTTTTCTTTATCGCGTAAAGCAAGTTCGGGTTATATTGAAAATACTGATTTTAAAATTTCAAATTTATTTTATCAGACTGCTTTTAAGTCAAATTTGGGAGATATTAAATTTCAAACAGGTCATAATAATAAAGCTTTTGGAGCAAATAAATTTTATCAGATAAAATATCCTGATCAATTTGAAAAAACCAAAACAACCTTTGCTAATGTTCGTTTTCTATCCGGAAAAAAAATAAAATATAACCAAAATTTATATTGGAGACGTCATCAGGATCAATATATCTTTTTAAGAGAAGACCCTTCTGTTTATACAAATAATCATCTGACTAATGTTTATGGAATAGATTTTAATTTAAGTTTTACAACCTTTTTAGGAAAAACAGCAATAGGAGCTGAATATCGTTCTGAAAATATATTAAGCAATGTTCTTGGAGAAGAATTATTTGATACAATTCCTGTTCCCGGAGAAGTTGACTGGGTATTTACACACGGTAGATCAAGAGATAATATGGGGATGTTTATTGAACATGTTTATTATTACAAGAACTTGATATTATCAACAGGAATGCTTGCAAACTGGACATCTGATTATAGTTGGAGTTATTATCCAGGATTAGATATCAGCTATCAATTGTTTAAAAATACAAGGATTTTTGGTTCTGTAAATAATTCTCTTCGTTTGCCAACATTTACCGACTTATACATGAAAGGGGCAAATGTAGGTAATGCCGACCTTGTTCCCGGAGAAGCACTTACTTATGAAACAGGCATTAAGTATCATAATAAGTATTTCAAATCGCATATTTCTGTTTTTAAACGTGAAGGGAAAAATGTTATTGATTGGGTAAAAGATACATCAATTGGAGTTTGGAATTGTGTAAATATTGAAGAGCTAACCACCATTGGCTTTGAAATAAGTGAAAAAATATCAACAAAGCGTTTATTTGGCAAGCATTTTCCTTTTAATTATGTTAATATTAATTATTCTTATACTGAAATAGAAAAATTAAGCGACAACTTTATTTCAAAATATGCATTAGACTACTTAAAACATAAATTATCATTAAGTACACAACATAAAATATATAAAAACTTTTCTGCAAGTTGGAGAGTTTCGTTTCAAAGCAGAGCAGGCACATATTCATTTATTGATGAAAATGATATTGATAATGAATTTGATTATAAACCTTTTACTTTAGTTGATTCCCGAATTTACTGGAAAAAAAATATAGTAAACGCTTATGTTGAAATTTCAAACCTGTTTAATGTAGAATATCATGATCTTGGATACCTTGTAATGCCGGGAAGATGGATACGAGCAGGAGTTGTTTTTGATATTGATTTCAAACAAAAAAATGCACAAGAAACCTTATAGTTAACTTTTTTCTCTTCAACAATAAAAAATCAAACATCCAAAAATAAAATTGTCAATTCTGTTATTTTTTATCAAAAATCAACTTATTTTTATACTGAAAAATTTTAAACCAGTATAGACAATGAATTCATATAAAATATACTCTGTAGTGGAATTGGAAAATTCTATTACTTCTTTTCTATTTAAATTTGTTGGTTTGTTGCTTAAAAAGACATTATATGATGAGTATTTCCAATCATTAAGATTTTCTACTAATTCATGATTAACAGTATTTTGATATATGTAATTTATTGCATTTAATAAATATTCCTGTGTGGTTATTTTTATGCGGTTAAACCCAAACTATGCAATAGAAATAAAAATAAATTTCTATAGCATAGCGACAAAGAGTTTCATCCATTTTGAAAAACATCAAAATGGTGAAACTCTACCTTGCCTGCCATGCCTTCGGCAGGTAAATCAGCAGGCAGGAGTCGGGGTTAACCCTCGCTAATGCAAGTAGTTCGACTTTTTCAAGTCTCCTATTGCATAATCAGGGATAAAACGAGGAATAAATAAATTGCCTTTTCGGATGTTTTTATGTTAAGGTTTTTATACTTATCTAAACCTAACAGGTTTGGGAAAATTAATTTAAAACAATTTTATAAACCAATGATTTATCTTCATTAACTAACTTAATAAAATAAACACCCTTATTAAGTTTGCTAAGATCAAGTTTGGTAACATTATTGACTTTTACTTTTGAGTATTGAAGTTTACCAATAACATCAACAATTTCAAGCTTGTCAACATTGTTATTGTGCAAATCAATAGTTATTAAGCCTGAACTAGGGTTAGGATAAATTTCCACATCAGAAAGTTTAGGTTTATCTGCAATTGAAACTCCTACTATATTAATTGTTATTATAGTGGTATCACTACCACAAGCATTAGTTGCAATTAAAGTTACATCGTAAGTTCCGTCTGCTATATAAGTATGTGTATTGTCAGGGAATGTACTCGTGTTTCCATCACCAAAATTCCAAAAATATGATACTGCATTTGTTGAAGTATTTATAAATGTAACATCAAGATAGTTTGTTGAGAAAACAAAATTTGCAGTTGGCAATTCATTAACAGTAATAGCTAATGAATTAGATGTTGCAGGGTTGTTTGTAACACAAGGCTCAGAAGAAGTTAAAATACAGCTAACAATATCACCATCATTTAATGTAGTAGAAGAATATGTACTACCCGTTCCCACATAATAACCATTTACCTGCCATTGATACGCAGGTGTTGTTCCTCCGTTTGCCGGAGAAGCTGTAAATGTTGCATTACCGCCTGCACAAATTGTATTATTGCCTGCTATCATAACATCAACAGCCAAACTTGCTGTAACATCAATAGTAATAGAATTTGATGTTGCAGGTCCGTTGTTACATGGTTCGGAAGATGTAAGAATACAAGAAACAATATCACCATCATTTAATGTAGTAGAAGAATAGGTACCACCGATACCAACATTAGAGCCATTTACTTGCCATTGATAAGCAGGTGTTGTTCCTCCGTTTGTAGGAGAAGCTGTAAATGTTGTGTTTTCTCCTGCACATATTGTGCTGTTTCCTGCGATACTTAAAGAAACAGTAAGACTTGAATTAACCGTTATTGTAAGTGTATTTGATATTGCAGGATTTCCTGTTGCACATGATAATGACGAAGTTAATTGGCAAGTAATAATATCTCCATCAGCAAGCGATGTTGATGTATAAGTTGGATTGTTGTTACCAACACTACTTCCATTTATAAACCACTCATAAGTTGGGCTTGCTCCTTCATTTGTTGGACTTGCGTCAATAACAACTGTTTCACCTGCACAAATTGAATTATTTCCTGTAATTGAAACTGAAGCAGGCAAACTTGAAGCAACAGTCATAATAATAGAATTTGATGTTGCAGGTCCATCGTTACATATTTCAGAAGATGTAAGAACACAAGAAACAATATCACCATCATTTAATATAGAAGAAGAATATGTACTACCCGTTCCCACATTAGAACCATTTACCTGCCATTGATAAGCAGGTGTTGCTCCTCCATTTGTAGGAGTAGAAGTAAAATCTACATTATCTCCGGTACATATTGCTGCAGTGGAAGCATTAATTGTAACATCAACAGATAAAGTTGCAGTAACAGACATAGTAATAGAATTTGATGTTGCCGGGCCATCATTACAAGGTTCTGAAGAAGTTAATTCGCAAGTAATAATATCTCCATCAGCAAGTGATGTTGATGTATAGCTTGGATTGTCGTTTCCAACACTGCTTCCGTTTATAAACCACTCATAAGTTGGTGTTGTTCCTTCATTTGTTGGTGTTGCATTAATAATAACTGTTTCGCCAGCACAAATTGTATTATTACCTGCTATTGTAACATCAACAGCAAGGTTTGGATTAACTGTCATTGTAATTCCACTTGAAGTTGCAGGATTTCCTGTTGCACAAGAAAATGAAGAAGTTAATTCACAAGTAACAATATCTCCATCAGCAAGTGATGTTGATGTATAGATTGGGTTGTCGTTACCAACACTACTTCCGTTTATAAACCACTCATAAGTAGGTGTTGTTCCTTCGTTTGTTGGACTTGCATTAATAACAACTGTTTCGCCTGTACAAATTGTATTATTACCTGCTATTGTAACATCAACAGGTAAAATTGCTTCAACAACAATATAACTTGTTTTAACTTCGGTATCAGAACCACCTGTAGAATTAGTAGCAATAAGTTGAACCTGATATGTTCCCGGAGTGTTATATGTAATGTTTGGATTTGTACTGGTGCTTGTTCCAGGTGTTCCTCCTGCAAAAGTCCACTCATAAGTATCGGCATCTACGCTTTGGTTTGTAAAAGTAACTGTTTCGCCTACACAAATAGATGTACTGTTGGCAACAAATTCAGCAGTAGGATATACTATAGCAGTAATAGTTGTATTAATTTCAATATCGTCAATAAAAAACATAAATTTATCAGCCGATACATGATTAATCCCAAGGTAAACTTGTTGCCCATCATAAGCCGATAAATCATAAGTATGTTGAGTCCATGTAGCAGGAGCTTCAATAGCTGTTGCTCCTGAAATTACATTAAAACTTGCCGGAGAATTATTTGTTGTAGAAACTGCAACTTTATAGGAATCATTTCCCCAACTACCAGGCTTTGGAGACAAAACCCAAAATGTTATACTTGAGCTTGTTCCAAGAGTTATGTAATCAGAAATTAACCAATCGTTTGAAGCAGAGGCGTCAGCAGGACATATTGACATACCACATCTTTCTCCTCCATGTGTACTTGCAAGAGAAAATCCAGCATCAGAAGGATTAAATGCCATAAATGACATTGGTTCAGTTTCGCCCGGAAAATCACAATCACTAGATGCATATGTGTCCTTTCCATCTACATCATTAAGTGACCATGGGTCAAATATTTCAGAATAATTAATACAATCTTCAAAATCTAATGAGAAAGCAGGATCTTCAACAACAGTTATATAAGCTACTTTTGTTTCTGTATCTGAACCATAACCATTAGTTGCTTCTAATGTAACTGTATATGTACCAACTGTATTATAAGTAATATTTGATGGATCTTGATCTGGTGAACTATTAGGTGTTCCTCCGGCAAATGTCCAATCCCATGATGTTGGTAAATTTGTTGAAAGATCAGTAAAGGCTATAGATTGATTAACTACAACAGTTATAGAGCTTGCAACAAAATCGGCAACAGGAGGAGTTGATACTGCTGTTACAGTAATATATCCTGTTTTTGTTTCAGTATCTGAGCCGGAACCATTTGTTGCAATTAATGTAACATTATAAACACCTGGAGTATTATATTGAATTGAAGGATTTTGGTCTGTACTTGTGCCAGGAGTTCCATTTACAAATGTCCAATCCCACGACGTTGGATAATCTGTTGATGTGTCAGTAAAATTAACAGTTGTTCCTGCTGTAACATTTGTTTGGTCTGCTATAAAATCAGCCGTTGGAGGAATTGGAGATGAAACAACAACATCTTGTGAGTAAGTATCAAGATTAAATCCTGTTACTGTCAACTTGATTGTTCCGGATAATGTATGATTAATAGTAACATTACCTGATGCATCGGTTAATCCTGCAAATGGTTGTGGATCTCCTGCTTTATAAAGTGAAACTAAAGCATTTTCAAAAGGGCTACCACCCACAGTAATTTGTGTTGTGTATGACCCGGTAGATACAACAGGGTTTGTTATTGTAATTGCTTTTGGGGTTTCTGTTCTTACCTGAAATGAAGGGTCTCCAAATACTATCCAAGTTTTGTATGTGTCCCAGTCTTCAGTATTTGATGCTTCAGAAATCATTAAAGCAGCAGCATTAAACGTAATAGAACCAAAAGTTGTTTTCCCATAAGTAGTTGATGTTCCGCTACCTGATCCTGTGCTGTAATTGTAACCTTGAGTTAAAACATCATTAGCATAATCCTGTCCCCTCATAGGTGGGTTCCAAGGTTGATTTATTGAAGACATCCAAGCTCCAATTGCACCGCCATCAGATTTTTTAAGCCAAGCTTCTCCAAAACAATCTCCTCCGGTATGAAATTCTCCAACAATACATGCTACTGAAAAAATAAAAGGTAATTTATTTCCATTTGTAGAAGCGTTAATATTTGTGTTTGAATATCCACTAGTTACCCAATAATCATGGTCTCCATGTCCGCAATAATTAATTACACTTAAACCGGCATTAACATAGTTTGCCACAGTTGTTGCAGTTGGGCTGCCATAAGCCTCATTAACTGCAGCATATGTGAAAGGCAGTAATTTATAATCTTTAATTACATCTACTTGTTCATAATCGTCTTCACTATCATCTCCTGGTCCGTCATTTCCTCCAATACCCAAACCATAAGAATACCATGTTCCTGCGGTTTCGGGGTCCCTTTCATAAGCAATTGTTTTATTAGCCTGCGTTGTAACATGTGTAGTTGTTGAAGCAGAAAACCGCCCAATAATAATATCATGATAATCATCGGTGCCAACAACACAACCAAGCATGGGGTCCATTGCTCCGTTTTGTGTTGTTCCCAGATCTGAAGAAATATCTGCATAATCGCCAACAATTAAAACATACAATATGTCGTTATTGGCATCATAAGCATTTTGTATAGTAGTTTTGGCATTTGTACCTGTTGATAGTTGTGTTTCATGAACGGTATAGCCCATTTCTTTTTTCCATGTTATCCAAGGTTGAATAACTATTGCGTCACGCGAAGTGTAAAGTACAAGTATTTCGCCATATTCATCAATTTCATTTGTCCATTTAGTATGGTATTCGCTATAGTTAATAAAAATGGAATTATATATTGAAGGCATTTCGCGAGCAACTTTTGTATTAACATTAGCAATTGGATTAATTACCTGAGTATTATTTTCAACTACTCTTAATGTTATATTTTTGTAAACTCTTAACTTATTTTGTACAGAATTGTATTGAAAAGGATAAACATAAATATTTTCACCCCTTACATCTCGTAAAATATAAGGTTCAGTATTATTAAATAGTTCATCAGGATACCATTCATCAACAATTGAGGCAGGGTCTATTTGATAAGGAATTGTTGAGGGATCCTGATTTCTGTATATAACACCTCTTGACGGAAGCATTGGGTAATTAATATCAATGTCTTCATATTGTATATCAACAATTTCTACGGTTACATTTTTATTATTCGGTAATTGAACAGAAGCATGTAAAAATGGTAATTCTGCCCAACCTTGTTTTTTTGTTGTAACACTATTCTCAAAAATTAAATTTGAATATGTTACTCCATCTTTATCAATATCATTAAGCGAGTAATTGTTAACTTGAAATTTAACAGTAAATTCATTAGTTTGTGTTTGCTTATAACTAACATTATAATCTTTTACTTCTCTTGCATTAATATTTATACTTGTAAAGAAAAACAAGATTGAAACAATTAAAATTAGATTTTTTGATTTCATAATGTCTTGGATTTTAATTAATAATTTTAAATTAAGTTAGCAAATCAAGTTATTTAGCATGGATGATTTCCTTTACCAACCTACAAATATAATAAATTTATCATAAAATAACAACATTAATGCTAATTGTAGAGGCATAAACAAAATTCATTACGTATGCAAAACGCACACAAAATTTGCTTAATATTCATATTTACATTAGTATATATTATATTGGACAGGAATAATATTTTGTAGATTAAGTAGTGTAAATTATCAAAAAAAAATCGATAAGAATAATCAAATCGGTTTAAAATTTCTGTGATCCAGCCAGAATTATTTTATGATCCTTTGTGCTCCGAATTCCGAAAAGAAAGCATATTCTCTTCGAGAACATTATCATTTTTTATTTGCTTGCTTATTCAAATTTCATTTGAATAAGCAGAAAATAAAAAAAGCTTATCACAACGTGATAAACTTTCTTTTTTTAGTGATCCAGCCAGGATTCGAACCTGGGACCTACAGCTTAGAAGGCTGTTGCTCTATCCAGCTGAGCTACTAGACCAATTTTTTGAGTTTGCAAATATACAAAACTTTAAAAATAAATTATAAATAATTTATTTTTGTTTTAATTTTCTGTTTTATCCTGTTTAGTTTTCAGTATTGTTATTCCCATCCAATTGCTGCAACAAAGATGTTTTGTTATTTATTGCTTTAATATTAAAATATTGAAACGATAAAGCTATTATTGGAATTACACTGAGAATGGCAGAAACTAATGTAAGTAATGCGTTAAAAATAATATTTGTCATTCTACTGGTTTCTGATATTTCACCACTAAAATTGAATGCGGCAGAACTATTTATAACAGCAGATGGAATACTAATAATCATTGTTATTACTCCAATTATGGCATAAACAACAATTATAAGTAAAAGGGTCCACCACCATTGAACTTTTGTTAATGCAAAACTTTTTGAAAAAGCATCACCAATACTGACGTTCTCATTTATCATTATAATATATATCAACGAAAGTGAAACAAACAAATATATACCAGGTATAAAACAAAAAACTGTACCTATACCAACAATTATTGCAACAAGAATATTTGCACCAAGTACTTTGAAAAAATTACTTTGTGTTTTTTGCCAAACATCTTGCGATGTAAAGTTATCTTTTCCTTTTTCTGCATAAATGCTAATATACGAATTAGTAATTGATATTATCATCGTATAAGTTAAGGTTGAAAAGAATGTTAATATCAAAAAGTAATTGAAAAATTCTTTAAGAAAGTCGAATGGATTCCCGCCATAAATGATCTTTGATTGAAAATCTAACATATTATCCTGAAACATTGCATTGGCAATGATCTGAAATAAAATAAATGGTCCTGCATAAAGCAAGATCATTCTTAACAGCATTTTGTATTCTTGTTTTAAAAATTGAAACGTACCGCTAATAATACTTCCAAAATCGTGTTCTTTTTTAAAATTTACAGTTTCTGTTTGCATAATTTATATTTTATTTTGCAGCTATAAAGATATGCAAAAATAAAAAATTTGGCAGTTATTTTAGATATGTTTACTTTTATACCAATTGTAATTATAAAATAGTCCAAAGACATTTTATAATTTTACAATGGTTAATGCCGATGCTACATGAAAGTAGTCCAATATTTTTGGCTATATTGAATGTCCTGTCGGTATTATTCGTTCATAAACCAAAAATGCAAACCAAAAACATACCAATAAAAAGGAAAAAAACTATATTAATAGTTGAAGACTATGATGTAAGCTGCAAGTATTTTAAAGTTATTTTAAAAAAATTTAATTTTAACACAATACTTGCTGTAAATGGTAAAGAAGCCGTTGATCTATGTAAACGAAGACAAGATATTGATCTTGTTTTAATGGATATTAAAATGCCTGTTATGAACGGGTATCAGGCAACAAAAAAAATTAAAGCAATACGCAATGATATACCTATAATAGCACAAACAGCATTTGCATTATTGGGAGACAAAGATAGAGCAATTAAGGCAGGCTGTGATGATTATTTGCCTAAACCGGTAACTTCCAAAAAATTAAGAAATATAATAGACAAGTATATTGCTTAATGAATTTTGTTTTGTCATTCAGAAAAAAGCCTGTCGCCTTCATTTCCAATAAAATAACAGCTCTAAAAAAACACAAACTAAAGTTCAGCTTTTTTCTATAATTTAATTGGAAGCAGTGCCAAAAAATCTATGCTGATTATCACCGCATTACAAAATAATTGTTAATAAATCATATAAGTTATTAACAATTTGATAAATTTTTATATTTTTGTGTCGTTGAAAAATTGGAAGTTATGACAGAAATAAAGAAAGTATTAAAAAAATCAACATCTAAGAAGACCGAAAAACCCCGTCTTTTAGTATTACACAACGATAATCACAATACATTCGACCATGTAATAAAATCATTGATTGAAATTTGCGACCACGATATTGTGCAAGCAGAACAATGTGCATACATAGTCCATTTTAATGGCAAATGCGATGTAAAAAAAGGCTCATACAAATCGCTTACAACATTGAAAGACCTTTTAATCTTAAAAAAATTAAGCGTAACAATAGAATAGAATATGATTATTTTTATAATTTGCGTATTAATACTTATAGGTTTTTTTCTAATACTATTAGAATTTCTTGTGGTACCGGGAATAACCGTTGCAGGTTTGGGCGGATTGGCTTTTATTGCAGGTGGAGTATATATGTCTTACGATAATTTTGGAAATAAAATTGGAAACTATACAGTTCTTGTTGTTTTTATTTTACTTTTGATAGTCCTTTATTTTGCCCTACGTTCTCGTACGTGGAAAAAACTAATGCTTCGTTCGTCTGTTGATTCTAAATCGAATGAAATTGACGAAGGTAAAATAAAGCTTGGTGATAAGGGAACAACAATTTCGCGATTGGCACCTATGGGAAAAGTAATTATCAATGATGAATATTACGAGGCAAAATCTTTACATAAGTTTATAGATGAAAATACAGAAATAATTGTTACAAAAATTTTAAATACAAATATTATTGTTAAACCTAAAAACTAAATTATTATGATTAACGGATTAATAATTGCAGCACAACAAATGTCAAATGTATTTTACATTGCAATAGTAGTTGCAGCTATTGTATTTTTATGGCTGATACTTTATCTTATACCATTAGGATTATGGTTTCAGGCACTGGTATCGGGAGTTAGAATATCGTTATTACAACTTATAGTGATGCGATGGAGAAAAGTACCACCAAAAATTGTTGTAAATGCACTAATTATTGGCACAAAAGCCGGAGTTCCTTTAAACAGAAACGAAATTGAAGCACATTTTCTTGCAGGCGGACATGTTCAGAAAGTTATAAACGCATTAGTATCGGCTTCAAAAGCAAATATTGAGTTGCCTTTTAATATGGCAACAGCAATCGACCTTGCAGGTAGAGATGTATTTGAAGCTGTGCAGATGTCGGTTATACCCAAAGTAATTAACACCCCCCCTGTAACAGCAGTTGCCCTTGATGGTATTCAGCTTGTTGCAAAAGCAAGAGTTACAGTTCGTGCAAATATCAAGCAATTGGTAGGTGGAGCAGGTGAGGATACTGTATTGGCAAGAATTGGAGAGGGTATTGTGTCATCTATTGGTTCTGCAGATTCGCATAAATCAGTGTTAGAAAACCCTGATTCTATATCAAGAGTTGTTCTTGAAAAAGGTTTGGACGCAGGTACTGCTTTCGAAATTTTATCTATTGATATTGCAGATATTGATATTGGAAAAAATATTGGAGCAGAACTACAGACAGACCAAGCAGAAGCCGACCTTAAAGTTGCGAGAGCAAAAGCAGAGGAAAGAAGAGCAATGGCTGTAGCACACGAACAAGAGATGAAAGCTGAAGCACAAAAGATGAGAGCTAAAGTAATTGAAGCAGAAGCAGAAGTACCTTTGGCAATGGCAGAAGCTTTCCGTAGCGGAAATATGGGAATTATGGATTATTATAAAATGAAAAACATAGTTGCCGATACCGAAATGAGAGACTCTATAGCAAAACCACCTGCTAAAAAAGGAGGAACACCTAAATAATAATAATTTCAATTAGTAATATAAAAATAGCCCTCATCCATTGGCTGAGGGCTATTTTATTTTAAGTTGCCTGTATAAAAAAACCTGTAATTACTCTTGTTATACCAATTGTATTTCAAAATGCAGTGTAAACAAGTTTTGAAATTACAATGGTAAATGCCGATAGATAATCAAATATCGATAAAGAACAGAGTGAATTTATTGGTAATTTTGATTACTAATCGGTATTATTTATAATGAAAGAAAAATTAATTTTTTTGTTTCAAAGTACTCTTCTTCAAAATAATCAGAGATATTAAATATATTTATAGATTTTTCAAATGCTTTAATTTCAGCACTAAAATCACCCCCTTTTAAATATAGTATTCCTCGTTCTTCATTTTTTTGATGCTTAATTTTATTTTTTGTAAGTGATACAAAATCAGGGAAATTGCTTACTGCTCTGCTAACAATAAAATCATATTTATATTTAACATTTTCAACTCTGATCTGCTCTGCAGTAACATTTTTTAAGTTTAATTCTTTTATTATTTCTTTTACTACTTTTATTTTTTTCCCAATAGAATCAACAAGATGAAAATGTACATCTGAAAAATAAATTGCCAAAGGAATTCCTGGCAAACCACCACCGGTTCCAACATCTAATATTTTACTGTTTTTCTTAAGATCAAAAACCTTAGCTATAAACAATGAATGTAAAATATGCTTTTCAGACAAATTAGAAATATCTTTTCTTGAAACAAGGTTTATCCTCTCATTCCAGTATAAATACATATCTTTTAGTGCTGAAAATTGTGCGATTTTTTCTTTAGATAATTCAGGAAAATATTTTAAAATAATATCCATTTTATACAAATCAGGACTTCTTCATTTTATAAAATCTGGTGCTAAAATTATACATTTTATTCAATAAAAATACAAATGACTAAAATATTTAAAGTGAGCTAAAATGCCTGAAATAAATGGCTGAAAATTTTTTGCATATTGACTACTGCAAATTGTCAACTTGTTTAAAATAGATTTTGATTACGCAATACCAAAAATTCGACAACTTGATTTATTTTGACATATATTTTTATCCTTGAGAAATAACTCCGGTAGTATGATCTAATTCAGAGCCAAACATACTATGTGGTATTGAAAAAATAATTATCATTAATATTGCAGCACCAATTACCGCCCAACGACGTTCTTTTTTCCAATTTAAAACAAGTGCTATTATCCATCCCGTAAATGCAATTAAAGTCTTATTGTCAGTTAAATCCCAACCAAAAGGAACACCAGCCCAAAATTCATTAAAAGCAAATTTCTGAACAATTGGTCCTAATATCATTCCTCCAATTAATAATAATAAAAACGCAATTTTACTATATCTTAAATAAGATTTTCTTTTTCCAATGGCGAATAAGCCTGCTAGATTAGATATCAACATTGCAAAAAATATAAAAAAGATATGGGGAATCATAATGTATACGGGAACATCACCTCTAAATCTTATAATAACAGGATTATTTTTTTCAATTTCAATTTTGCCTGATTCAGTATATAATTCAATATAGTAAGCCAATTTACCGGCTTTAGGTTGATTGGGTATAAATGCAAATAATGTATCATTTTTTCTTTTTAATGCTAATTCTGTCCATTCATCATTTGTGGGATATTTTTTGTAAAATAAATTTCCAGTTACACTATTGTCTGCTACAGGCAATTCTAACAAACAATCCGTTTTTCCTGCTTGACTTCTAGGTAAAACAAATTTTTCCTGATTACCGGAAATTTCAAACTTAACGATCTTACTATATGAAGGACCTGTAATTCGCTGATAATATGCTGCCCCTGTGGTTATCAGTATTGCAAGTATCCAAAATATCCAATTTTTCTTTTTCATTTTAGGATATAAATTAATTTTTATAAAAGTAATGCCAATTCTGTAATTGCGCTTAAAATGCAACAAAAATTATTGTTCAAAATTATTCATTTTTTATTTTATTTAATTAAATTGCAAGCTTAAAATTTAAAATTAAAAATAATTATGAAAAATGCCTTTTTTATTATCGCATTAATTTTTTTAATTAATATCTCTTTTTCACAAAGAGTGGAACATTTTGAAAAGCATAAATGTTCTCATGGTCATACAGAGCATTTAAAAGCAGGTCTTGTTTATAATCTGGCAATGGATAATTATGATATAAATTTTTATTTTATTGATCTTGAAGTATCAAGTACTACTGAATTTATTCAGGGTAATACTTTTATTAAAGCTATAGCTGTTAATGACCTTGACACATTTATTATTCAGCTTGATAATAGTATGAATATAGATTCAATTTTATTTGACGATATTAATGTAATATATCAACACTCAAGTGATGAAATATCAATAATAATTCCTGCAATATCTGCAAACACATATTTTACTGTTCAGGTATTTTATTCAGGAACTTCAGCAGGAGGAGGATTAACATCAGGCAATTGGTATGGTGCTGTTCCTAATACTACCTGGACATTATCAGAATCTTTTCATGCAAAAGAATGGTTTCCCGCAAAAGAGGTATTAAGCGATAAAGCTGATTCAGTTTATGTTTTTATTACTGTTGATAATAGCCTTAAAGCCGGCTCAAATGGTATTTTAACAGCCATTACTCCTGTTGGCAGTACTAAAAGCAGATATGAATGGAAATCATACTATCCTATAAATTATTATTTAATCTCTATAGCCGTATCTGAATATGAAGAGTATAATTTTTACGCTCATCCTGAAGGAATAACTGATTCTATACTGGTTCAGAATTATGTTTATGATACAAGTCCAACTAATCTTAGTGATATTGATCAAACGGCAGAGCTTATTGAATTATTTTCAGAACTTTATGGAATGTACCCATTTAAAGATGAAAAATATGGACATTGTCAGGCTCCTTTGGGTGGCGCAATGGAGCATCAAACAATGACAACAACAGGATATTTAAATTTTAGGATTATAGCTCATGAATTAGGACATCAGTGGTTTGGAGATAATGTTACTTGTGCAACATGGCAGGATATATGGATTAATGAAGGTTTTGCATCTTATACCGAATATCTTGCAAATCAGTTTTTAGTTTCTCAGGCAGAAGCTGATGATTGGATGGTATCAGCACATGATTTAGCAATGGATGAGCCTTTTGGAAGCATTTATATCCCACTTGCTGATGCCATGAATGAATCGCGAATATTCAGCAATGCACTAAGTTATAAAAAAGGTGCTTCAATAGTGCATACAATAAGATTTATGCTTGATAACGATACTTTGTTCTTTGATATATTAGCCGATTTTCAAAACGATTTTAAAGATAGCGTTGCAACCGGAGCAGATTTTAGAGATTTTTTAAACACAAATTCAAGTATTGATTTTACTGATTTCTTTGACCATTGGTATTATGGAGAAGGATTTCCTACTTATAATGTAATATGGAGCCATATTAATGATACAGTAACGTTAGATGTTGAACAAACTACTTCTTCGGCTGTAACTCCTTTCTTTGGTAATGATATGGAATACAAAATAATATTTGATACCGGAGATACTACATTTAGAGTATATCAAACACAGAACATACAACAATATAAATTCCATATTACAAATACTGTTACAGGCATTGAAGTTGACCCTGTCAACTGGGTATTAAATGCTCCCGGCGCTATTTTCACAAACACAAATATAAAAGATATCAGCGATCAGTTAAATATATACCCAAATCCATTTGCAGGAAAAACTACAATTTGTTTTTCAAAACTACTTTCAGGAGAATACGAGCTTGAAGTTTATGATATTACCGGAAGTAAGGTAAAACATATTACAAATTTAAATGGTACACATATAGAGTTAGACCTAAGCAATGTTGAAAACGGTATTTATATTGGGAAATTATTGCCAAAAAATTCTACAGAAAATTCTGTTGAATTTAAGTTACTTTTAAGCAGATAGTTTTTACTGCGATTTTTATATTATGAATCTAAAAATTTATATTTACACCATAATACTGTCCGTTACAAGTTTATTAATGTCATCACAAAACAAGTGGGACTTAGAAAACTGTGTTAGTTATGCCCTTGATAATAATATTCAAATAAAACAGCAAGAATTGAATGTGAAATTATCTGAGAACAGGTATATTCAATCAAAAGCCGGAGTTTTGCCGACATTAAATGGTAATTCTTCTCAAAATTTTACATGGGGAAGGTCTGTTGACCCATATACAAATGATTTTACTGAAAATAATGTAAGTTCAAACAATTTTTCATTAAGCTCCTCTTTCCTTGTCTTTAACGGACTTCAGAATATTAATAAAATAAAACAAAATAAATTTGAGCTTTTAGCAAGTATTCAGGATGTTGAAAAAATGAAAAATGATATTTCATTAAATATTGCAGCTGCATATTTGCAAATTTTATTTAATCAGGATTTACTTGAAAATACAGAAAAACAACTTGAAATTACAAATTTACAAGTAGAACGTACTAGAAACATGGTAGAAGCAGGAAGTGTGCCACAGGGTAATTTGCTTGAAATAGAAGCACAATTTGCAAGTGATGAACTACAGGTTGTTAATTCACAAAATCAACTTGATATTTCAATTTTAAATTTGCAACAATTACTTGATCTTGATTCTGTTGAAAATTTCAATATTATCAGACCTGAATTTCCCGAATTAGATGTCTCAACGATAAATTTTTCAATTAACGATATTTATAATGAAGCTATTAATAATTTGCCGGAAATCAAGAGTGCTGAATATATGCTAATTAGCTCTGAAAAAGGATTGTCTGTTGCAAAAGGAGGAAGGAGCCCACGGTTAAGCATGAGTGCATCGTGGGGTACGGGATACTCAAATGCTTATGAAAATTATTTTGTTACAGATACAACATTTGGAACAGTTTTGTCGGGTTATACACAAATTGGAGCAGGTACTTACCCCGTATATAGCTATAGTTATGATTTAAATTATGATAGTGAAGTACGCCCTTTTAACAATCAAATTAAAGACAATGAAAGCACTTCACTGGCTTTTAGTTTAACTATACCAATTTTTAATGGTTTACAAGCATCTAAAGCTATCAGCAATGCAAAAATCGGTGTTTTGAATGCACAATACAATCTGCAACTTCAAAAAAATCAATTACATAAAGAAATTCAACAAAAATATGCAGATGCACTAGCTGCATTAAAAAAATATTATTCAACTAAAAAAGCTTTTTCATCAATTGAGAAAGCTTTTATGTATTCACAACAAAAATTTGATGTTGGTTTAATGAATTTTGTTGACTATAATATTGCAAAAAACAATTTTGTAAAAACACAATCTGATTTGACTCAGGCAAAATACGATTATATTTTTAAATCAAAGATTTTAGATTTTTATAAAGGCATTCCTATAAAATTGTAATACCTTTACATATAAATTTTAAAAAAATAGGACCATGAAAAAATATTTAGCTTTTTTGTTGTTATTGACAATCGTGATATGGGGAAATAATTTATCGGCACAATGTACACCCGACCCCTCTTGTGTAGATTCATTAAATCCCGGTGAAATTTGCCCTGAAGATTTGCCCGACGGCGAAGTTGGTGTACCATATTCTCAGGTTGTAACAATTATTCCTCCTTATGAATCCGATCTTGGTTCAGGTACAGTTACAATTCATCATATTACTATTACCGGTGTTGACAATATGCCTCCTGGGCTTACATATCAGGCAAATGCAACAGATATGTTTCCATATAACTCCTATTGTGTTTTAATTAGTGGCACGCCTACAACAGCTGGAACATATAATCTCGGAGTTAGGGTTATTCCATACATATCAATTCTTGGCAACCCTGTTGCAACTCCGGAACAAACAGACGACACTTCGCTGGTAATCGTTATTAATGAATCTGCTACAATTAAGGATTTTAATAATAAAGAATTTTCATTGCTGGGAAATATTCCTAATCCTTTTTATTCAACTTCAAGAATCGGATTTCACAACAATACCTCCGAAACAGTAGAGCTAAAAGTATTCAATATTCTTGGAGAAAAAGTATATTCTGAAAAAACAAGATCTCATACAGGAGATAATTATTTTAGATTTAACGGCGAAAAACTTACAAAAGGGGTATATATATTTTCTGTAACTAACGGGAAAAAAGCATATACAAAACAATTAATAAAGAGTTCATAGAATTTTTCAAATTATATACTAAGCACGTACTGAATTGCAATATTTCTAGGTGGTCTTAAGTCTGTAGGACGGGTCATATACTCTTCGTTAAGCAAATTCTTTACAACAATTGAAACTTTTGATGTTTCTGTAAGATTATAAGCAATTCTCGCATCCCAGACTTCATAACCTGTGTTATGTCTTTCTCTGTAGTCACTATACCCGGGAACAATATAAATGTCGCCAGTCATAGGTTTCAAAAATATATCATCGACATTTACCATGTAACTATTAAACACATAGCTTAAACCAAAAGTTAGTTTTTTGTATTCGAATTGAACATCCCCTTTTACTGAATGGTAAAATCGATATTTAAGCATATTGCTGTCTGTACTTCTAGTTGTATCATTGGGGTCAACAGTCAGGTCAATAGGGTTTGTATAAACATAGCCAATCATGAAAGTTGTAGGGATACCAAAAATTTCGCCTGCACTTGTAAAGTTAGCATCTACTCCGGTAATTTTCGCATTTCCTACATTTCTTGACTGGAATCCATAACATTCTAAGAATTTTCCTGCCATTGCATATTCCATAAATATGGCAGAATCTACTGGATTATTCCAGGGATCCATGGGTTTATATGTTTCGGGATTATAAACGCCAAAAGCATATTCCATCATATCTTCATATTCTGTCCAAAACCCTGCAATATCAAGGTATCCGTTCCAATTGCCAATTTTCACACCTTGTTTTATTCCAATTTCGGCACTCCATCCTTTCTCCAATCTTAAGTTGGGGTTTGGAAATATTCTAAGAGAACTGACTAAGGCAGATGTGTATTTTTCTGCGACAGATGGAAATCTGAAGCCTTGCCCAAAAGAAGCCCTGATAAATGTATATTTTGCTATTTGATAATTAGCACCTGCTCTTACAACAGGAATAACAGGTAGTTTTAATGTGTCATTTGAAATCATCAAATCAATTTTTGAAACAGTTTCTGTAGAATCTATTCTAAAATACTCTGTTCTTAGACCGGCAGATAAAGATAATCTTTTGATTTTTTTATCAAATTGAGTAAAACAAGCAAAATTAGAGCTGTAATGATTTCCGAATAAATTTGATGTAATATCGGAAAATGTAGTAGATATACCAGAAATCCAATGTAAACTATTCCCAAGTTTTTTTTGAAATTGATATTGAGCATAGTACATACCTGCTTTACTATCTTTTGTAGAATCGTCTTTGTATGTATTTGCTACATAATAATACCTGGTTTTTAGTGAATGTTTGCTCCCTTTTACATTAGTATAAGATATATATGGGTCAATATTAATTCTGGCTCCCTGCGAAGAAGTTATTGTCTCGTCTGATTGAGTATATCCTCCTGTCGTATCATTATCCCACATTATAAAATCCAATTTATCGAAATACAAAAAATTTGAATTAATGCCATAAATTAATCCGCGAACTTTTTTATCACGATATTTTAGGTTCATATTAATTCTTGCCCTTTCTTCATTTTCGTTTTTTCTATATCCATTATCATTAAAAACATGTGCTCCAGTAACAAAATCTAGATTGCCAATTTTTCTGCTATGAAGAAAATTTGCACCACTAAACATTTGTTGATTATTTCCCCACCAAATCAAATCCTTTCTTTTCGGGTTCATATATAATCCATTATATAAACTGAATTTTGTCTCCGGCTTGTCTTTTGGAAAAGCTGTTCTAATATTAATAACACCATTAAGAGCTGAAGAACCGAATAAAGCTGAAGAAGCACCCTTGATAACTTCAACCTGCGATATATTCTCGACAGGAATAAAATTCCATTTTACATCACCGGCATCGGGAGATAATATTGGAAGATCGTCCATTAATACCATTACTCTAGAACCTGCCCCAAAACTATAGCCACTACCACCTCTAATACTTGGTTGGTCATCCATTATTTCAATACCTGGAATTTGATTTATAGCATTTTCCATAGAAGTTGTATTGATATTCTCTATTTGTTGTGCTTTTAAAACTTCCATCGAAACTGTTACATCAGAAAGTTTTTGTTCGAATTTTCCTGCACTTACAACGACTTCATTTATTAACTCAGATTCAACTCCCATCTGAATATTGATTGTAAGTGTTTCTCCATCTTTCACATCAATTTCCTTTTTTACATCCTGATATCCAACATAGTAAAAGTTCAATGTTTTTTTCCCAGGTGTAATTTCCATTATATAATTTCCGTCAAAATCTGTTGTTGCTCCCTGTTTTTCATTTGTTATTATATTTACGCCAAATAAATCCTCATTATTTGAACTGTCTGTTATTTTTCCCTTTATAGTTGCATTTTGAGAATATGCATGAGAAAATATTATAAATAAGATAAAACTAATTGTAGAATTTTTCATACTTGTTATTACGCTATTTTTATAAAAATGTTATGATAATTTTATAAAACGTTTTTCTTGCAATTAAAAAGCTTATTCTTTAGCTTATAAGAGTCAAATAATGTTAGCAATACAATTGTTCTTTGTGAGGATTCTCAATTAATTTACTTTGCTTTATAAACCCAGGTTTTTCCATTAATAATGGTTTCAATATGCAAGGCTTTTAGTCTTTTGTGTTCCTCAGTAACATCTTTAGTATTGTCGAAAAAGTCTGTAGCAATGAAATAAAATGAACTTCCCGGGTTTTTAATAAGATAGGTATCAAGGTTTATTTCACGCTTTAAAATTTTCTGTCCCAATTTTGCATTTTTAACAGTTTTGTATGCACCGGCTATTACACAATATTGTTCGCTTTTAAAACCATCACTTGTACTATCGGGGTCGGTATACATAGTAGTGTTGAAAGATTTTACTTCGTGTGTTGCTTTAAAATCATCAATGTGCTTTTTGTCCGAATGGTTAAGTTTTGACGAATGCTGTAATCTTTCAATTTCTTCTTTTAAAAGAGTAATGTCATTTTCATTTCTTTTAATATTTTTATTTAGTTTTTTGTTTTCAGAAATTACTTTGTCCATTTCTTCCGATTGCTTTTGTGCAATCTCTTTTAATCGTTTAATATCAGAGTTGCTTACAGACGAACCCGAAGATTTTTGTTGAGAACCACCACCAAATCTATATCCAACAATTACTTCGAAACTCGAACCAGAAAACTTAGAAATACTGCCAATGTTATACTCATAAGAGCCACCAATAATAATATTATCATAAATAATAGCACCAACAGATGCATAAACACACGAATTTTGTCGCCAAGCAATATTTGTCCAGATCAGATCTTGATATTTAAGAAAAAATCCTGCGTCAAGCTGAGGGTCTATTCCCATTACCGAACGCACAATTACGCTGGGAGCTACAGTTAATTTTTCTGGCTTTATTGTAAAAGTATAATTTATAAGCCCCATAAAATGTTGAATTAACTGATAATTTACATTCTTTTCTTCTGTCTGCGATTCGTAATTAAAACGCGTGCCGGCCAATTGATAAGCTACCAAACCTACTTCCAAATTTTCGAGATTATAGTTTACTCCAAAGTTTGCATCAAAACTTGTGCAGTTGGCATCTGCCGATAGCAATAAGGGGTCGAAAGTATTATCAGCCATAATATCATCAAAAGCAATATGTACATTCATCAAGCCCGCCGAAGCAGCCAGTGAGATATTTTGTTTTTCCGAAATCTTTAGATGATATGCATAAGTCCCCGAAACTGTAGTTCTGTTAAAAATATTGTCGATATCGCTCGATAACATCAAGCCCAGCCCAACTTTCTTATTGTTGGTTTTACCATCGATACTAAAAACAGATGTCTGAGGAGCTCCTTGTATACCTATCCACTGCTGACGATTAAGCATAAACGCATTTGTATTGTCGGTGCTACCAGCTTTAGCGGGATTTGAAAAATATCCGTTAGTAAAATACTGGTCATTAACAGAAAGCTGTTGTCCAAAAGTAATTATTGAAACCTGAGCAAATATTAATATTATATATATCTTCTTCATCATTTTCTGAATTTAATTATTTCTTAAAATGGATATTGCTCCCTTGTATACAATATCAGATTCGTCGAATATTATTACATAATAATACGAGCCATCGGGCAATAGATCGCCATTGCTATTTGTCCCATTCCACGAATTATCATAAGCTACTTTATTGTAAATTTCATTACCCCATCTATCATAAATTAGTACTGTTGAAGTTCCATAGTTTTCAATATTTTCAATTTTCCATGTGTCATTAACTCCATCGGCATTGGGTGTAATTATATTGTTTGGAGTTATTTTGTAGTCATCAATAACTGTAACAATAATTGTATCGTAGTTTACACAGCCATTCAAATCCTCAATCTGAGCAACATATTCTGTCGTAATTGTTGGCGATGCTGTAGGATTAGAAACTGTGGGATTAGATAAACTTGTTGACGGAAACCAATTGTAAATATTTCCGCCCAAAGCTGCAAGTAAGACTTCGCTTCCTTTGCTGATACTGGTATCTACACCCGCATAAGCATCTGGCAGCGGATTTATTTTCACATATCTGATTAATGAGTCTACACAAGAATTTTCGGAATATACCAAAAGAGTAATTCCGTAAATTCCCGAAGCATCATATAAATGATTTGGCTCTGGGACTATTGATGTATCATTGTCGCCAAATTTCCATAGATATGTCATACTACCCTGCTCTATTGTGCTTAAATTAGATGGGCTTATCGGATCGTTGGCACAAACGTCATAAACAACAAAATTTGCTATTGGCATATAATCAACTGTTACTTGCATCGAAGTATCGGCAGTACAGCCATTATTTGAGCTAACAACAAGCTGAACAGTATAAGTATTCGGATTTAGATATTGCTGAACAGGATTTTCTTGAACAGAATTGGTTCCATCTCCAAAATCCCACGAGAAGCCATCAATATTACCAGACGATATTGTTGTTTGATTGTAAAAACGAGATTCTTCTCCATCGCAAACATTTGTAGCGTCAAAATCGGGAATCGGAATCGGGAAAATATCTAAAGTTTTTGTAATAGAATCTGAACACATACCTCCGGCAGTTGCAATAAGTTTTATTGAATAAGTGCCTGCTGTATCATAAATATGTTTTGGATATTCAAGCACTGAACCAGAGGCATCGCCAAAATACCATTGATATACAAGACTACCGCTTTGTATGGTCGAATTATTTACAAATATTGCCGAATCGTAAAGACATACATCACTTACATCGAATAGAACATTGGGCAACGAATAAATATTTACACTATTATAAACCTCATCAGTACATCCACTATCAGACTCTACTGTTAATGATACATTGTAAGTACCAGGAGCAAAATAATAGTAGTTTGGATTTTCCTCAACAGATGTATTACCGTTTCCAAAATTCCACAAATATGACATTGTTCCGGAATTAATTACAGACTCATTCTGAAAAAGGAAAGTATCGGTATAGCAAATATCTGTTCCTGAAAAACCAGCAACTGGTTGAGCAAAGACTATTACATCTTTTGCAATAGTATCAAGGCAATTATGATCTGTTGTAGCTGATAATCGAACACTATATACTCCGTCTGAGCTATACAAATGGGTAGGACTTAAAGAGCTTTCGTATTGTCCGTCGCCAAAAGTCCAATAATAATTGATGCTTCCACTTGAGATAGTTGTGTTATTAGTAAAAATCATTTCGTTTCCGTCACAAATATTTGTAAAGCTAAAATCGGGTACTGCTCTGGGATAAACCTCAACTAATTTTATAACAGAATCTTTACAAGCAGTAGCATCTTCTTCAACTACAAGCTTAACATTATAGCTACCCGACTGAGCATACAGATGAGAAGGATTTTCATCAGAGATAATTGTTGAAGCATCATCAAAATTCCAAGAATATGATAAGGCTCCTGCTATAGTAGAAAATGATGAATTTGTAAAATAAACTGTATCATTATCGCAAACATTACTAAAAGAATAATCAACAACCGGAGAAGGATTTACTATTACAATTTGTGATAAAGTATTTATACAGCCTTTGTTTGATGTGGCTGTTAATTCTACTGTATATGTTCCATCAACAGGATAAGTATAAATTGGTGTTTCTGCATTATTGCCATCACCGTTTCCAAAATCCCAACTATAAGTTGATATGCTTCCTGTAATAATTATGCAATTATTTACAAATGTTGTTGCTTGAGTTCTACAAACAGTATCGTAAGAAAATAAAACATCAGGTAAAGGATTAACAGTAATTGTTGAAATTTCGGAATATGCTGTATCGCAAGCTCCGCTTTTTATCACAACTCTAAATTGCGTTGTTTGAATTAATCCACTATAATTGAAAGTATGATTAATATTTGCTGTATCGCTCCAACTTGTTCCAAAATCGGTTGAATATTGCCAATTTTTAATATCTCCCGTATAATCTGATAAAACTAATGTGCCATTATTTACCTGACTACACACTTCTTGAGAACCGGAAATGATTCCTCCAATAGAAACAGGAGAAACAACCAGTGAAATATCATTTGAAATAAACTCATCACAAATACCACTCTTTACCGCAACTCTATAATAACTTGTATTTACAAGATTGGTATATTCCAATGTATCACTTATGTAATTTATACTTGACCAAGGAGCATAGCCTGTAGATGATGTTTCCCAACGAACAATGTCGCCTGTAAAACCCGTAAGTATGGCTTCACCTAAATTATTACCATAGCAAACTGTATCGCTAACAGAAAGTAAACCAGCATTTGTTTGAGGATAAACTGTTACTGTAATTGTGTTTGAGGTATCGGTAGAACATACTCCTGATTTTACAATTACACGGAATAAATTTGTTGTAGAAAGATTATTGAATGTATATGTATCTGCTGTATTAGCAATAGTATTCCAAATTGTTCCTCCATCACTTGAGTATTCCCAATAGTCAATATCTCCTGTATATCCTGTAAGTTGTAGAGTTTCTGAATTGCCTGCAGCACAAACTTCCATATTTTGCGAAAGTGTTCCTGCTACTGATATAGGACTAACATGAACAACTGCAATGCTTGATGTATCTTGTGGTGTGCTAAGATATTTTACAATAACTCTAAAATATGTTGTTTGAGTTAAATCATTATACTCAAGAGAATCATTTGTATGATTAATTGTAATCCAAGGACTACCTCCACTTGTAGAATATTCCCAATATTGAGCATCGCCAATTTCTCCATTTAATCGGAGCATTCCATAGTTATTTCCGTAGCAAACTGTGTCATCAGCTAGCTCTAAGGTTCCTCCAAAAGAATCTAAAGCATAAGATTTTGAAGATATACTGAGAATTGCCACTATCAGGACTATTATATATGTATATTGTTTTTTCATATTTTTTGATTTCTGATTTATATATTTTTTATTTCGTTTCTTATTAATTGTTCCAATTTTTCTTTACTTGGTAATTTAAGCATATATTTACTTACAAATAAATTTTTATCCATACCAGCTGTGGCAAATTCTACCAATGCATCTTCTTTGTTAGTTACCATCAATATACCAACAGGGTCATTATCGTATTCTTGTTTCACTTCTTTTTTATAGTAATTTATATAAGTATTTAATTGTCCTGCATTCACATGGTCGAATTCATTCACTTTTAAATCAATAAGCACATGACATCTAAGAATACGATGATAAAATACCAAATCTATAAAATAGTATTTTTGTCCAATTAAAATTCGTTTTTGTCTTGCTTCCAAGCAAAATCCGTCTCCAAGTTCGAGTATAAACTCACGAATATTATCAAGAAGAGCGCTTTCCAATTCAGTTTCTTCAACAGCATATTTTTCTGGTAAACCTAAAAACTCAAAGGTGTAAATATCTTTTACTAATGTTGATGTTATTTCTGAATTTAGGTTCTTATTTATTTTTTCAATAAGTAATTCAGGTTTTTTTGAAAGCCCGCTTCTTTCAAAAAGAAGGGTATTAATTTGTCTTTTAAGTTCTTTAACACTCCAAACCCCTTTTATCGATTCAATTATGTAAAAAGCTCTTTTTAATTCATCGTCTAAAGAAAGCAATAGAACTAAATGAGTGAAAGATAATGATTGAATCATTTTGTAAGCTAGCAAAATTCGTTCTTCTGAAAAATCTACGCTTAACTTATTATCTTGTTCAATAATATCTAAACGAATACTTGATTTTTGCTCGGACACAACATCTTTATCGTTAACTGATTGGCGAGGGTTTTTAAAAACTGCAGTTACCGACTGCATAATTGGAAGAATGAATTCAGAAGATTGTGCAGTCAACAACTGCATAATTTCAGGAAAAGTCAAAAAAAACTTTCTAAACAGATTCAAATTCCTATAAGACATCCCTTTTATATCTAATTTCTCTGATAATGTTTGTAATAATCGTTCACCATATTTTGCTCTATCTTCACCTTTTTGCTCATATTGAACAATATAATATCCAATCAAGCAATTGCGGATAGTTAATAATTGATTTACTGACTTATTAGCTTCACTCTTTAGCCCGTTGTCAACAATCTGTATTTGATTTATTAAAGTATTTATTTTCATGGTTTAAAAATCCAAGGCATCAATTATATTTTACAACTTTATAAGTTTCTGTTTTATCTCTAACAATCATTTTATAGATATAAATCCCGGGTTTTAAATATTCAAAACTATAAGATTTCAGCAAATAACTTGCATTATCAATTTCCTCTCTATATAGTAATTGTCCGTTAATATTATATAAATACAGATTTACTTGCGATTGTTCGTTAATTTCTAACTCGTATATAAATCTACCATTATTAGGATTCGGATAAATCTTTGATGTATAAATTTCGAACAATGTTTCAGGTTCTTCATCAAATACACTATCAGGATAAGCAAAATATTTATTTGTACCTTCAATAAGTATATATTTTGATATAGTATCAGAACAAAAATTATTTCCTACAGAAAGTAGAACATTAAAAGTTCCTTCTATATAATAAATGTGTGTAGGCAGCGGTTCTTCGCTTGTTATTCCATCTTTAAATTCCCACAAATAAGTATCTGGCGTAGGATAAGAAACATCAACAAATTGTATAGTATCACCAATTTTTGCCTCAGTAGGTGCAAGGAAATATGCACTTATAGAAAAATCGGAATATTGTACTAAAACACTATCAGATGAAACACAGTTATGAATATTAGTAACATCAACCCAATATTGTCCAGAATCTGAAACTAATACGGAACTATTTGTTGAAGTAAATCCAGATGTAGAATTCCACAAATAACTTATCCCATCACTACCTGCATCTAATAATGCAGATTGATTGGCACATAGAAATTGATTAGCTCCTAAGTTGACTGTTGGCTTTGGATTAACAAGGATATTAATTGTGTCAATAACTGAACAGTTAAATGAATTTGTTACACTTACCCAATAATCGGAACTGGCAGAAACTTCTAATGTTTGTGTAGTTGCTCCTGTATGCCATAAATAAGAACTACCAATATTTTCGGCATCTAATACAAGAATATCTCCATTACAGATGCTTGCATCATTACCTAAATCAACAATTGGAGCTGGATTTACTGTTATGTTTACTGTGTCGGATAAAGAACAGTTATTTCCTGCAATTACTTCTACCCAATATTGCCCTGTTGTAGAAACAAAAAGAGTTTGAGATGTTGAAGCATCGTTCCATAAATAAGTTGACCCGAGATTTACTGCATCTAAAATAGTACTTCCACAAACAGTAGTATCGTCAGGGAAATTAAGAATAGGCAAAGGATTAAAAGTAACAAGAACAGTATCGTAAGTTGTGCATGAATATTGATTTGTTACAGCAACCCAATAATCTCCACCACTTGTTACATTAATTGTTTGACTTGTTTCGCTTGTTGACCATTCGAAATCAGCTCCTGAATTTTGAGCATCAAGATTTACTATTGTACCATCACAAACAGTAATATCATTACCCAAATCGACTATTGGTGATTGATGAATATTTACTACTGCACTTGTATCACCTGTGCATCCCTGATTTGTAACAGTTACCGAATAAGTGCCAGATGTTGTAACAAGAATGGTACGGGTAGTTTCTGTTGTTGACCATAGATAATCTGCTCCGGGATAACCCGCATCTAATGTTATAAAATCACAGGCATCAATAATATCGCCACCCAAATTAATGACAACAGGAGTATTTAAATATACCTGTACATTATCTACAGTACTACATCCATCATTTGAAGTTACTGTAACAGAATAATTATCATCAGTATAAACTGTAATACTTTGTGATTGTGCATTTGTTGACCACAAATAAGTAAATCCTGTATTTTGTGCATCAATAATGTAAGAATCGAAACAATGATAAATAGTGTCGCCAATATCTACAATTGGATTTGGATAAACTATTACATATTGATTAATTGTATCGGAACAGCCATAAGCAGAAGTAGCAATTAATTCTACATTAAAAGTTCCAGCTGTTAGATAAATATAATTTGGGTTATCTTCTATAGAAGTATTACTATCGCCAAAATCCCATAAATAACTTAAAGAACCATCGTTTGGATATGAATTATTTTGAAATACGCTTGCATCGCCCTCACATACCGGTTGGCAAACAAAATTGCTTGTAGGGTTTGGATAGATATTTACTGTTTTGCTTATAGATTGTGAACATCCGTTTGTAGATGTAGCTATCAAATTAACAGTATAACTACCTTGGCTTGTATAAATTTTATTAAAATCAATATCTGTTGATGTTGTTGCATCACCAAAACTCCATTCATAAGTTAAAACTTCTGCAGGATTTATTGTTGTGGTATTAACAAAATAGACAGTATCTCCCAAACAAACATCATTTAAAGTAAAATCGGGAACAGGATTTGGGAAAATAGTAACAGGTATTGTAATTGTATCATTACAACCATTTTCTGTTGTTGCAATAAGACTTACATCATAAATTCCCACAGTATCATACATAATAATAGGGTTTGCAGTTGTTGAACTCATTCCATTGCCAAAATCCCATACATAAGTTAATGTTCCACTTGCAACTGTTGAAGAGTTATGAAATACTGATGAATTCCCTTGACAAACTTCTGCATCATTAATAGTAAAATCTGCTGTTCCGGGAGCATAAACCATTGCTGTTTGTGTTAAGGAATCTACACAACCATAATTATTTACAACAGTTAGAACAACATCATATGAACCTGTTCCAGCATAAGTATAAATTGGGTCAGATGTCGATGATGTATTTCCATCTCCAAACTGCCAATTGTTACTCATAATTGCCCCGGATGTAGTGTTTGTAAACGAAATAGGCTCAAGACTACACACATTATTGTAATTAAATGAGACTACAGGCAAAGGATTTACAACCAGGTCTTTTGTAGCAATACGCTGACATCCATCAACAGAACTTACTGTTAATGTTACTGTATAATTTCCTGCAGTAAGATATGCTACAGAGCTTACTGAATCAATAGAACTTGATCCATCGCCAAACTCCCACAAATATGTCATTGGTGCGCCAGAAATATCAATTGTGCTTGTATTTGTAAAATAGAAAGTATCTCCTGCACATTCATAACTACCACCACTTACTGTAGTAAATTCGGGATGTGGAATAGAATCTATAACAACAGTAATAGAATCTATCGTAAAACAACCATGAGGGTCAGTTACAGTTACAAAATAATTTCCTGTCGTTGAAACATATATTTGTTGAGTAGTTGCACCTGTGTTCCACATAAAATCATAACCCGGATTTCCGGCATTAATACTTTCAGTATTTCCAAAACAAATGTGCATGGTATCTCCACCCAAGTCAACAATCGGAGGATTATCACAAATATGATCAGCAATTGTTATTCTGGTAGGGTTTTGTATGTTTATTATATCTCCATTTGTAAATACAGAATCATCTGCAGCATAAAGTTCGCCATATTTATTTTCGTAATAGTATCCTTCGGTATAAGATGACCATAATTTAAAATCTGCTTCTGTACAATTTACATCATCAAAATCGGCATTATCAAGATAATAAATACTAACATCTGCATCTTGATTAGCATTAGTAGGATAAAGGTTAAAATATTTTTTAATGCTTCCGTCTGTAACAGTAATTTCTGAAGTATGACCGCGTTCAATTTTTAAATCTCCACCTGAGATATTGCTCAAATGCAAACCCATTCCCAAACCTTTTTGTGAAATATATGTAGCTAATGGCAATTCTGACCAAACATAACCTGAATCACTTACAATTCTTGCTGTATCTTTTTCAACATCAAGTAATCCATTAACAGATAAATCAGAATTATCTAGGTACATATTTTCTCCATTGAGATTAATAATTCCTTTTATAAAAATAACGGAGTCGGAAACTGTTATTGTTTGACCAAAAAGTAATGAGTCTGGTTTTTCTAATTTTAGTTTGTTAAACCGAACAGGATATTGTCCAGCAACTTGCTGTAAAGTATCTCCAATAAATATTACACGACCCTCTTCACCTTTAGTAAAAAGTTCACTAGTATGATTATTAATAATATTGCCTTTAATATAAATATTGCCGGAATTAAATATTGCACTATCATTATTAATAATTGTTCCATTTATATACATTGGAACATCGTCAACTAATTTAATTCTAGCCTCTCCTACGGTTAAAGTATCTTGCGCATAAACACTACTAATGACTCCGACAATCATTAAGTAAGATGTAAATATTTTAATTGCAAGATTAAATATCTTTTTTGCCATAATAATTTATTTAATATATATTATGTTGACTTCTATTTCTCATTATTAGTTAATTCTCATTATGTAATATACTGCATAATATGGAGGACGGTTTTCGTGGGCTACACTATTACCAGTATTATTAATGTTTAATGAATGGGTATGACTTCCTGCATATTGAGTGTTAATATTAGAGTCATCAGTAGATCCATCAGCACCCTGATTCCCATTTGTTTCAAAACCCCTTGTTCCACAAGGATGCCTATGGTTACCATTTGAAGTTGTATTACCTGTATGACTATGACTTGGCATTTCATTTATTATCAATGTATGAGTATTTTCACCACCAGTGTTACTAACCGAATAAGTACTTCCTGCCCCAACAACAAATTTGTCTCTCAAGTCGGGTGTTCCGTTATTTCCATTACAAATAGCCCAACCCCTCATTTTTGTAGTACTTTCACCCAAGCCTGTTCCATCAAATAATCCTGCTGTAGAACCAGAATACATTCCAATTAATCCAACTGGCGCAACTCCTCTTCCTACAAAGATATCTGCTGTTGAGGTTGCCGTTGTGCTTGTATTTCCTTCAACAATAAGTTTGTCCGTAATAGTTCCAGAATAACCTATTTTAACTTGTCCATCAACATAAGCTCCATCTGTTGGTGCTGCAGTATTTGCTCCAACAGATAAATTCCCATTTACTGTTAGTTTACTGTTTGGAGAATTTTCGTTTATTCCTACATTTGAACTATTTTCTAAATCAATATACACATGTTCATTATCTAATGTGTTATCAGTATATTCTTTACGCCAATTATTAAGAACTACCCATTTATCTATATCCCAAAAATAAAACCTTGCAATATCTGTATCATAAACCAGTAATCCTGTTGCCAAACCTGTTGCTGGTGGACTTGCTGCCATTGCGTCACGCTGAACGGTTGTCATTGTTGGTATTAACAAACCTTTATTGTTAGAATTCAAATCTAGAACTGCCGAAGAATCGGGAGCTGTAGTATTAATTCCAATCTGAGCAAAACTACCTAATGTTAAGGCAGTAAATATGAATAATAATATTAGTTTTTTCATAATATTTAATTTTTAATTAACTCTTATTATGTAATATACTGCGTAAAATGATGGTCTATTTTCGTGTGGAGTACCACCTCCCTGATTATAAACAGTATGAGAATGATTTCCATCAGAACCCGTATTGACTCCAGTTCGACCACCGTATTTAAATACCTCATTATCATCATTGTATAATGCAACATACCCCTCGCCACCACTTGCATGAGTATAACTATGTGTATGAGCACCAGTTGTACTTGTGCTACCTGAATGATTATGACTAGGCATTTCTGTTACTGATAAAGTATGAGTATCTTCACCACCAGTACTTCTTACAGCATAAGAATTTCCAGCTCCTGCAACAAATTTATCACGCAAATCAGGAACTCCATTATATCCATTACAAATAGCCCAACCCTCCATTTTAGAACCTATAATACCCACACCATTTCCATCAAACAATGTTCCTAAAGCATCTCCTGAATACATAATAATTCCACCAACAGGAGTTATTCCTTTTCCAACAAACATATTTGCTGTTACAGTCTCTGTTGCTATAGCATTACCATTAACTTCAAGTTTGTCAGTTCCTGTGCTTGGAAATGGACCTATTATAACTTTTCCATCTACATAAGCACCATTTGCAGGTGCTGTTATATTATCGCCAACAGATAGGTTACCATTTACTGTTAATTTACTATTTGGATTATTGAGATTTATTCCAACATTCGAATTATTTTCTAAGTCAATATAAACGTGTTCATCGTCAGCAGTATTGTTTGTATATTCTTTACGCCAATTATTAAGAACTACCCATTTTTCTGGAACAAGACTCTTGTCCCAAAAATAAAATCTTTTCGTATCCGTATCATAAACGAGCAATCCTGCGGCCAAACCACTTACAGGTGGATTAGAAGCCATTGCTTCGCGGTCGAAGCTTGTCATAGTTGGAATTAATAATCCTTTGTTGATTGAATTTAAATCCAAAATTGCCGAAGAATCTGGGGCAGTAGTATTAATTCCAACTTGCGCATAACTGCCTAATATAAAGAGGGTAAATACAAATAATAATATTAACTTTTTCATAATAATTACTTTTATTCAATTTCTATTGCTATTATTTTCTCATCAGATTTAATAATTAAACCACTTTTAGTAAATACTCTAATCTGATATGCTAATGAACTCTTAGCTTTAATTTTTTTGTCGATATATTCAAGTTCATTTATTAATCCTGTTATTGGTTTTAGTTTTGAATTTGCATTATCTTTTTTATAAACCATAAAGCCTTTGATATTATCTATATCTTTAATTTTCCAAGTTAGTTTTACCTGTTTTTTATTTTTATTGTACGTTGCTTTAAAATTTGAGAAAGAAAAATCATTCTTATTTTTATTTAATAAAACTGCTGGATAAACATCTGAAAATTCAGAATAATTGCCAGAAGTATCAAAAGCAACAATTGAATATGTATATTGCACTCTCGGTTCTGCAAAAATATCGGTAAAAACTATTACATTTTTGGATATAGTATTAATATTTAATTTTTCGTTTTGTGCTGTTGTATCATTTTTTGCTTTTCGATACACATCATAACCAGCTAAATCGACTTCAAAATTCTGAAACCATTCAATTTGTAAACTTTCTTCGTTTGCAGAAATTGATTTTATTATAGGTTTTTTAGGAGCAATTATATCTGGAAGACTTGTTACTGCATAATCAGAATATTCACTTTTATTTGAAGAGGTATCAATAGCTACAATTTTGTATAAGAATTTATTTTTTGCTTCTTTTGGAAGTACATCGGTATATTTATTTGTTTTTATTGGTTCTGTATTTAATAATGAAAATTTACTTTTATCATTTTTATTTATTGTTCGATATATTAAATATCCATCTAAATCGGTTTCAGAATTTTCTTTCCATGAAATGAATATTTTACCTGTATCTGATTTACAAAGAACTTGCTTTGGTGTTTCGGGTGGGAAAACATCTTTTATGTCAGCAGGATAGACATAAGAAAATGCCTCATTATCAGAAGTATCAACAGAGGAAATTTTATAGTACAACACCCCAACATTTTGGGCCGTATCTATATAAATTTGATTATCCTTACTTACTATCTCTTTATTTATTTTAGCATATGAGCCATACTTTTCTTTCGATTTGTAAATATTATATCCTGACAAATCAGGAACATTTATTGTCTCCCAATTTAATAGAATAATTTTTCCTGTAACTTCAATCTTCAGGGAGGAAGGAGGAGGAGGAGGAGTAATATCTTTTATTATAGCAACAAGTTCTTTTGAAAACTCTGATTCTTGTCCAAAATAATTTATTCCTTTAATTTGATAATAATAAGTTTCTCCAATATTTAATGTATCATCATTAAAGGAATACTTAGAATATTCACCCTTTTCATTTTTACTTACTATTATTGGTTGTTTACTTATCTTTTGTTTTTCACTTTTTGAATTTCCTGAGCGATATACATTATACCCAAAAAAAGTATTTTCATCTGCTTTCCATGAGATAGAAGGTATATTATTTAAAATATCAATACTTGCAGAATCGGGTGCAGAGTTTAATTTATAATTGTTAAAAGTAATAGCTTCTGAAATACCAAGTGTTTTATTGTTATCAATAGCAACAATTTTATATTTATATGAATTCCCTTTTGTTGCTGTTTTATCAAAATATTGAATGCCCAAATAATCTGCAAATCCAGGATATTCAACAGATTTTATCATAACAGCGATTATTATAAACCCATTATTTTCTTCGTTTTTATTTCCTGATAATACATTATTGAGAATGTTAAATATTTCATCTTTTTGTAATAATGATTCAGGAATTTGATTTTGCTTTTTTATAGCTGTTGAATTTAATTTTATCCAGTTTTCAGTATTGCTTTCTGTTCGGTATATATCAACAGCCTTATCAATAAAAACATTTTTACTATACCATTTTACATTTATCTCATTATTGTTTTCAGCAACAGAAGTAATAACTTTTACTTTTTCCTGAGAAAAAATATTAATAGAAAATATTAATAGGATTAATGTTAAATATGTTTTATTCATTTTCATTTTTACACTTATAAGTCTACATCTACTTCAAATTCCACATCAGCTTCAACTAAATCTAAGAAATTGGCCGACCCCTTAACCCTTCCCATAATATTTTTATTTGGGCTATGTTTATATCTAAGCGTTCCATCAAGCGAAACACTGGCAATTGTAAGATTATGGTCTCCACACAACCATCCGCCTGTTCCAACTGATAATCCTGCGTGAAAACCTGCATTAAACTCTGCTTCTTCGAGGTAAAAATCAGGATTGTAATTAATTGCAGCATAAATATTTGCATAATATCCCATTCTAGCATCTACATATAAATCACATCCGTCAATAGGTGTAAATGAAACATGTAAACCATAATTTACAGTTACACCAAGTCCAACAGCGATTTGATTGGGGTCAAAAGAGAAAAATCCTTCCCATCTTACTGGTCCCAATCCACAGAAAGGTTGGACAATTACAGGGTTTTTCCGACTTGCCAAATTTATATGAAAATCATCATCAGAAACATCAAAATGTAAATTACCGTGAGCACACATTGTAGGACTATGTACATCTGCAAAGAAATCACCTACAAACTGATTATTTGTAGAAGTATAAGAAAGGCAACCTAAACCTTTTGCAAAGGGGTCAAGAATACCACCAGGTATGTTGAAATGTGTACATTCCAATTTTAAACCAAGATTATCTAGTCCACCCGAATTGTTGAATGCCATCTCCATTGTTCCTTTGGCTTTCATATTAATTCCTTTGGTGGCATTATCTTTTATGGCTACAAATAAATATCCACCATAAGAAATATCTGGATTAACATCGTAGTCTACTTCAACACTTCCCAATGACATATCAGGAATATCTAAATCTGGGATTGTAATATCAGGGAAAAGGATTGTCAAATCAATATTCGGCATATTAGGAATATATTTGCTCCAATCAATTGGCCATGGTAATTTGGGTAATTCTGGAACTTTCAAATATATGTAACCCCAATCAATATTAGGATATTGCATTACTAAATTACATAAACCTCCATCAGGGAATTGTTCTCTTAGGCTAGGCCAATGTGCTTCAGGATATTCTGCCTTTACAACAGTCCAATCAATATCAGGGTCTAAATCCTCTAAAATAGCATAATCAGGTGGAGGTAATTCCCCAAGAACTTTGTTTAATACATATTCTGACATCTCGCACAAACTTGGAATAGTAGGCCAAGATGGTAAACTTAAATTACATAAATCGCCCCATTGTAATCCTCCATAGTCTTCTTCTGCCAACATACTATTCCAATCAATATTTGGAAATAATCTTGCAATTCTTGCATAATTAAAATCTTCAGGGTCATTTGCCAAACCATAAGCAATCATCATAGCATTTACTGCATCTCCTGCAGTTGGGTCATGACTTAGAATATAGTCTTTGATGCTAACCATGTCGTCAATAGACATTGTTTCGAGAATTGTATAAAACTCTTCCTTGCTCATTTCATCAAGTAAATCTCTTTTTTGAGATTCATCAAGAAAATCTAATATGCTACAAAAATCTAAATCCGGAAAATCAGGCAAATCTATCATTTGTCCTAAATCAATATCAAGAACAGCACCAGGTTCTTCGATTTCTGCAAAATCCATATTACAATCAACACCAACAGGTGTTTGTGCACTCATATGATGGTAAACTCGTCCAACCATTGATGTAATACTAATAGGTCCCACAGGTATTCCATCTTGTGCCAATAATTGTAAATCATTGAGAGACATTCCAACTCCAGGAATAGTTGGACTATCTTCTTCTTCTTTATTCATTGATAATTCGGCAAACCAATAGGGAGTTCCCTCTTTCTTCCCAAGTAAAAAGAGCGCCCCTAAATCCATTCGTTTTGGTTTTAATAACTGAGCATTAACGGAAGCATAAAAAGCTGTTCCCCAATCAGGATTATTGTGCATAATCTTAAGATATCCATATAAAATAACCACAGGAGAAACTAAATTAAAAAATGGAATAGTAATGTTTATTTCTCCATCTTGCACAAAATCAATCGCATCAGAGATAAATTCTTTCATTATTTGCGAAGGCTCTATTGCTGTATTTGGCAAATCTATATCAACGGTTTTTGTAGCACCGGCAACAAATCTTGTTGGACCATTATCTCCACTAATGTCTTCGGATAATACAATATTTCCAATGTATCCAATTAAATAATCACTATACATTTTAGATGCAACTAGACTATCAATAACAATATCGTATGTATTTTCATATAATCCTGTTAATTGTGTTGTAAGGGCTTTTTTTCCATTTTTTTCGCCAAAACCAATATTTTGATCTCCCCAAACACTTAGTCCATCTATGTTTCCTGCAAAACATTGAATTCCCCGCCAATCAAGATCAACGACCAAATCAAGTCTTTCATTATTAGCAAAAACAGCTTGTTTTACTATCATATCAATATGCAATTTCTCCTTGTCAGGATTCAGTGCAACAACAAAGTTTTGCAAATTATCATCAAGGTATCCATGAGTAAAACCATCAACAGAAAGTGGCAAAGTATAAGCCATATCTTCATCGTCTTTTAAGAAAGGAACTTTTATTGTACCTTTTAAATATCCTTCTTGTAATGATGATTGTTCAATAACAATTTTTGATTCTGTAAGCGAACTTTCAAAAGTATTGAAATGACATTTGTCGCTTGTAGAAAATGTATGTTCTGTTTTTAGTTCTAAGCCCTCATAAATAATCCATGCATTTGTTTCTGCACTATTATCTAAAATAAAATTTTGAGATAAAGCTTGGTCAATAATCATTTGTCCACCGGCATCAACATCAGTTTGATAAACTACATTAAAATTATTTAGATAAACACCTTTCCAATCTGGGTTACCAGAAAATCTTTGTGGGGATTCTGTTTCTGATAAATCTACAGTTATATCCTTAGGGTTTAACAATAAGCCTGTGTTCTCTACAAGCAGTATATTATTAGATTTTGTGATGTTTTCATTTGTGAAATAATATAAATTATCAATGTAATTAAAATGTAATGAAACACGGTTACTATTGGCATCTTTAACATTTTCAGGTAAAAATATATCTCCATAAAATCTTTCAGTATATTTATTATCAATAATAAAGAAATCGGATATTGTATCGAATTCTAATCGAAAATTTGCGGGGTCTATTAAATCAAATTTATTATTGACAGTTAAATTTGCTTTTCCGTTTAATTTTAATGCATCATAATTTATCCATGAAAGCTTCGAAATAACTTGTGGTGGCTCGCTTGAATTGACAGCATGAGGGAAATTCCAAGTAACAGTTCCACTAATAGCAAGTTCATTTTTATTTAAACGTAAAGCTTCTGCATGAAAATATGCATTTCCATTATCAGCATAATTTGGACTTAGCTCAATATCATCAAAATCTGTCAACTCTGAAAATAATTCTCCACTCATTAAAGTGTTTTCTCCTCCAGAATTAACAATTTGCAGGCTGTCAAACTCAAATTCAAACATGTCACCTTCCGGATTAATATTCACTTTTCCCTTTCCAGATAAATTAGTTAAATCATCATTAAAAGTTCGTGTAACATAAACTTTGTGATTTCCTGCCCAAAACCATTCAATTAGTGGCGGACCAATAAATTGATAAATAGGGCTTTTTGCTATTTCTTGCTCGCCTGTATGTGCTGTAACCTGCCAAGCATAAGCCTTTTGTTCTTCAATTCCTTCGTTGAGCATAAAATCTCCTCCGAAAGAATTTATTTGTGGCGAAGTTGTTTGCTCATACCATACAGGATTATTATCTATAGCATCAGCAGTATCTTGTTCTCCAATTATTTCAACAATTTTGGTATAAAAATAGACTTGTTGATTTTCTAATGTATTATCAGGTGCTTCCCACTGAAAACGTTTAAATTCACTAATTGTAAAACTTCTTTCATTTTCTGGTGATATTAAGTTGATTCTTCCTCCTGTAGGATAACCGTAGTTAAACCATCCAACTTCTGAGAAACCATCATTTTTAAAAATATCTCTTCCTTCAACATCTGTTGCCTGAATTGTATATGAATACCGTTGACCTACTTCTAGTGGCGGTTCTGTAATTCCATAAACAAGTGTTATGTTTGGTGAAAAATCAGATTCATAAATTTTTTCAACCACATTATTGATTATTGAATTCTGTGGTTCTACAGTAGGATCTAATATTTTATAAAGTGACAATTGATATTCGGTACTAGTTGGATCGCCATAAAACGATGGTGTAGATAACTGCCATTGAAACTGTATATTTAAAGGATCCTGAACCATTATTACTGTTCCTTGTTCTGGTGTTTGTACAACAGGAACACCATTTAGCTGAATAAAAGCACCCGAACAACCACTATTCGAAAGCAACCTGTCTGAAACATAGTCATAAACTTCTATACAAAAAGTATAGTATCCTTCAGGTAATTTTCCATTTTGTTGCAATTCTGACATACTAATTCCTGCAACATCAATATTATTATAATTTAAATAAGGTTCAAGGTCTTCGCCCGATATAGAAACAGCTGTTCCTGGCAAGGTTGTTATTGGAGTAACTGGTCTAAAATTAGGTTTTGTGGAAATTCGTACTTGATTACTTTCAATTGTAATTTTTAATCTAACATCCCATGATGGTTCGTTGAGGTCATTTAAAATAATTGATGCAATTAACTTGTTAGCTCCAAGAGAGCTATAGTCTGGCAAAAGGGCTGAATATGGAGGTGTGAGTGTAGTTGTAACTGAAATCGGATTTATAATCTGCGAAATTGCAAAATTGATATTCAGCAGAATTAATAATATTATAAATATTTTATTTTTCATTTATATCGTTAGTTTTTCAGATTACAAAATATATGCATAAGCCACATTTCCTTGAAACTGATTAATAGTTTGATTATTTGCATTCTTGTTTAACACATTCACCCCAATTTTAAAGCTATGATGCTTATTCACACTATAGTTTGCATAAACTCTAAAATTTATTAATGATGATTCACTATTTCCTGAAGTATTTAAATAAGTTGAATTTAATCCTAATTTCAACTTATCTTTCATCATCTGTTTTACTATGCCAAGTGTTGGACCATAAGAATTGTTATTCATACCTTCACTTTCAAAAACAGAATAGTTTAAGGAAATGAAAACTGTTAATTTTTGAGGAACAAATACTAAACGATACATTAAATTGGCATTAATAAATGAATTTGCAATATCAGTTACATCTGTTCCTGACTGATTAAGAGTATTACCTTTTTGATAGCTTGTTAGAAAACTAATTCCTTGCTGTAAAACAGTATCGCCAAAATTGTAATTGGTTATTAGAGAAACATTGCTGGTTGCCTGAGAATACTTTATAGAGTCTGTTAAATAGATCTGTGTTGGTGTAGAATTTGTATTAAAATTAGACAAAGAAGCAATAAGATTTAATTTTTTATTAACTAAATATGTAAGATTTGCCGAGGAAATTAATCTTTTATTGGTAGTCATTTGACTCTTGTCAAGGTTGTTTTTTTGAGATCCTATATTTCCTGAAAACGAAATTTTATTTTTCATAAGGCTTGTTCCAAGATTTACTGTAACTTCCTCAACATCGTTATTAATAAATGAAGTTCCTAGTGATTGGAATTCCGGATCAATGCGTTTATAATTAATACCTAAGTTTGCTAACTTAAATTTATAATTCAATCCTGTTTGTATAACATTATTAAACTGCGAAGAAGTACGAGGCGAATATAAGAACCCAAGGTTATTAGCATAACTATAAGTTTCCTGAAAATTTTCCGGTTGTCTGGTATCAGTAGATAATGCACTTAGAACATACTCAAATTTTAAATTTAAGTTTTTCGTGATTTTATTTCTTGTATTTATTCCAAGAACAAAATTTTCAAGTGGTTTCAAATTGTCAATTGTGTCCGGTATAATTATAGAGTTTTTTTCATCCATTGCTTTAAAAAATATCAAATCTACAAACTGACCTTTTTTGCCTATTGTTACCATACTACCATACCCCCATCTTTCAAAAGCTGGTGGTTCAATAATAGCATTAGGGTCAAAAGAAGCAATTGATTTATACTGCATCGCCTGAGCAAATCTTCCATAAAATCCTTTAATAGCAAATGGTTTTTCTTTTGGTGTATACTCAACACCACCACCAAAAAACATAATACCCGACATTGTATATTGAGAAAAATTCATTGCTCTATAACCAATATGAGTTGTAAGAGCTTTGTATTTTGGACTTATTCCGTATTGCTTATATGATGGTTGATTATAGGTTTTATTTTCTTTCGAAATCATAAACGACATTGGTGCATTTACAACTCCAAAGAGATTAAGATTCATATTACCATTAACTATCCAGATAAAAGGATCGCGTTGAGAATTCTCAGCATCTGTTGCATAAAAAGTAGAACTGCCATTTATTCCCCCTGTAATTTTTACTGGCTTAGCTTTTGTAACTTGTTCAACATCTTGTGCCAACAAAATATGTCCACTTAATAATAAAAGGATGTATAATATGCTTTTTTTCACTTGTGTTCTAATTAAGCGTAGCAAAGGTATGAAAAAAGCAGTATTTAACCCGCTTTATTCATGAAAAAACGCAGTGAATTGTATAAGTGTGTGATGATATAATGGTTGCAAAGTGTAAAATTCTCCCATACAATTGTTAGGATAGATAAGCACATTTTTGTGTGTAAAACACAAGTGTTACAAAGTATGGTGAAGGAATAAGTCGATTATTCCTTATTGTACAATATGTTGCAATTAGGATTCAAAATTTCAAAATTAATGTAACAAGAAAGGGCACAAGTATTGTTAATACTATTCCACTAAAGATTGATATTATAGCATATTCTTTTCCCAAAAATTTAGTGATAATGGGAAGCGTTGTATCCATCGATGTTGCCCCACCTGAAGCTATTGGAGCAATTTTCCCAAAATATTTTGCAAATAAAGGAGTAAGTAATAAGGTGATAATTTCTCTTGAGATATTTGATATTAAGGCAACTACCCCAAGCACCTCTCCACTAATTTGGTTTATAAATATGCTTGATAAGCTATAATATCCAAAGCCTGCTCCAATAGCCAATGATTCTCGTAAATTAATATCTTCCAAAAATATTGAAATAATGGCAACACCTATAAATGTTCCGATAATAACAGTTAAGGGGACTAAAATAATTTTTAGTTTGGCATTTTTAAGAATTTCCCATGATTTTTTGTCAGAGCCAATTCCTACTCCAACTAAGAACATAAGTATATAAAGCGCATAAATACTAAAATCGATTTCAACAAAAATTTTTGGCAATAATTGGTATAAGCCAATAACGACTCCAAGAACAAAAAACCCTACTATGATAAGAGAATTTTTCATTATTTTGTTTTAAAGAAAATTTTGTAAGTAAAAATTGCCAACACAACACTTCCTGTCACTCCGCCAAGAGTGAGTAACAATGCTTGTATCCCTAATGTTTCTAAATTGCTAATTATCGTTTCATTTACTCCTACCGATATGCCCAATAGGAGAAGCAAGGCGTAAATCGCAATGTTGATAATTGGATCAATTGATTTAACAATTTTGGTTTTATTTTGAATAGCAAATCCTAAAGCAATTCCGATTGTCATTAATGTTAAGACTGTAAACATATGTGTAAATAAAAAAAATTAATTTATAGATAATTCTTTAGACGGGTCCCAAAAATAATTTTGCATATTAATTATCTTATCATTTTTAATAATGACACCTTCATTTTTTAATAATTCTTCCATTGTATTATTAAATACAAAATGGTGTTTTCCCGTTAATACTCCATTTCTGTTTACAACTCTGTGTGCCGGAATATAACATTTATATGTATTAGAATTATTCATTGCCCATCCAACCATTCGTGAAGCTTGTGGTGAACCTAAAAATTTAGCAATTGCTCCATAAGTAGTTACTTTGCCTTCAGGAATTAGTTTGGCAACTTCATATACTTGCTCAAAAAAGTTTAATTCTTTATTCATTAAAATAAAAGCAAATATTTAAAACAGCAAATGTTTTACTGACCTTCCTCTGTTTTCTATTTCTCTTAACGAATCTATACCCACGTGTAAATGGGTTTCTATATATTTTTTGGTAACTGATTTATCGCTTTTAGTAGTTTTAACTCCTGTAGATATCATTGGCTGGTCTGAAACAAGTAATAAAGCTCCCGATGGTATCTCATTTTCAAATCCCACAATAAATATTGTTGCTGTTTCCATATCTATTGCCATTGCTCTGGTTTTTTGCAAATATTTTTTAAAACGTTCATCATATTCCCAAACTCTTTTATTTGTTGTGAAAACTGTACCTGTCCAATAATCTTTTTTATAATCACGAATAGTTGAAGACACAGCTCTTTGTAAGCTAAACGCTGGAAGTGCCGGTACTTCGGGCGGAAGATAATCATCTGAAGTTCCTTCGCTTCTAATAGCAGCAATAGGAATAATAAGATCTCCAAGCTTATTTTTCTTTTTTAAACCACCGCATTTACCAAGAAATAGTACTGCTTTTGGATGAATAGCTCCCAAAAGGTCCATTATTGTAGCAGCATTTGGGCTTCCCATACCAAAATTTATTATAGTAATGCCTTTTGATGTGGCACTTGGCATTGCCTTGTCTATTCCGTTAACAGGAACATTGTTCCACTGGGCAAATAATTCAACATAATGTTGAAAATTTGTAAGTAATATATATTCTCCAAAATTTTCAAGAGAATTTCCTGTATAGCGAGGTAACCAATTGTCTACAATTTCCTTTTTTGTTTTCATTTATATA
>CAYTAU010000006.1:2223-83846 GCA_964435855.1 uncultured Bacteroidales bacterium | reverse complement strand
ACATTTATTAATAATGTTTTGCAGCTTTTTTTGTTAATAACTTGCGGATTTAAGGTGCAAACTTGCGGGATTTGGGGTGTTACCATTCATTGCCACCAGAGTAGTAAAAACTTATTCCGTTTACGATAGTATATTGTTCAGCCATTAATTAAAATATCCAAAAATCATCCAATACAGTTAATTCTATATTAATACATTTAAATTGCTCAGGTAACTGAAAAATACTAATTTTGCAAAAAAAAAGTGATCTTATGCAAATCAAGACTCTAAAATATAAACAATTTGAAAGTTCCGATAATTATTGGAACATTCAAGAGATTAACCTTGAGAAAATCAATCTTTTGGTTGGTAGAAATGCCTCTGGTAAATCTAAAACATTGAGCGTGATTAATGGTTTTTCTCGTATTTTAGAAAACAAATCATTGATATATACTGATGGTGCTTATGAAATAGGTTTCCTTCATGACAATCAAACTTATCTTTACATACTTAAATATTTGAAAGGAAAGATTATTCAAGAAAAATTAATTTTAGATAAAGATACTGTCTTGATTGATCGAAAAAAGGATGGAAAAGGTACAATTACATCATGTGAAAATTTAACAACTAAGTTTGAGATACCTTTAAATGAACTTCAAGCCAATAGACGCGACAAGACTAACTTTCCCTATTTGGAGCATTTTTATTTTTGGGCAAGTCATGTTAGAATATTTAATTTTTCTAATTCGACTTCCAAAAATGCTTTTGCTGTGAAAGATCCGACGAAAGAAGCAACAGAGTTCAATATTAAAAATACAGATGGAGGAATAATCCCAACATTTAATAGTGGTAGAAAAAAACATTCTCAAGAGTTTATAGATAGAATAATTCTTGATTTCAATAGCATTGGTTTTAATATTGAAGATATTGATTTGGGTTCCTTATCAAGTGTCGAATTTCAGATTATAGAAAATCCAAATGCAGAAATTTCAGCTATTAGGGTTAAAGAAAAAGATCTCGCTTGTTGGACCGATCAACTTGATATGTCAAATGGTATGTTTCGGGCATTATCCATTATAATTCATTTTAATTATTATGAACTTGAAAAAATATCAGGACTTGTTCTGATTGATGATATTGGAGAAGGATTAGATTATGAGAGATCATGCAAACTCATCGAACTTCTTATTTCTAAGGCAGAAAAGAATCAGAACATGCAAATTGTAATGACAACCAATGATAGTTTTGTAATGAATAGTGTCGATTTGAAATACTGGCAAATAATAGATAGAGAAGGTTGTCAAATAAAATATTATAATCAGAATAATTCTCCACAGAATTTTGCAGATTACAAATTTACTGGATTAAATCATTTTGATTTTTTCGCATCTGGTTTCTATAAAAATGGTTTTTCTGAAGAAAACGATCAGGACTAAATCAAATTATTATTATGAAATTAGCTTTTTTTGTCGAAGGATATACAGAGGTGCTTCTCATCAAGGAATTAGCTTTATTCAATTATGGTGAAAATGATTTATCATACGGATTATTTAGATTGAGGGGTGGAAATAATATTCCTGTCAGTATAACTAAAGATGATTTTTGTAATGCTAAAAAAGGAACACCAAAATATACTTTTCATATTTACGATTGTGGTGGTTTAGATAATATACGATCTATGATTAATCATCAAAGAAATTCATTATTTATTAATGGTTTTGAAAAAATTATTGGGATCAGAGATGTGCATCCTGAAGATCGAAATCAAATTCCAAAATTAAAAATGGATTTACCTTATAGGATGGCACAGAAGCCAATACCAACCGCCTTTTTATTATGTATTATGGAAACTGAGGCATGGTTCATTGCAGAACATGAACATTTTTTAAAAATATCTAATCAATTGACAACCGAATTTATTAAAACAAAAACAGGAATTGATATAAAAACAATTGATGTTGAATCACTTGATACACCAGCAGAAACATTAAATGAAATTTATAGTCATGCAGGAGAATCATATGAAAAGAATATGATTTCTATCAAAAGAACCATCAACTCATTAGATTTATATACTTTATATTGTATTTTACCTGATAAAATTCCAAGCCTAATGAGCTTAATTTATGAAATGGATGATAGTAAATAGTACCTTTCTGAACCAATTTTCTATTGTGATCCTGATAATTGCATGATAAGATTGATAAAAGCAACGAAATGGTAACACGCTCTATAAGCAATGTAATTTACTATACTTATTAAAACTATTTGGGGAAACCCTAAAAACTCACAGCTTTAAAATCAAAATTTAGCTTTGTTTTAAACTCGTTTATTTGTACTAACTTTTTCTTAACAGTGTTAATTTCAAGTTCTGTAAGATTATTAATATCAACAAGCTTGTTTTGGAGTAATCTTTCTCTTTTCACAAAATGATATATAAATAACCATGTTATTACTGAATTAATATGCAATATTTTATTACTTTTGATTTCTAAAATTAAAATAATCATCATGAGAAACTTAAAAAAAATCATTACAATTGCTATTATTGTATTCCTATCCTTTCCATTTGGTGCAAGTATTTTTTCCCAAAATGTAGGAATAAACCAACTTAATCCAAATCCAAGTGCAATACTTGATATTACTGCTACAGATATGGGATTATTAATACCCCGAGTTGCATTAGATGATGTTAATACATCTGCGCCAGTTACTGCCCCTGCAGAAGGTTTATTGATTTATAATGAAACCGGAACAGAAGCCAGTGGTTTTTATTTTTGGGATGGTAGTAAATGGTCTCAACTTGGTGCAGGTGCACTAAGTAATGATTGGGCATTATTAGGAAATGTAGGAACAGTTGCAGGAACAAATTTTCTTGGCACAACTGATAATGTAGATTTAGATATTAGAACTAATAATATTATTCATACTAGAATAACAACAAAAGGACAAATAGAAACCGTGAATACAGGACACTCTGTTTTTATTGGAGAATATGCTGGGGAAAATGATGATTTAAGTGATAACAATAATGTTTTTGTTGGATATAATTCAGGAAAAACAAATACAACAGGTAGTTATAATAATGCATTTGGTTATATGACAATGGAGCTGAATACTATTGCTAATGGGAATACAGCCATTGGATCTTACGCACTACAAAACAATGAAACAGCACAATACAATACTGCTGTAGGATATGAAGCGCTTACTACTCAATCATGGAATAATACTGGAACTGTTTACGAAACGTACAATACTGCTATTGGTTATAGGGCTTTATTTAGTAATCAGCCTACAACAACTACAGTAGGTTTTGCAAACACAGCGGTTGGGGCATATGCTTTAGAAAGCAATGTCACAGGGCATTCTAATACAGCAAATGGAACTAATGCTCTTAAAAACAATACAACAGGATATCATAACACTGCAATTGGTAATAATTCTCTTATTAGTCTTTCTACAAATCACAGAAATACTGCTATAGGAAGTTATACACTTTATAGCAATACCGGAGAAGGCAATTTAGCAGTTGGATATTATGCACTCTATAATAACACCTCTGGAATTCGTAACGTAGCAAGTGGAGCACACACCCTTGTTAATAATACTACTGGAGGACGTAATACTGCTAATGGATATGGAGCACTTTGGGGAAATACAGTAGGCATTTATAATACTGCAAATGGCGATCATGCACTTTACGATAATATCTCCGGAAATTATAATACTGCAAATGGAAGTGATGCTCTTTCTAATAATACAACAGGAGATTATAATATTGCGAATGGACGTAGTGCTTTAACTTCCAATACAACAGGAGATCATAATATAGCTATTGGATACATATCTGGTCCAGACGGAAGTTCAGCACTTTTAAATACTATTGCAATTGGTAGAGAAGCTCAAGTTACAGCTGATAATACAACTGCGATAGGAAGCTATGCATATGCAAACAATGCTAATACAGTTATAATTGGTGGAATAAATGGAATTAATGGTGCAACAGCAGATTGCAATATAGGGATTGGTACAACAAGCCCACATGCAAGTTCTTTAGTTGATATCACATCAAGTACAAGAGGTTTATTAATTCCAAGAGTAGATTTAGATGATGTTAGCACAGCAGCACCTGTTACAGCTCCAGTAGAAGGACTGTTGATTTATAATGAAACAGGAACGGAAACTCATGGTTTTTATTATTGGGATGGAAGCATTTGGGTTCAATTTTCAACAAGTGGCACAGGAACAGATGACCAGAATATATCAGGCTCAGGATTATCGGGTGCAATATTAACTATTGGTATAGAAAACGGAACCAACGAAACAGTCGATTTATCATCATTAGCCGGTGGAATTGGCTGGGGTTTGACAGGAAATGCAGGTACTGTTGATGGTACAAATTTCATTGGAACTACTGACAACATACCTTTTAATATTAAAGTTAACAACCAAAAAGCCGGCAGAATAGATCCAACCTTAGCAAACACGTTTTATGGTTATCAGGCTGGTAATCTAAATACAACAGGAGATGACAATACTGCAATCGGACATCTTTCACTTAGAGCCAATACCACCGGATATTACAACACAGCTATTGGTTGGGCCTCTCTGTGGTCTAACACCATAGGCGAGTGGAATACTGCTGTAGGCTGGGGATCACTTTTTAATAATATAGATGGGATTTGGAATACTGCAGTTGGAGTTATCGCATTGAATAATAACACTACTGGGTCTCGCAATACTGGTATTGGAGTGAGTGCTTTATCAGGAAATACAACAGGAGAATATAACTCTGCTTTAGGATATGCCGCTTTTCAGGGAGGAGCAATATTTTCCTCTTCAACAGCCATTGGTTATAGTACAAGTATTACCGCCAGCCAGCAGGTAAGAATTGGAAATAACGCATTAACTATTGGAGGGCCACAAGCCTGGACCAACTTCTCAGATGTCAGATTTAAAAAGGATATTAAGGAAGAAGTTCCGGGACTGGCATTTATTACAAAATTGCGTCCCATAACCTATCATTATGATATGGATGCCTATGCAAAATTTCTGGACCTTCCCGACAGCTTACGTATTTCTGAATGTGAAGCGGCTCAGGAAGCAATGCTCAACTCAGGCTTTATAGCTCAGGAAGTAGAAAATGTTGCACTTGAACTGGGTTATGATTTCAGCGGAGTGGACAAACCAAAGAACGATAAAGATTATTATGGCTTGCGTTATTCCTTATTTGTAGTGCCATTGGTAAAAGGGATGCAAGAGCAGCAAAAAATAATTGAGGAGCAAAATCAAAAAATTGAGGACCTTATAGAAATTGTAAATACTCAAAATCAAAAAATTGAAGAGATTGAAAATAAATTAAATGAATAAGTGTAAAGTTTTTTTACAAAATCCCCGCTACCGCATTCTTTGTAGCGTGTAGTATGTAAAGCAGGATGCAAGTTGCAACAGATTTGTTACATTTGCCATAATGGAAATAAGTGTAATTGTACACTTATCCAATTGTTAGCCTTTATTAAAGATAAACTATGAACTTTAAAAAAAAGAAAATGAAAAAAATTACATTCTTTACTATGATTGCATTTATGACAACTACAATAAATGCTCAAACTATTTTATTTCAGGAAAACTTTGAAACTTCACCTATTACTAGTATCCTTAATACATGGAACTTCGAAACTCAATTAACAAATGGCCCTTCTCCCTGTTCATTAGCCTCTAGAGGAAATACTGCAGATTTTAATTCAACAAATGTTGATTTCCAAAATTCTCAGAATTCATCATACTTTTTAGCTGTAAATCCAGAAGCACCCTGTGCTGGTTTCTATAATGCAAGCCTTTCAACTAGTGTGTTGGATTTTTCTACTGCAACAGATTCTATTATCTTTAAATGTAAGTATTTTAAAAGTACAACTTTAAATTGGGGACCATCTCAATTGGAAATCATTTTTAATAATGGTTCTTTATCTGATACTATCATTAGTGAATTTTCGACTACAGATAATTGGGACAACGTTGAAGTCAAATTACCAAGTTTTGTAACTAGTCCAACTGTAACTATCACAATTAATATGGGAGGTGGTGAAGGTGTTGCAATTGATGATATAGAAGTGCTAGGATATAATGTTACAACAGTCTTGTCCGAAATTTTGACCAAGAGCATTTTGATATACCCAAATCCAACACAAGAGTTTATTTATTTGAAAAATAGTTTTAATAAAGCAATTCAGTCAGTAGAAATATTGACTACAACTGGTCAAATTATTAAATCGGAAGAAATTTCAAATTCACAAGATCAAAATAGAATTGATATTTCAGATTTTAAAGAAGGTGTTTATTTTTTAATAATAAAGTTTGACAACAGTACTAGTGAAACATATAAGTTTATAAACCAGTAATCCCCCCTGCTGGTGCGAGCTTGTACCTATAATCCGCAAGTTTGCATAAATTTTATATAAAAATTAAATTTTTTCCAAATTCTCAGCTTTCAGCCAGCCAACATTACCATCGGCAATTTTAATTTCTATCCATGTGCCAACAGAATCCAGTAAACTTACTTTTGTTCCTTCGTGCAGCAGAAACAAATCTGTTCCGCTTTCGTCGGGCGAGCTTTTTATTGTTACTGTGGGTTCAAATATTATTGCAACATTGTGTTTTTTAATTATATTTTTTTGCTGAAAAGCCAGTATAAAGCTAAATATTGAGATTATAAATAATATTACTCCCAACCAAAAGCTTAGCTTTTTAATTATAATTGTTGTTGAAAATAAATAGAATAATAAAAATATAAGTAACAGAATAAAACCCGATACACTTATAATAGCCCAATTGTTGGAAGAAAATGCATATTTAACACTGTTTATCCACGATTTTAAGAAAAACCCGGGTATTTCTTCAATATTGTCTTCAACATAAGTTCTTGCTATTTCAAGGTTGGTGTTTATGTATTCGTCTTGCGGGTTTAAGAGTTTTGCTCTTTCATAATTTAGAATAGCTTGTGGCAGTTGATTGTTTTTAAAATAAGAATTAGCAAGATTGTAGTATAATTCAGGCGATTCGTAATTAAGAGCAATAATTTTTTCATAATTATCAATTGCCTCGGTGTATTTTCCCTTAAGATAATTTGCTTTTGCACTATCTAATATTGAATTAACATTATTTGACAATGCAAAACCTGATATCAAAAAAAGTATACTTATTATCAGTACAGGCTTCTTAAATGAATATTTGCAATTAATTATCATTATTTATTTTATTTGTTACTATTTATAGTCATAATGTCAAATTGATGATTGTAAATGTTATATGGAAAATGTTTTATTTGATTATTTATTTTTTTTTGCTGTTGATACGGCTTTCCCAATGATATTGAGTAATTCCATACTTTCTTTTAACAAGAATATTAATATAGGATCTTCGTCTGGAATCATCTTCGACATTTTAATAAAACGAATCCAATAACGAGATTCTCGTAATTCTTTTAAAGACACTTGCATTTTATGTATAAAATCTTTTCTGCTTTCAGCGGCTGTTGCTTCTTCATAATTAGCTCCGGAAGAAGTCCCTGAACGAAACAATTGACCATAAACATGACGTCCGCTATAAGTTTTACACAATGGTTTATCTAGTTTATAAATGTAAACAGCAAATTTTAAAAATCGTTCAATAAGTTCTTCTCTCATAATATTTGACATTTTCCATTTTAAATCTTCAATTTGACATAAAGATCATTGTTTATTAATTTTTTGTTCTATATCAGAAATTATTTTAACAGCATCGTTATAAACATGCTCCATTTGCGAGCTGCCTTCTGCCGGAGCATATCTTGCATATTCACAAACATTAAGTACGTCTAAAAATGTGTTTATCATATTTTCATCAATATTTTTATTCTGCAATGCTACCGAAACATTATCTTTTGTGAGTTCGGCCAAAGGAATACTCAATTTATCTGATAAATATCCCCAAAGAGCTTTTGCAATTTCATCGTAAAATAATTCCTTATTGTTTTCTTTCTGATATTTTGAAGCAAGTTTTAATCGCTTGCGTGCTGTTGAGTTTGCTTTTTTATTTTTAACAAGTGCCAAATTTGCCCTTTGTTTTATTTGTTTTCTTTTCCAAACAACAATTAAAATAAACAGTAGGAGAGAAATAATATATGCCAGTGTGAATTTTAATGAGCCAAATATATATTCTCCTTTTTTATTTAAATTAATATTATTGGTTTTTATAAATCGTATGTCTTTTCCAATGTATTTAACATTTTCTTTCGAGAAGTTTGATACAACAGTAGCATTGTCTTCATCATCGCCTTTGGCAACCTTAATGTTAAACACTTCTGAAGTTAGTGTTTTGTATGTTTTTGAGTTTACATCGAAATAAGTAAAGGATATAGGATTAATTTTAAAGCTTCCTGCGTGTCTTGGAATAATTAAATAGTCGATGTTTTTACTTCCCGAAGAGCCTGCAGCATTATTGTTGATATTATCTGCTATATTAGGGTCGTATACTTCAAAATCGGCAGGGAATTTAACTTCGGGAGGGTCTATAAGTTTAAGGTTTCCGCTACCTTTAATTTTAATTTTATAATTAATAGGGTCGTTAGTTTTAACTTCCGACTTATCTATTGAAGTTTCTAATTTATATGAGCCAACTGCTCCTGCAAAATTATCAGGGGCATTTCCCGGTAAGGCTTTTACATTAATCTTAACTTTGGGGCTTTCTACTTTTACACTATAATTTTTGTATCCTCCAAAAAAGCTGTTGAAAAATCCTCTGCCGGCATTTTGAACTCTTTTCTGAACAATACATTCCAATTTGTAAGGATTGATATATAATTCTCCTGATTTTTGGGGATAAAGTATTGTTTGACTTATTACTCCTACATTATATACTTCTCCATTTACATTTTCTCTTACTAATTGTATTTGCGATGGGTTAGGGATATCTTCTGTCCAAAAACCATCGTAAGAAGGAAATGTCATATCATTAAATCCTGCAAGATTAAGTTTTGTGTAAACTTTTATTGTAGCAATAAGATATTCTCCTTTATAAAGATTTGAACGACTAACATGTAATCTAACATAAAGGTCTTTACCACTAACTCCACTAGAATTTGAATTGCTTTTATTACCGGAATTAGAATTATTAGAAGTATTGCTTTTTACAACTTCTATTGTGAGAGCATTAGATGTATATGTTTTGTCTCCAACTTTAATACTGGCTGAACCAATATTAAATTTACCTTCTTTTTTTGCTTGTAATATGTATGTGTATGTATAAATAGAGCTTTTTGTCATTTGTCCGTTAATAACCTGAATATTACTGCTGGAAGAAGTGCTTGGTCCCATTAAAACATCAAAGTCTTTAAGATTTGGAACTTTAAAGCCGGAACCTTTTGAGTTTAATTCATATGTAAGTCTGAATTGTTCTCCTTTAGTAACCGCTCTTTTAGCTTTAGCTACAAGCTTAATACCATCAGCAAATGATAATGTTATAACTGTAAATAAGAGTAATATGCTAAATAATAATTTTTTCATTACCAATCTTTTTCAATTGATGATTTTTGAGCTTTAACTTTTTTTAGTTTTTTCTGCAGATCTTTTTCGTCGTTTTCAATTGCCTGAAGCATTCTTTCTGCTTCTTCTTTTGTCATTTCCTGTTCTTGTGGTTGCGGTTGTTCCTGATCTTTTTTATCTTGGTTTTGATCTGTTTGTTCATTATCATTATTTTGATCTTCCGGAGGTTTTTTTTCTTTTATCTTTTTCAAAATACCTTCTAGAGTAGGGTCATTTGGAAATCTTTTTAAGCCATCATAAATTATATTTTCGGATTCTTGATATTTTTCGTTAATGTAAGATTGAGCTGAAGCATGATAATAATCTTCGACATAATTTAACTGACCATATAAAAGGTAATTTGTGAGAATTAATATAAGAATTGATATAAGTTCTTTTTTCATAGCTATTTAGTTCATTATTTCAACTATATCATTAATGTTTTCAATAAACTCTTGATAATAAGCAACCGTTCTGTCTTTTGCTAATCCATTATTCATTAACTGATATGCTGATTGATATCTTTTTTGTAATACTAATCCATCTGCTTTTGCTTTTAACTGTTTTGCATATTCTGATGGTTTCAGCTGTTCTTTGTTATTATTCTTACTTTGATTATTTTGATTATTTTTAATCAAATGTTGCGCATAAGCAAGGTTATATTTTGTCTCTTTATCATTAGGATTATTTCTTAATGCATTCTTATAAGCATCAATACTTTTTTCTATTTCGCCCGATGATAAGTATGAATTTCCAAGGTTATGGTAAACTTTAGCAAGATCTTCTTTATTTTTTTGTTGCGATGTAAGATAATTTAATTGATTGATAGCTTCGGGGAATTTTTCTTGTTTGTAAAGTGCATCGGAAAGGTTAAAGCTAGCTTTGTATGCACCACTACTGTCAGATTGATTTTCTACAGCTTTTCTGTATGATAACTCAGATTCTTCAAATTCATTTTTTAAATAATCTTGATTACCGTTTCTTATATATTTCCTTTCTTTTTGTGAGTAAACAGCACTAACTATCAGTAATAAGAATGTTATGTAAAATAATGTTTTCATTTGCTAATATTATTTTTAAATAAGTTAATATTTTTCAACCACCTGTTTTTTCTTTCCAGTAATATAAATTCAAGTAATAAAAAGAATAATGCTATGGCAATAAAATATTGAAATCTGTCCTCATAATCGGAATAAGCTTGAGATTCATACTCTTCTTTATCCATTTTATCAATTTCATCAAATATTTTATCTAATCCAATTTTCACATTGTTAGCTCTGATATATGTTCCATGTCCTGCGGAAGCAATTTGCTTCAAGGTTTTCTCATCTAATTTAGTAACAACAACATTCCCATCTTTGTCTGTGTGGTAATCGTTTCTTCCAAATCTACCCTGAATTATTATTGGAGCTCCACCCGGTGAACCCATTCCTATTGTATGAATTATAATTTTTTCGCTATGTGCCTTAGTTGCTGCTGCAACAGCATCATCTTCATGATTTTCACCATCGGTAATAATTATCAATGCTTTGTTTTTGTCATTATCGGGAGAAAATGATTTCACTGCAAGCTCTATAGCGCTTCCTATTGCTGTGCCTTGTATTGGTACTATCTCAGTAGAGATTGCAGACAAAAACATTTTAGCAGAAGCATAATCTGTTGTAATTGGCAATTGAACATAGGCATCACCTGCAAAAACAATTAATCCTATTTTATCGTTATGTAATCTGTCAACAAGTTTTGAAATTGCCATTTTTGCTTTTTCTAATCTGTTTGGTTGAATATCGTCGGCAAGCATACTTTTAGAAACATCAAGAGCTAGTATAATTTCCACACCTTCTCGTTTAGCCTCTCGTAGTTTTGAGCCAACTTGAAGATTGGCAATACCAAGTATTAAAAAGGTAAAAGCAATAGCAAAGAGTATAAATTTTACAATTGGTCTGCCTATAGATATTCCCGGCATTAGACCTTTTATTATATCTAATTCTCCATATTTTTTAAGCCTGTTCTTTTTTACAATTAAATATATTACAAAAAGCCCTGTTATTAATGGAATTAAAAATAACAAATACAAATAAATAGGATATGCGAATTTTATAGCACTCATAAATCTTGTAATTATGGAATACTTCTCAGTAAAGTATATCTCAACACAACTTCAATTAACAATAATAAACCTGCAAATAATGCAAAGAGCAAATACTCTTCTTGTTTTTTACTGTATTCTTTAACACTAATTTTTGATTTTTCCAGTTTATCTATTTCAATATAAATTTCTTTTAACTTTTTATTGTCGGTAGCTCTAAAATATTTCCCGTCGGCAATTTGAGCAACTTGTTTAAGTGTTGCTTCATCAATTTTAACTTCTATATTTTGATATTGTGTACCATACGGTGTTTGAAAAGGGTATGGAGCTTCACCATTTGTTCCAACACCAATAGTATAAACACGAATACCATAAGTTTTGGCAATTTCAGCGGCGGTTATTGGAGCTATTGAGCCCCGATTGTTCACACCATCAGTTAATAAAATAATTACTTTACTAATTGCTTTGCTGTCTTTCAGGCGGTTTACAGAATTTGCTAATCCCAAACCAATTGCTGTACCGTCTTCTATCATTCCGCTTTTAACATCTTTAAAAAGATTTATTAGTACTGCATGGTCTGTTGTTAACGGACATTGGGTAAAGCTTTCGCCACTAAAAACAACAAGACCCATTCTATCATCCGGTCTGCCTTTAATAAACTCACCAGCAACTTCTTTTGAAGCTTCAAGCCTGTCGGGTTTTAAATCCTGAGCTAGCATACTTGTTGAAATATCAAGAGCAATAACAATATCAATACCTTCTGTTGTTACATTTTTCCAGTTGTTTTCCGATTGAGGGCGTGCAAGTACAACAATCAATGCTGCAATAGCAATTATTCTAAACGCAAAAAGAAAATGCCTTAAAATGTGTTTGTATGTAATTGAAGATTTTTTAAAACCTTGTAGAGTTGAAGTTTGAATATAGGTATTTACATCTAATTGTTTAATTATATACCAAACAATCATTGGTACTAAAACCAATGATAAATAAAGAAATCCCGGATTTGCAAAACTATCAATCATTTGTTTTTTCTTTATTTAAACTGACTTCTTGTTCAGTTTCAATTATTGTTTCTTGCTTTGTTTCATTTACAAATGAGTATGCATTTTTCATGCTTATATCATTTTCATTTGGCAATGGGTGAGCTTTTGCAAATTTTACAAAATCGGCAAGTGTTAACATTTGTCTTAAATATTCAATTGCATTGTTTTGATCATGTCCCGATCTTGAATATGCATCCAGTATTTCATAGCTTGTTTGTTCCATTGCTGAAATACCAAATCGGTTTTCAATATATTTTCTAACTATGTCTGTTAATTTACTATGATATTTTTTTATTTTATTATTTTGCCAGAGTTTTTGTTCTTTAAGTTTGTCTAAATCTTTTAATGCAATAATATGAGCAGGAATTTTAGGCTTTTCAATTATTTTTATAATTGGTTCTTTTTTCTTTAAACGCTTAAATACTCTATAAGCAATTAGTAATAATAAGATAACAGCGGCACCAATTACCAGATAATACCAATATAGTTTTAAAAATTCCATTATTGACCATGGTGCATCATAAGGTTTTTTAACATCAAATATCTTTTTTGAAACAGTATCTACTTCAAAAGTTCTAACTGCCATGTATATTGGATTGGTAGGAAATGAATCTGTAATAGTATCGTGTTGATATGTGAAATTTAAAGATGGAATTACATATAGTCCGCTGTCGAATGATGTTATAGTGTATTCTTTTCTTAAACTGACATTATTTCCATTAATGGCTATTGTATCAATAAGGGAAGCATCTAATACTTCAATTTCTTTGATGATAGTATCTTTTAGAACAGGAAATTGTATGTTAAGATTGGAAGGTTTTGTAATATCTAAGATCAATTTAATTTGGTCGCCAATTAAAATTTGATTTGTATCAAGACTTGCTCTAATACTAATTTGCGAATATGCTTTATTGAAAAAAACAATAAGTGTGGTAGCAATAAATATTTTCAATATTATTTTTCTCACAGCTAATTTTTCCCTCTTAATTTGAATAATTTTATTAACGGTTTTACATAATCTTCACCTGTTTCAAGGTTAACTGTGTCAATACCGTTTTTTCTGAAAATATTATTTAATTCTGTGTTTTTTCCGTGCCACCAGTTATTATAATTTTTTCTTACCTTTTTATTTGAAGTGTCAACCCATTTGCATTCGCCTGTTTCTGCATCGTTCATTTTTACCAAACCGATCTTTGGCAGTTCTGTTTCACGTTTGTCATAAATTCTTAATGCAATTACATCATGTTTTTTATTTGCAATTTTTATTGCTTCTTCAAAATTATCATCAATAAAATCGGAAATAATAAAAGCAGTGCTTCGTTTTTTTATTGCATTGGTGAAAAAACGCAATGCTTCTCCAATATTGGTTTCATTGTTTTCGGGTTTAAATTCAATTAATTCCCGTATAATTCTTAATATATGTTGTTTTCCCTTTTTTGGCGGTATAAATTTTTCAACTTTATCGCTAAATAATATTACTCCAATTTTATCATTATTTTGTATGGCAGAGAATGAAAGAACTGCTGAAATTTCTGTAATAAGATTACGTTTCAATTGTTTGTTAGTACCAAATTCTTTTGAAGCACTTACATCAACAATTAGAATAACTGTTAATTCTCTTTCTTCTTCATATATCTTAACATAAGGATGGTTAAAGCGGGCAGTTACATTCCAATCAATATTACGGATACTATCGCCATACAGATACTCCCGAACTTCGCTAAACATCATGCCTTTTCCTTTGAAGGCACTATGGTATTCGCCGGCAAATATCTGTTTAGATAATCCCCTTGTTTTTATTTCAATTTTTCTAACTTTCTTTATTAATTCTGTTGTTTCCATTTATCTTTATTCGGAATTGTCCACACTTATATAAAATGACTAAAATAAATTAAAATTCAAAATACTTAAAATTTTAAGTTAATATTGAGTTTCTCCCGATAGCCATCGGAATCACTTTCACAAATTTTTATTTGCATAAGGTGGATTATAATTATTTTTTTCAACCATTTTAGTCATTTTAAATTATTTTCTTTTTTTCTTTTTTTGTGTTACTAAACTAAACATCCATTTTGTTTTGTCAATTGTAAGAACAAATTCAATATTTCCTTTTTTTTGTATCCACTTATGTTCTCCTTTTGTTATGAATGATTTAGAATTATTCATAACAGATACTGTTTTATCATATTCTTCCATATCAAGCATAAGCTTTGAATATTCACATACTCCTTTGTCGTCGAGAAAGAAGATAAAAGTTCTGTCTCTCGTTGAATCGTAAAATTTTACGGTATTTTCAGTAGAGCCAAAACCGGTGTTTAAATTATAATTTGGATGTTTTTCTTCCATATAATTTAATATTTCATCTTCTGTTAATCCTATTAAAATTTGTGCATTTAAAGAACCTGATAAAATAATAATGCTTAGTATTATTAGTAATTTGTTCATAGTTTTTAGTTTTTAGTGTAATAAGGTTTATTTTATTTGTTCATAATTTATATATGTTATAAAATGCCTAAAATAAATTAAAATTCAAAATGCCTAAAATTTAAAAACAATTATATTAAATTTTGGTATTACTTGCAATTGATGTAAAGATTGCTAATAATTCACCTGATTCATTATATTCTGATTTAATTTCTTCTTCTTTTAACCATTTAACTTCAATGATAATTTCAAGCCAATATTGAGTTTGTTCATTCATTATATTATTTTAAAGGTATTCACGATTGCAAGACAATTCACTTGCTTCACTTTCACAAATTTTTATTTTATTCCTAAAATCTGCTTTACTTCTTGCACGATTAGCTTCACGATAATTTGCTCCTACACTTGTTCCTGCTTTTGTAATTTGATTTCTTATTACTCTTCCTTCAGGAGTATTCGGCAATTTTGATGACAAACGAATTATTTGTACAGCAAAGTTTTTAGTCCTTTTTTCAAGGGACTTTCCAAATTCCTTAGGATTATATTCACTTTTTTCAATCATTTCAAATTTTAGTCATTTTAAGTATTTTTAATTTTAGTCATTTTAATGTTATGGTACTTCAATAGTGTTTAAAATTTCATTAATAATATCTTCAGGAGTAATGTTTTCGGCTTCTGCTTCGTAAGTTAAGCCAATTCTGTGTCTCATTACATCGTGGCAAATTGCTCTTACATCTTCGGGAATAACATAACCTCTGCGTTTAATAAATGCATAAGCTTTTGCAGCCATAGCAAGATTTATACTTGCTCTGGGCGAACCGCCAAAACTTATCATATTAGAATATTTACTCAAATTATAATCGGCAGGTGTTCTTGTTGCAAAAACTATATCAATAATATATCTTTCAATTTTCTCATCAATATAAACTTCTTTAACAACATCTCTTGCTTTAAGTATATCTTCCGATTTTAGAATTTTACTTGTTTTAGGAAATTCTTTAAGCAGATTTTGCCTTATTATCAACTTTTCTTCCTCTTTGTTGGGATAACTGATAATTACTTTTAGCATAAATCTGTCAACCTGTGCTTCCGGTAAGGGATAAGTTCCTTCTTGTTCAATAGGATTTTGTGTTGCCAAAACTAAAAACGGTTTATCAAGTTTAAATGTTTCTACGCCAATTGTAACCTGTTTTTCCTGCATAGCTTCTAATAATGCGCTTTGTACCTTTGCCGGTGAACGATTTATTTCATCAGCAAGAATGAAATTAGCAAAAATGGGTCCTTTTTTTACAATAAATTCTTCTTTTTTCTGACTGTATATCATTGTTCCAATAAGGTCGGCAGGCAAAAGGTCTGGAGTAAATTGTATACGGCTGAATTTTGCATTTATTGTATCTGCCAAAGAGTTAATGGCAAGTGTTTTTGCAAGTCCCGGAACACCTTCCAGCAATATGTGTCCGTTTGATAATAATCCAATTAACAATCTATCAATTAAATGTTTTTGTCCAATAATAACTTTCGACATCTCCATTGATATCATATCAACAAATGAGCTTTCTCTTTGAATTTTTTCATTTAATTCTTTAATATCAATTCCCGTTGAAACACCTTGTGCTTGTGTTAGTATCTCGTTCATATTTAATACTATTTATTATAATTATTGAAAAATATTTTTAACAATACAAATTTATATCAATTTAGTCTTAATGAATTCATATTTTTGTTAAAAAAAGTTAAAGAAAAATGGCAACATTACAGCGTTACTTTATACAAATTTCGTACAAAGGTACAAATTTTCACGGATGGCAAAGTCAGGAAAATGCAATAACAATACAAAAGATACTCACAGAAGTAATGTCGTTAAAACTCCAGGAGGATATTGAATTAATGGGTGCAGGCAGAACAGATACGGGAGTTCATGCTTCTTATTATATTGCTCATTTTGATACTACACTGCAAAATCTTGATAAAGATGAAAAAAAGAAAGGTGCAATAAATAATTTTTTACCTGTAGATATTGCAGTACAGAAAATAATTAAAGTTGATAATAATGCTCATGCCAGGTTTGATGCAATTTCAAGAACATATAAGTATTATATTTCTCTTGAAAAAAATCCGTTTATATCAGAGGAATCGGTATTGATAAAGGAAAAACTGAATGTTGAAAATATGAACCTTGCCTCTAAGGCATTATTAGAATATACCGATTTTGAAAGTTTTTGCAAATTACATTCCGATAACAAAACAAGTATTTGCAAAATTGTAGAGGCAAAATGGTATAAGAAAAACAATACTCTTATTTTTGAAATTACTGCCGATAGGTTTTTAAGAAATATGGTTAGAGCAATTGTAGGAACAATGCTTGATGTGGGAAGAGAAAAAATTACCATTGAGCAATTTAAAAACATTATTGAAAAGAAAGACCGTTCTGCTGCCGGTACATCAGCAAAGGCGAAAGGCTTGTTTTTAACTAATATTGAGTATTCTTTTATTCAGTAGTCATTAGATAGTCATTGATATCCAAAAGCATTGGACATTGTAGAACAGAATTCTATTTTAGATGCCCAAAAAAAATCATTTTCCGGCTCCAAGAAATCATTATTTGGGAGGGTGTTGCTAATTAATTGGATTTTAGTTCAAATCATTGTATATTTGCAGTATGAAAAAATATTTATACATAATATTTTCGTTTATTTCTTATAATCTATTTTCTCAGGAATGGATACAACCTCAAATAATAACATCATTTAAGCATGGTGTCTCTATTGGACAGATTATAACACTAAAAAATTGGGGGGATACAGCTATTGTTGTAGCAGGTTCTTTTAATAATATAAATACTATCCCGTTTGATAATATTGCAAAATGGAACAAGGTAAGCTGGTCATCTGTAGGCAATAATGGCACAGGGGGGGGGCAAATTGTCTTGGTTTATATAATAATGAACTATATATTGGAGGTGGTTTAGGAAATGTAGGAGGTGTAAGTGGACTTAATAAAATTGCAAGATTTAATGGTAGTAACTGGACATGGTTAATAAATAATGTTGTGCCAAGTAGTACCGTATGGTGTATGAAGACCTACAATAGTAAACTATATTTTGGAGGACCTTTTAGTCAATTAATACCCGAAATATATAGCGTTACATGTTGGGATGGGAATAGTTATGAAAGAATTTTTGAAAGATCGTTTTGGGGTTATACAATAATGGCAATGGAAGTTTTTAATAATGAATTGTATTTTGGAGGACATACTCTTGGAATAGTAAAATTTGGAGGTGATACAATAGATTATGCCGGAATATACAAATATGATGAAACAGATTGTTATGATGTTGGGCAGGCAAATATGCTAACAGTTAGAACAATGACAGTTGATACATTTAATAATTTTTTATATGTAGCAGGCGATTTTGTTGCAAACGTGCCATCATGTCCCAACAATCTATATAAAATAGCTAAGTGGGATGGATACAAGTGGTATAATTTACTTGGAGGAACAAATGATGGAATAGGTGGCTTAAAAATGTACAGAGGTGAATTATATGCAGCAGGTGGGTTTACATTAGCAGGAGGTAAATCATGTAGTGGAATAGCTCGTTGGATTGGTAATGAATGGTTCCCATTAGATACAAATGTTACAGGAGAAGCATATCCTATGGAAGTTTTTGATGATGAATTATATGTTGGAGGTTTATTTGTTAATACGCAAACAACAGATACCTTTTATCTTGGACGTTGGTACATGCCTCCGGATACAACATGTAATTATCTACAACCTATTGTTCATTCATTAGAAAATGGAGCATTGCAAGACACTTTTTACATTATTAATGATACAGTAACAGTTCAGTTTTATAACAATAATGCCTATGTAGATAGCTGGAGCTGGAATTTTGGAGATTTAGGAACTGCAAACACAAAAGACCCAAACCATATTTATACAGATACAGGTATTTATAATGTAGAACTTATTGTTACGCATGGCTCTTGTGTTGATACTGCAAATACAACTCTAACGGTATTGCTTGGTACAGGAATGGGAAATAATGAAATAAAAGAAATAGGTTTTAAGCTATATCCTAACCCTACAACAAACACTTTGTTTGTTGAAATGACCCCTAAATCCCCTAAAGGGGACTTAAAAAACAAGAACTTACAAATTATTGATATTAAAGGGAAAGTTGTTTTGTCAACGTCATTGCGAGGGCAAAGCCCAAAGCAATCTGTTGATATTTCCGACTTGCCTAATGGTGTTTATTTTGTGAAGATTGGTAAACAGACAGAGAGGTTTGTTAAGGAATAGTGATGTTAGTAGGTTCTCCATTTTTATTTTTTATTAATGAATAACTATGAAAACTCTAAACAAAATACTACTTTTTATTTCACTTATAATTCTTAATTCATCATTCATAATTAATTCGCAGAATCTTGTTCCTAATCCGAGTTTTGAGGAGTATAGTAGTTGCCATGATAATCTTTCTCAAGTTGATTCTTTAATTGAATGGAAAACTTTTTATAAAACACCTGATTATTTTAATATTTGTGCCAATAATTCAACAGGAGTTTCTATTCCAGATAATATTTTTGGTTATCAATGTCCGTTTTCCGGTGTAGGATATGTTGGGATATACTCTTTTCAAACTTCTTTAACTCCTCCTTACAGAGAAATTTTATATAGCGAGTTAATTGATACATTGGATATTGGAAAGAAATATTATTTTACTTGTAATTTTAGTTTTGCAGATATGGCGAACTGTATTTCTAATAACTTATGTGTTTTATTTACAACCTACTTAGATACATCAGTGAGTTTGATAAATAATTACTCTCATTATTTTTCAAATGTCATTGACGATAATAATAATTGGGTTACAATTAATAGTTCGTTTATTGCTGATTCTGCATATTGTTTTATTTATATAGGTAATATGTATGATGATTTATCCACTAATATAACTTTACTAAGTGGTTCTTCATGTAATGCATATTACTATGTAGATAATGTCTGTGTTTCTGAAGATTCTTTAACCTGTGCTGATATAACAAATGAAATTATTGATTTCAGTTCAGATACTAATATAATAAATCAAGGAAATTGTGTTAACTATAACATAAATACAGTTGTTGATTATGATTACTTTGAATGGAATTTTGAAGGTGGTAATCCTGCAAGTTCAAACTTAATAAATCCAATTGTATTTTATCCTGACACAGGACAGTTTGATGTAAATTTAATAGCATATAATAGTAATGGTTGTGGCGATACCATAACAAAAACAAATTATATTATCGTTAAAAAAGATAATAACATTAATGAATTCAATTATTCAAAACAAATCAGCATTTCACCAAATCCCTTTTCCGATAAAATAATAATTGAAATAACCAATAATGCAATTAATGTTCAAAATATTAAACTAACGGATATGCTTGGGAAAAATTACTCCATAACAATAATCGAGAATAATAACAATATTGAAATTAAGCCCAAAAGTAAACTGCAAAATGGTGTTTACTTTTTAAATATATCAACTGATAAATATAGGTATACAAATAAATTAATTTATTTTACTAACTAAAATTTTAAAATTGTCAGGCAACCTTTTTGCAAATATTTGTGTCTTATATATATATTAACTCTTAAACTTTATGAACTATGAAAAAACTTTACTTCTTACTCGCTTTACTATTCACATTTAACATCACTTTTGCTCAATCTATACAAATGGAAGCTCAGCTTTCACATGAACAGATTACATCTAATAAATTACCTTTAAATTTAAACGATCGTGGTAATAAAGCATATCCTGATACTCTTCCTGGTATGTATTGGGATTTCAACGGTGCTTTACCTGCAGCATGGACTATAGTTGACAACACTTCTAATAACTTTGTATGGACATGGTCTGATATAGGAGCAATAGGTGCTTATACAGGAACTCCAACTTGGGATACGCCAATACCTCCATTAGCATCAAGTACAGGTGGAAATGGCTTTATGTTATTTCAGGCAGATAATTATAATACCGATCAGGGTACAGGAGCATCGGTTGCGACTCCTGTTAATCATGATTCTTATATTCAAACAGAAGTTTTAGATTTTTCAGGAATTAATTCCGTAATCTTAAATTTTCAACAAAGATTTAGAGTATGTTGTATTTTTAGCTCTACTTCAGACTTATATGTTAGTGTAAGTAATGATGGTACAACATGGACAGATTATGAAGTAGGTTCACCTTATGCAGAAATCAATAATAACTCTAGTCAGCCTAATGATGTAACAGATGTTTCGTTAAATATTAGTAATGCTGCTGCAAATCAATCAACGGTATATATTAGGTTTCATATTAGAGGTTTAAGTCATTATTATTGGATGATTGATGATGTTGCTATTACTGAGGGAGCTCAATTTGATCTTGTAATTGAAGATTATTATAATAATTTTTTTACACTAAATAGTGGTTCATATAGCCAGATTCCTCAAGCTCAAGCAATGAACGGATATATAGGTTGGAAAGCAGCTGTATTTAACAATGGAGCACAAGATCTCAATAATGTTGTTCTTAATACTGAAGTTCTATTAAATGGGGTCCCTGTTTTCAATGCAAGTAGTAATGCAGAATCTCCAGTATCTTTACTGCCTGCATTAGCAATTGGTATTGAAGATAGCCTTTCACGTGATACTATTAATTTATTAAATGATGATTTTTATATTCCATCTTTAGGTTTGGATTCATCATTTGCTGCATGTTATCTTGGTACTTACGATGTAACCTGGATTGCAGAAATGGATGAAACAGATGAAAACCCATTAAATAATATTGTTAATACAAGTTTTACGGTGAATGACTCGGTTTATGCACGTGATAATGGTATAATTGCCGGTAGTGGAAGTGTTGGTCCTCAAACATGGGTTAATGGAGGAAATGATGGTGATTTTTTTGGTGTAAGATACGAAGTAATGGATCCTACCGGATTATATTCAGAAGCAAATTCAATATCTATGTACATTAAGCCTTCTACCAGCGTTAATGCTAATGCTCCTACAATCAGGGGTAGTATATGGATGTATGATGGGTTTTCATACAGCGAAATACTTACTACTGATTTTTATACTATTACACAAACGGATACCAGTACATGGTTAACATTACCATTTGTTAAAGATGGTTTTTCAGAATTTTTAATGAAAGGAGATTTTATAGTTGCGATTGAAGTTTTGAACTATAATGGCGGTGATTTTTATATTGGTGAAGATATAACTACAAAGCAGGTAAGTTTGGCAACATTGTGGTATATGGCAACCGAATCAGAATTTTATTCGTACGGAAATTATTCATCAACTCCTATGATCCGTTTGAATTTTGATCCCGAAACATTTGTTATTATTGCTAATCCAAATATTATTTCAGGTAAAGTAGTGATAGATGATAATTGTATAATGGATGGAACAGAACAAGCAATGGAAGGCTTTATTGTTAAAACAGTTCCAAATAATTTTTATGGCATAACTGATAGCTCAGGAGCTTTTACTATTTTAACCGATACCGGAACATACCAAGTAGAACAGGTGATTCCTGTAACAAATTCATTATTTATAAATCCATTATGTCCAATTCCAAATTATCATACAGTTCATTTCGATTCTTTAGGAATGGATACTACCGGTATTGATTTTCATAATGAAGCTATTGCTTGTCCATATTTAACTATAGATATAAACAGCAACAGACGTAGAAGGTGTTTTACAAACAATACTTATGTCCATTATTGTAATGATGGTTATGCTGATGCAAGTGGAGTAGAGGTATATGTACAATTTCCTGATTATGTAATTTTTGTAAGTGCAAATTATCCTTATACAATAGATACCCTTGGTAATTACGTATTTGATATAGGCACTTTGGCACATGGCGATTGTGGGGATATTCATATTATTGACTCTGTTGCATGTATAAACGGAATTACAGGCTTAACTCAATGTACAGAAGCATGGATAACACCTCCAAATGATTGTGTAAATAGTCTGGATACCGCAGCTTATAATGCTTGGGATAAATCTTCGGTAATGGTAGAGGGCGAATGTATTGGAGATACTATTATTCGTTTCACAATAACCAACACAGGAGATTTAGGAAATGGTGATATGCAAATAGCAAGTGAATATAGAGTCTACAGGAATACTCTTCTTGTATTGACAAATACATTTCAGCTATTAGGACAAGAAGTATTGATTATTGATATTCCAGCAGACGGAGCAACATATAGATTAGAAGCAGACCAGCATCCTATGCATCCGGGCAATAGTCATCCAAACGAAACTATTGAAAATTGTGGTAATCCATATAATAGTACAGGATTTGTTAATATTTTCCCGATGGACGATGCAGATGCAGAAATTGAAATAGATTGTATGGAAATAATTGATAGTTATGACCCTAACGATAAAAGTGTAAGTCCGCAAGGAATAACTGCTAACAATTATTTAATGCCCGGAACAGTTCTCGATTATGTAATTCGTTTTCAGAATACCGGTTCCGATACAGCATTCACGGTTGTCGTAATTGATACACTTTCTGCACATCTTGATGTTTCAACTTTTCAACAAGGAATTTGCTCTCATCCTTATACTTTAGATGTAAAAGGACAAGGAAGCCCAATATTGACTTTTACTTTTAATAATATCAATTTGGAAGATAGTACCTCTAATGAGCCAAATAGTCATGGTTTTATTAAGTTTAAAATTGCACCTTACGACTCAATTCCAATGGGTACAGCAATTGAAAATACTGCACATATTTATTTCGACTATAATTTGCCGATAGTTACCAATACAACATTTGTTACAATTTCTGATACTATAATTCATGGTTATCCATTAGTAATTCATGAAATTGAAAATCAAATAGGACTAAAGGTTTTTCCTAATCCGTTCTCTGAAAAAATTGAGCTTGTATTTGAAAAACATGCGATTTACGAAATAAGAATAATTGACCTATTGGGAAAAGAAGTATTTAAAACAAATGTAACAGGTACAAGACATTCTCTTTCTACTTCTGCTTTGCCAAGTGGCACATATTTATTGCAGGTAATATCTGAAAATGGTATTGGAATTAAAAAGATCGTAAAACAATAAAAATATAGTAAAAAGTATATTCTGAAATATTTGAAGCTTGTAAATACTTAAATTCCGATTTATGTATTCTTACTTAACATCCAAAACAATTTTATTGCTTCTTTTTTTCTTTCATCAAGAAAGTAGTTAATGTTTTTGGTAAGATATGAGTTTAGAGTGGGATTATCAGCTGTAAGCATATTAATTTTACTAATACCAAATTGCAAGGCTTTGTTAAAATTATTGATAAATTCTGTTGGGATTTCTTTGTTTTGCACCCAGCAGGCAAACACAAAAGGCAAGCCTGTAAAATCGTACCATTCGCCGGCAAGGTCGTAAACATGTGGGAATTTATCTCTCATTTCTAAAGCCCTGTTACCAATAATAACGCCTGCTTTATTGCCATTAATAGAGTTTTCGTATCCGGGTTTTGAAAAAACGAAATCAAAGCTTTGTTTCCAGTGCAATCTGGCAAGTGTTTGCACCAATTGATTTGAGGTTTTAGACTGATAATCGAGATACACTTGCTTAATTTCTTTTAAAGGGACATGACTTGCCAGTATTACCGATTTTACTTTGCCTTCGGCTCCTATACAGTAGTCAGAAATAATTTTAACGTTATTAAGTGTAGGTATTGTGGCAACAGGTATAAGTCCAATATCAGCTTCATTGTTTTTAATTTTTTCGTAACAAATGGCAGGAGTATCTTTTGAAAGTTCAAAACTGTCAAGACTTAAGCAATTGGAATTCTCAAGACCATGCACAAATGGAATTGTATTAGAATACGAAACTATTGATATTTTTACTTTCTTCATCAATTGTTAATTATCTACTGTCAACTTAAGTTTTAACAATAACATTAATTTGTTCCTGTTTTACAATTTCTGTCATTGCAATTGATGCTGCTACAGTAGAAATAATAGCAGTAAACCCTGCAAGCGATACTCCACAAAACGGAATTATAAGAAAAATTGAAAATATCATACCATTGGCAATTGCCACACCTTTTCGTTTTCTAATAAGGTGAACGCTTTTTCTAACGTTTAACTTTTGGCGTTCAATACTGTAATCCATAAAGGAAAATCCATAGAAATATGAGGAAATAAAAAACATAAGAACAGGGCTAAATAAGCTAATGATCCAACCAATAAGAGGAATAATCCCAATAATTAAAAATATAAGCATCCAGCCTAATTCAATTGTCATGTTCCTTATGGCAATTAATACTCCACGTACAACATCCCGCATTAGCTGTGATGCACTAAAAGGATAATCGTTTCCGGTAATTATTTTTTCGGTTTTCTCCGATAAATAGGCAAGTATAGGCGACATAATTATTAAAACAATGTATCCGCCAATAAAAGTAAAAAAGGCAAAAAACAAGAACCTTAATATCCCGCCAATTAAAAAGGTTAATATGTAGCTTAAAACTCCCGAACCCCAAAAATCTGCACTTTCCAAACTTGTCCAGCCTAAAACTTTTGCATTAAACCAATCAATTAAAACTCCAATTCCTTCTAATCCTCCCCAAAACAGCAATATATTTACAACAATGGGGAAAAAGAAAAACCACCAAAGTCCTTTTTTAAATATTAAACTAATTGCTTTACCGTAGGTGTTAAAGCCTAAACCAAAATCTTTCCAAAAAGCCATGCTGTTAAATTTTATTTGTCATAAAATTAAGTATTTTTGTTTTAACAGAAATACAAAAGGTTTGAAAAACGAAATAATAATAACTAAAGATGGTTCACATTCTATTTATGTTCCTGTATTAGACGAACATTATCATTCTGTTTACGGTGCAATACAAGAGTCTCAGCATATTTTTATCAATTACGGATTAAAATTTATAAAAAACCAGAATATAAGTATTCTTGATATTGGTTTTGGTACAGGATTAAATGCCCTTCTTACAATTGTTGAGAATGAAAATCTAAACAAGCGTATCAAGTATACAACTATTGAAAAGTATCCTCTTGAAAAAAGTATTTACGAAAAGTTAAATTATTGCAATAAGTTAAAGTCTGATTATTACAATGTTTATATGCAATTACATAATGCAGAATGGGAGAGAGGCATTAATATTTTACCCAATTTCAGTTTAACCAAAATTCAGACAGACCTTATAGAGTACAAACCTGTCGAAACTTTTGATATTGTTTATTTTGATGCATTTGCCCCTAATATACAAGCAAAATTATGGACAGAAGAAGTGTTTGCAAAAATTTATAATGCAATGAATATTGAAGGAGTATTAACAACCTACTCTGCTAAAGGAAGTGTAAAGAGGGCTATGAAAGCAGCAGGTTTTAAAATCGAAGAATTACCGGGTCCGGAAGGCAAAAGAGTTGTTACAAGAGCTATTAAGGATTAACTTCTTTAATCAATTTTTCAACACTATTCCAAAGTTTATCAGCTGTTTTTTGCCAGTTAAACATATTGCGTCTTTCTTTTCCTTTTTCAATTAATTGTATTCTTATCTCATTATCGGAAAAAAGTTTTTCCATAGCATCACAAATAGACTGAATAGAAAATGGGTCAGCATAAAGTACTGCATCACCACCAACTTCAGGCATTGAGGTAGTATTTGAAGTAATTACAGGAACATCGCAATACATTGCTTCAAGAATTGGAATTCCAAAACCCTCGAAAATCGAAACATAAGTTAAAGCAAACGCCGATGCGTAGATGTTTTTTAGTTCATCGGAATTCATTCTCCCCGTAAATATTATTTCATCTTTAAATTTCAAGTTGTTATATGTGTTCTGCATTTTACCGTTCCACCAATATTTTTCGCCAACTATCAATAACTTAAAATTATTGTCCGTTTTTTGTTTAAACAAGTCAAAGGCTTTAAACAGATTTTCAATATTTTTACGTGGGTGCAATGAACCAACAAATAGGAAGTATGAACAGTTAGAACTATATTGTTTTTTTATAGCATTTTTAATGTTTTCATCAACAGGCTTGAAATTCTCGTTTGCTCCATTATATGTAACATCTATTTTATTAGTATCAATACAATATTGTTTTGCAATATCTTGTTTTGAATATTCAGAAACTGTTGCAATCCTTTTAGCTTTTTTTGCAAATCGCGGAAAATAGTATCTGTAATATTTACGCATTATAGACGGCAGATATTGTGGGTAATGCTCAAAATTTATATCATGGATCACATTAATAGTTGGCACTTTTGTGCGAAGAGATATATATCCGTCGGGAGATAAGAAAATATCAATATTATATTTCTTCAATATTTTAGTAACAGAAAACTCAAACCATAAATAAAACAAAAATGGATGACGTGCTTGTGGACCTGTTACAACAGGGGTAATGTTATCGGAAAAAATAAATTCATCGGAATATGGGCGATCAAATATAAAAATAAACTCATGTTCAGGGTGTTGTTGAGTTATTCGTTTTAAAGTCTCAAATGTGAACCATCCAATTCCTTCAAGTTTGTTTTTTAATAAAAGCCTTGTATTTACTGCAATTTTCAATTTATTAAAATTTATTTTCAGCTTTGCAAAAATATAGAAGATTTAACTATAAGAAAAATAATTGAAGAATTAGTACTGTTCAAAGGGTTTAAATTGTTTGATGCCAATTTTTAAATTTTTCATATTCTCGTTTATGATTTATTTTAAGTATTTTAGTCATTTTAATTTATTATCCCTTGTGAACGCTAACAAGAGTTAATATGAAGTACATTTCCAAAATTCGAAATCTTGTTCAGTAACTTTTTCAAAATAAACGTTTATAACTCTGTTGTAATTGTCAGCATTAGTATATGTCCTGTCTTTTAGAATTACATAAAAAGTTCCTGCACTAAGAGAAGCAATATAATTTCCGTTTTCAACATTTGTACTGTCGCTGTTCTTTAATAATTGGTCGTAACTGCTACCACCCAATGAATCTAATGAAGTTTTATCAACAAAATAAGCTATACCGTCGTAATCAAAATAATATCTGGCAGAATAATCTATTGGCGGTGCACAACTACCTTCTCCAATTTTAATTGTTCCTTTAGCTCCTGCATCAATATTGTCATCTTTGCATCCTAATAAAAAGAGCATTACAATAATAAAGAATATGGTAAGTAATGTTTTCAAAAATAGATTTTTAGTAATAATTAAAACAAAAATAATTGATATTTTACAAATTACCAATACCTTATTCTGCTTAATAATTAAACCACTACATATTTTGTTTTTTCAATATTTTACTCACATCTTTTTCAAGTATTGGCAGGTATTTACTTATTATCAACCATAAAATATCAGCTGACACACTATCATAACCGTGAATAATCCGATTTCTTGCATCAACAATTTTACGTGAATCTGAGATTTCTATATCGGGATTTATTTTTAAAATTCTATTAATAGCTTCTCCAATTATTTCTATATTTCTTTCAACAGCTTTTCGTGTTTTTAAATCTGATTCAAATTCAATATAATTTCTTTTTTCAGGTAAGAAATCATAAATTTCTTGAATAGAACGCTCAATATCTTCAAACCAACTTTTAATTTCAATGTTCATAAATTATAATTTTAGAATTGTTGATATTTTGTTTCAAAAAAGAATTTTTAAGAGCTCGTTCTTCCAGTAAGTCAATCTGCCTTTTTAACATTTTTTGCAGTTCAAATTTCAAATCAAAATAATTCTCTGCATATTCAATTGGATCGTCAGAGTTTATATCAACCAGTAAATCTATGTCGCTTTCATCAGAAAACCTATCTGTTAAAACAGAACCGAAAGCAAAAAGATGTTTAACCTTATATTTTCTACAAAGTTTTCTAATTTGATTTATATAATCGTCTAAATACATTTTAATTAAAATTTCTATAAATCACTAAGAATTTTTCATTTAATTCTACAAAAATAATAAAATTTATTTTAATTTATACAATATAAACAGGTATTCAGGAAAATTTGTATTCAGATAGAATTAATTTAAAATTGCATTCCCAAATTCTGATATTTAAATCACCAAATATTATATAAATTAACCATTTTTGTATATTTTTGGATTGCCAAAAAACCAAAAATATTTATTATGCTTTTAATTGCTGATAGTGGCTCAACAAAAACAGACTGGAGATTAATTAAGGAGACCGGTGAGATTATAAAAACATCTACAATTGGGCTAAACCCATTTTTCATAAGCAAAAATAAAATTGAAAAAGAATTACAAGGTTTTAAGAATAAGGCGAATGTAGATACTGTTTATTTTTATGGAGCAGGATGTGTTAACAAAGATAAAAAATCGGAAATTAAACAAGGTCTTTTAAAGGTTTTCCAAAATTCTAAAATATTTGTTGATGATGATATGACAGGAGCAGCAAGAGCTTTGTTTAAAAATGATAAAGGTATTGCAGCAATACTGGGAACAGGTATGAATGTTTGTTATTACAATGGAAATGAAATTACACAAAGAGGTGTTCCATTGGGATATATACTAGGCGATGAAGGCAGTGGGGCATATTTGGGAAAAGAATTGATAAAAGCATATTTATATAATGATCTACCTGAAGAAATACACGCTAAATTTAAGAATGAATATAAAATTGAAAAGAACGAAATTCTTGAAACGGTTTATAAGAAACCATTTCCAAACAGATATCTTGCAGGTTTCAGCAAATTTATTAATGATAATATTCATAATAATTTTATTGAAGATTTAGTGATAAAAAGCTTTACAGTATTTTTCGATAAACATATTGTTAAAATTAAAGATTATCAGACCTTAAATTTAAGATTAACAGGCTCAATAGCATATTATTTTGAAAAGCAGCTTAAACAAGCTGCAAATAAGTATAATGTTAACATTGATATGGTACTTAACTCTCCAATTGATGAATTGGTAAAGTATCATCAGATTTTAAAAACTAATAAGTAAATCAACAAAAATGAAAAAGACTTTAATATTATTCAGTATTGTTTTATTGTTTTCAAGTATTAAAATTAGCGCCTATACAGGTGAAATTGAAAAATCTATAAATACTCCAGGCTTGTTTTCAACAGGTTTAACTTTTGATGGAGAAAATTTATGGCTTGCAGACAGGAAAACAGATTCTTTGTATTGTATTAATAAAGAGACAGGGAGAGTTGTCAGGGCAATATCTTCTCCTGCTTATTGGCCAATGGGTTTAACCTGGGATGGTACATCATTGTGGAATATTGATGTAAAAGGAGGAATTCCTTTGGCAGAAAATTATAATGGTAAAATATATAAGATTGACCCGAAAAACGGAAGAATACTGCATACAATTCAGGCTCCTACAAATAAACCAATTGGCTTAACCTGGGATGGTAAATATTTGTGGTGTACAGATAGTCGAAGCTATGAGATAATACAATTTGATCCTAGTGATGGTACTACTATAAAAACAATTAAGTCTCCATCATACAATCCACAGGGATTGACATTTGATGGTAAATATTTATGGGTTTCAGACAGGTCATCAAATAAGATTTATATGATTGACCCAAAATCAGGTTGTGTTATAATAGTTGCTGATGCTCCAGGTAATTACAGCAGAGGACTATGTTATGACGGTGAAGCCATTTGGAATGTAGATTATGAGGATAATAAAATATATAAACTCAAAATTCGCGATAAAGAAACACATCAGTTGTACAACGAAAGAAGAGCTATTCTTAATTATTCTCACTTAACCACAAATTTTGGACCCGGCAGCGTAAAAACCCTTGATGCTCATTTGGCAATACCGGTTGACAGACCTAATCAGAAGATAAATAATATTTCATTTTCATCAAATTTAACAGATAAAGTTACCGACAAATGGGGGCAGAAAACAGCTCATTTTCATAAAAATGATATTAAAAGTGGAAATTCTTTTGAAGCAAGTATGAAAGTTGATGTTACATCGTGGAATATCAGATATTTTATTTACCCTGAGAATGTTGGCAGTTTTGAAGATATTCCCGAAAAGGTAAAATCTATTTATTTAGAAAATAATGAAAAGTATCAGTATGATGATCCGGTTATCAAGAATGCTTTAAGCAAAATTATTGATAAGGAAGATAATCCTTATTGGACAGCTCGTAAAATATTTAATTACCTGATAGACAATATGTATTATGAAATGCTTGGAGGTTGGAACACAGCACCAACTGTATTGGAACGTGGCAATGGCTCTTGTTCTGAGTATGCATTTGTATTTATATCAATGTGCAGAGCTGCCGGTATTCCTGCCAGATACGTTGGTTCTGTTTCTCTGCGAGGTGATGATAAAAGTATGGATGATGTTTTTCATCGTTGGACAGAGATCTATTTGCCTAATTATGGTTGGATACCTGTTGACCCAAGTGGTGGTGATAGGAGCATGCCTGGTGAACAAGCTAATTATTTTGGATCATTATCAAATAATTATTGCATTACAACACAAAGCGGTGGAGGTTCAAAGACAATGAAATGGACTTATAATTCAAATGAGTTTTGGACATGCGACCCCAAAACAAATGTGGTAATTGAGTATTTTGGCGACTGGGAACCGTATACCAAATAGAAATGTCAAATTTATAATTGTAAATGTTAAATGGAAAATGTATTATTTAGTGCATGCAAGCCATTTTCAATTTTTAATATAACTAAGTTGGACAATAAGTTTTTTTTTCATAATTATCTATCAGGAATTCTCAAGATAAAATTTGACATTTTCCATTTTAAATCTTCAATTTGACATAAAGATTGTCGATTATATCTATTATTTATTAAGCTGATAACGATTAGTCAAATAGATTATTTTGAAAAAAATATTTATATGTCTTGTGTTTCATGAATATATTTGTTAATTTTATATATTTAATTATTGATTTTTATACAAGCTTGTAGTGATTATTTAATCAAGAATAACAGCGTATTATGAAGAATATTTTTATCACATTTATTATAATTGTTTCATCATTATTCTATGTATATGGTCAATCAATTTACCCTTCAGTTGTTTCACCAAGCGGAAATAATTTTTACGATAGCAATAATAAATTATCATGGACATTAGGTGAACTTGCAGTTAAAACAATAAATTCCGGCAATAATACTATTTCACAAGGCTTTCAGCAACCTGATTACAACAATGGAAATTTTATTAAAAAAGTTATTGATAATGTTGACTTTACATTATTTCCTAATCCTGTTAAAGATAACTTATATATCTATGTTGAAAGTGAAAAAAAATTAGACCTTAATATTGAAATTATAAATATTGTTGGAAATAAGATCAATGCTATAATGACATATAGTACAGATTATTATAAAATTAACATGAGCGATTTGTCAAAAGGAATATATGTTGTGAAAATTACTGTAAATAATGATTCCGTACCCACTAGCAAGCAGAAAAGAGAATCATTTAGAATAATTAAAATATAAAAACATGAAACATTTTAAGTATAGCTTTATAGTATTTTTTATTTTCCTGTTTATCAATGTATTTTCACAAGTACCACAGGGAATGAATTATCAGGGTGTTGCAAGAGATATCTTAGGGCAGGCAATGCCAAACCAAGATATTAGTTTGCAATTAAGTATTTTAGATGGTTCTGAAACAGGTACATCTGTTTATTCTGAAATACATTATCTTACAACAAACGAACTGGGTTTGTTTTCTGTTTCTATTAGCGAAGGAAGTACAGTCAACAATTTTTCTTTAATTCCTTGGTCAAATGGTAATACAAAGTGGCTTAAAGTAGAAATGGATGTTATAGGAGGAACTAATTTCACACTTATTGGCACTTCACAATTATTAACTGTTCCTTTTGCGTTTTATTCTTTGGAATCAGCAAACGGAACAAGTCAATGGTTTACTTCAGGAAACGGAATTTATTATAATACAGGTAATGTTGCAATAGGTACAAATTCTGCTGATAATTCAGCAATACTTGAACTTAACTCAACCAGTAAAGGATTTTTACCACCCGTAATGACTGAAGCTCAGAGAGATTTGATATCAACTCCCGCTGTAGGTTTAATGATTTATAATCTTGATTCAGATTGCATAAATATATTTAAATCTAATGGCTGGTGGGAATTGTGTGGGAACTGTATTACTCCACCTACACCCATTGCTAGTAGCAATGATACTGTTTGTGATGGCTTTGATCTGTATTTATATGCAACAACATCGGCAGGTGCAACAGGATATACATGGAGCGGACCAAATGGATTTACTTCAAATAATCAGAATCCTATAATTTACAGTATTAATTCTTCACATGCGGGAACTTACTCTGTTTATGCTTCAAATTCATGTGGTAACAGTCCTTCAACATCAACAAGCCTTATTGTTGATAATCAACCCACAATTGCAAATGCAGGCACTGACCAAACAGGATTGGCAGGAAATTCTACAAGTTTAAATGGAAACACTCCTGTAATTGGAACAGGAACATGGTCAATATTTTCAGGAACAGGGGGAAATATAAATGATATTAATAATCCTGCAAGTACATTTACAGGACAACCAGATAATTCATATGAACTTGTATGGGAAATATCAAATTTTTGTGGTGTTTCATCCGATATTGTTATTATTGGATTTGCTCCGTTTGTTTTTGTTTGCGGAGACACTTTAACAGATATAAGAGATGGAAAAAAATATCCTACAGTTCAGATAGGCTCACAATGCTGGATGACAAAAAATATGAATATTGGTGTTCGCTTAGATGGCGATTCTGTTCAATCGGATAATGGTGTTTATGAAAAATATTGTTATGGTAACGATACTACATATTGTGATACCTATGGTGGCTTATATCAGTGGAACGAATTAATGCAATATTCTATAAGCCCAAGTGCACAGGGTATTTGTCCTGTTGGCTGGCATATTCCAAGCGATTGGGAAATAATAATACTTGAAATGGCTGTGGGAATGGATACTGCAACTGCAAACACAAATAATATATGGAGAGGAACAGATGAAGGCACAAAAATAAAACCAGGTGGAACTTCAGGATTTGATTTTCTTATGGGAGGAAGATGTAATAATGGAAATTCATTTAGTTTAGCCGGTAGTTATGGCTATCTTCATACATCAACAGAGAGTGGAAGCATGAATTACCGAAGATGTTTATCTTCTGCAGCATCAACAATTGGAAGATATAACACTTTCCCAAAAACATACGGAATGTCTGTTAGATGCGTAAAAGATTAAATAAAAGCCCCTCCTAGCCTCCCCAAAGGGGAGGAATTAGAGGCAAAACATTATTTGAAAACTTGAAACAAAATATGATTTAATGACCATTAAAAAACAAAAATCAAAAGTCCCCTTTTAGGGGATTTAGGGGTCAAACAAACGATAAACAATATAAATTATAAACCGTAATATGAAAAATATCAAAAAATATCTGTCAATAATAGCAATATTAGTGTTTTATATATTTGTTTTTTGCAAATGTGAAAAAGAACCGGAACCGGAGCCCGAGCCCGAGCCAATTCCAACTCCATTTTCTTTTACCAGTCTCACAACAGAAGATGACACATTATCTTTCCCTGAAACTACAAAACTTACTGCGCTTGCAACAGGAGAAGAATTATTATATGTGTGGATACCGGAACAAGGCGATATTATTGGAGATGGAAATACAGTTTATTATGCTCCATCTGCCTGTACAGTGTTAAACACTACTATTACATGTAAAGTTAGTAATGAAAACAATTCCGCAACAAAAGAGATAACTGTATATGTTCAATAAACTTATATTTTTTCTGATATTATTGTCCTTTTTTTATATTGATTTATATTCGCAATGTTTTTCTTCTTCAGGTAATCCTATAGGCGGAACTGCGAATATGGGAACAGTAAACAAAAAAACAATAAGAATATCATCTTTTTATAAACATGCCTGTGCCGATAAATATTTTAGTGGTGATGAAAGAACCGATTATAATTTAAAAAAGGCAAGATACAATTATATTGGAACACTGTTAGGATACGGATTAAGCGATAAAATAACTATTGAAGCCGAATTAGGATACTTTGTTAATAAAATACAAGAATATCCTATGTTCAGTATTGATCCCGATACAGGTAGAGGATTATCAAATGCGGTAATATCGGGAAAATTTAATTTATATAGTAATAAAGAAAAGAGATTTGAGATAACAGCAGGTATTGGAGGCAGAATACCACTGCAATCTTTTGCAATACAACAAAACAATAACGATTTGTCTATTGATGTACAGCCAACAATGGGTTCGTATGGAATAGTTGCTCAGTTATTCCTAATAAAAGAAAATTCCTTTAAAGGATTACGCTATTTTTTAATAAATCGATTTGAATATAATTTTAAAAATAAAGAAGATTATTTTATGAATAATGTTCAATATAAATTCGGGAGCGTATATTACACTTCATTTTTTGTTTCAAAACATTTATGGCTGCCATGGACAACAGGCGATGGAATATGGACTGTTATTTTTCAACTTAGAAACGAAATAAAGGCAAAGCGAATTCAGAATAATGAAATTGTTCCTGCCTCAGGTGCTTGCCTTTTTTATGTAGCTCCGCAGCTTAATGTAACAATACATAAAAAATGGAATGTTTCCTTTATGTTCGATTACCCCATATATCAATATTATAATGAAACACAGCTTGGAATAAATTATTCTTTCCTTATTAATCTTACAAGAGATATTAGTTTTACAAAAGAAAAAGAGGAAGAAAAAGAAGCTAATATGTAATATTATTTTTGTGAGTTCAAACTGATTTCATAGAAAATCAATAGTCGTGTCTATTTAATAGCCCCGTCTTTTAAGGCGGGGTATAAATTTAGACAACACCCACCTCTGCAAAATTTTGTTCATTTTATTTCCCTATTCTATAAAATGAACAAAATTTTGCAGAGGGCATTATGCTCTTATTCTTGTCCCCGACCTAAAGGACGGGGCTACTGATTTAATATTGCTTAAATTTCTGAAATCAGTTTGAATTTACTTATTTTTTTGTATATTTTTGTCAGTCAAATTTTAACAAATTTATCTTTATAGCTAAGCAATATAATGATTACATGCTATCTGAAATATATTTTAATAATATTTCTGTTTTTTATATCAGCAAATATTGTTTATTCTCAATCAGAGATTGAAGTTCGCGATACTGTAAAAATAGAAATAGATACAAATTATATAAAACGATATCCAGATCAACTAACATTAAAATTATTTACAATAACAAAGTCGAATAAAATTTCATTGTTCGACCCATTATTGAACAGCACTATTCAATATAGTCCTAATCAAAAAGTAAATTTGGGAATTGGTGTGATCTATAAATTGATAGGATTTGGATTTGCGTTTAATTTAGGAGGCTCAAAAAACAACGATAATGATATTTATGGTGAAACCAAGCAGTTTGATATGCAAATAAATGCATATTCCCGAAAATTTACATTTGACACTTATTTGCAGAACTATACAGGCTATTACTTATTAGATCCACAAAAATATAATAGTATATGGACAGACACTTTACCTTTTCCTCAAAGACCGGATATTGGAACTCTGGCTTTGGGCTTTAGTGGAGTATATACTTTAAAATATAATAAATTATCATATAAAGCTTCTTTTATCTTAAATGAACGGCAAAAGAAAAGTGCCGGCTCATTTTTGCTTGGCGGATATTTTTCGCTTTTGGCAATAGCGGGAGATTCAAGTCTAATACCTATAGAAGTAAAAAATAATATTAATCCCAAAAACGATATTGTAGCCTCTGTTGCATTCAATTACGGACCGGCATTTGGATATATACAGACTTTTATAATTCATAAACATTATTTTGTTACAATGTCTTTAATTCTTGGTATTTCAATGCAAAAGATTAACACATACACCGTTAATCCTGAATATAATGTAGATAAAAATGCCATTTCGGGAAGAACCCAAGCCAGACTTGCTTTTGGTATTAACAAAGACAAATGGTTTTTGGGAATATCTGCCATTAACGATAATTATGCATTTAACAACAAAAACGATAATAAGGATATTTCAAGACTAAACTATGAGTTTGGCAATGTAAGGTTTTTCTATGGCAGGCGATTTAATGTTAAAAAATTAAAAACAGAAAAAGACTTATAGTGCTGATATTGAATTATTACACAGCGCTAATTGTAATCGTAAACCTGTCCCTAGTACTAGGTAACAATTCATTTTCACAATAGTTTTTTAGTATAAAACGATAGTATTTTCGATATGTACGACAGTGAAAACGATTTTCACTAAAGAACATTAGCCTTGTACGATAGCGAAAACGAATCTCACTAAAGAACATCACCCCTGCACGACAGAACATAGGGCTCGTACACCAGTACAGAGCCTTTGTACGATAGGACATGGGGCTTGCACACCAATACGAAGCACTTGTACGATAGAACATGAGACTTGTACTACGGTGCGGGTCAATCGGACTACAGAACATCGCCTTTGTACGATAGTAAAAATGACTTTTACTAAAGAACATTTTTAATTCCCCGTATAACATTTTATAAAATATTGCGTATCAATATATATAATACAAGAATGCACTTGTATTTAAAATATTTAAAAATATGTCTAGAATTGTAATTCCAAGAAATTTCGAGTTGCAAAGTATTCTTGGAGGAGAAGTCTTAAAAAGACACAAAGAGCTGGGCGACAAAAGTCCGCTAACCAAAGTTTTTGATATGAAAAACTTAGAAAGTGCAAAAACAGATTCTGATGACCACAACAAAAAAAAGGACGAGCTTGAAAAGCTTGCCGAAAACGAAACCGAATTGAGAGATAAAGAGTGGGATGGTGCTGTTACAGTTATCAGAAACATTGCACAGTTTTTAAAAGCTATGTATGTTAAAAATCCTCACGAACTTGGAAAATGGGGTTTTGAAGTAGATAGCTCACCTCAGAAAAAGAAAGAACAAAGTTCGTAAAACAAATTACAGACCGCTATCTATACCAATTGCAATAATGTTTAATTGGTATTAGCGGTCTTTTTGTTTGCACAAAAACTTGCTTTTCTAATTATTTTTATTATCTTTATGCAAGCTTTATTAAAGATTTTGAGTCTTATAAGAAACCAAATAATATGAGAAAGTTAATATTAAATATTGCTTTATTGTTGTTAACTGCAAATCTATTCTCTCAATATTGGTATGTTTTTGAAAATGAAGACACACTACATTATGATGGAGGAAATGTTAGTGTAAGTTGTATGTATCCTGATGGTGATAGTATATTATATGTAGGAGGTTTTTTTAAACATGGAGGTTCAACTCTTTTGTATTGTATTGGTGCATGGAATGGAGATAATTGGGATCCGCTTTATTTAGGTTTATTTCATACTGATATTGTAAAGAGTGTATATAAGTTTAACAATAATATATATATTGGAGGAAATTTCTTTCATGTTAATTACGTCCCTAATACAAAGTATATTGCTAAATGGGATGGTACAAATTGGAGTGGTTTAAATAATTCTTATGGAGAATTAAGCGGAGACCCCAGATCAATGGTATCTTATAATAATAATTTAGTTTTTACTGGCTTTGTTGGTTTAATTGGGTCAACATTTTTTAATGATATTGTTGGATACAATGAATCAAATTATTTTCAGTTAGGAGGATTACCCGATACCGGCTTTAAGGTAGAAGTATATGATGGAGAATTATATGCAATAGGTTTATGGCCATCAATTGAAAAATATAATGACAGCTTAAATTCTTGGGAAATGGTTGGAGGATATGTAAATGATTATCCAGATGATATGAAAGTAGATACATTTAATAATTTTCTTTATGTTTCTGGAGGATTTACTATAGTTGATGATACAATTCATACAGACAATGTGGCAATATGGGATGGATTTAAATGGAGTAAGGTAGGTTATGGAAATGGTAATCCATCAGTAGCATATTCAATAGAATTATACAGGGGAGATGTTTATGCTGGATTATGGACAGACCAAATAGGCGGAGTTTTTACAGGGCATCTTGCCCGTTGGGATGGAACAGATTGGCATATGGTTGGTGATAGTGTTGGCTGGGCTGTACATGATATGGTAATTTATAGAGATACATTATATGTAGGAGGAACTGTTGCTTACGAACCATACGATGAAACAAGAGGAGTACTGGCAAAGTGGTATATGCCACCCGATACTACATGCAAATATCTAAAACCACGTGTACAAACATATACTGATACTTTTTACATGGTAAGCGGAGAAGCAGAAGTACAGTTTTACAATAACAATGCTTATGTACAAACATGGTCTTGGGATTTTGGAGATACAACAACAGATAATGTAAAAGACCCAAGCCACATTTACACAGATACAGGAATTTATAATGTATGTGTAACAGTAAATGATACTGGTTGTGTGAAAACTGCATGTAAAGATATTGTTGTTGTTTTAGGTACAGGAATGAGTGAAATAAATACAGAGGAAATTGGTTTTAAGTTGTATCCAAATCCTACAACAAACACACTGTTTGTTGAAATGACCCCTAAATCCCCTAAAGGGGACTTAAAAAACAAGAACTTACAAATTATTGATGTTAAAGGAAAAGTTGTTTTGTCAACGTCATTAAAACATACCGTCATTGCGAGCAACGAAGTTGTGCGGCAATCTGTCGATATTTCCGACTTGCCAAATGGAGTTTATTTTGTAAAAATTGGTAAGCATACAAAGAAGTTTGTGAAGGAATGATGTTGTGCGTGTTGGTTTTCTTTTATGGAAATGTCATTAAGTTCAGTTGCCCCGACCTTTAGGTCGGGGGTTGAAGTACGAAAATTAAATGGGCTTCAGCCCAAAACGAATATAAAGAATTTATTAATTAAGTACGGATTTAAAAGACTTTTGGGCTAAAGCCCTGTTTTTATAATACTTACATCCCCGCCTTAAAAGGCGGGGCAACTGATAAACTTATACTTATAGCTTAATTTAATGACTTTGCCCTTTAGGGATTAAAGGTATGTGTAGGAATTACAATTTGTTTCCCGCAATCCATACTGTAGAAAAAGCAATTTGCAAATTGAAATAATATATTTTCTAAAAGTGAAATTACAAGAATAAACATAAAGGGCTTATATTTTACATATTATAATTATTAATAAAATATTGTTAATTAGTTTTGTGTATTTGGTAATAGTATATATTTTTGTTGCACACAGAAATAGTATTTAAAATTTAATTTTTTACTAAAATGAAATCTATTTGGATTATTATATTGCTTGGGTGCATTTTTTCAAATGTTTTAATTGCCGGAAACGATGGCGACGATAATAAGACAACAAAAAATACTGATAGTGAAGAAGTAACTTCGACATTTAATTTTTACGCAGGATTGGGAACATTTGGCTTAAACAAAAGTTATAATACCGCTGCTTTATGTGGGGGAGTCAATTTTGAGATACCAATGTTTACAGACAATTTAACTCTTGGTCCGGAAATAATTTTATCAACAGGAACTTATTCGGATAAAGTAAATGGAGTCTTTAAAACAATGAGTGGAACAGATATACATATTACAGCAAATGCACATTATTATTTCGATTGGTTATTTGAAGCTATGCCTGACAAATACGATCTTTTTGCGAAAGCAAGTGCAGGATTAAAATTATATCAGAGCGATTATAATTCGCATAGAGTTACTGTATCTACAGGACTATACGTGGGAGGCAGATACAACTTTAACAATAAATTCAGTTTTTATTCTTTTGTAGGAGTTGGTCAACTTTGGGCAGCAGCAGGTTTTTCATTAAAATTCTAAACATTCATTTTGATTTTTTATAACGAGTCATTTGTTTCCGGCAATCCACCCTGTAGAAAAAGCAATTTGCAGATTATAGCCACCGGTAGGAGCATCAAGGTTTAATACTTCACCTGCAAAATACAAGCCTTTAACTAATTTCGATTCCATTGTTTCAGAATTTACTTCATTTGTATCAATACCTCCGGCAGTTATAATTGCTTCGGAATATGGTCTGTGTCCAGTTATTTGAAAATTGAAGTTTTTAAGCCAGTTTCTAAGTATCATTCTTTCCTCAGGGCTTATTTTATATGCCATTTTATTAGATATTCTTGTTTCTTTAATGCACACAGGAATTAATTTTTTTGGTAATAGCTTATTTAATACTGTTCTGAAATTATTAAGTCTTTGCTTATCAAATTCTCTTATAAGTCTGTTGTCTAACTTAGTATCGCTAAGGGCAGGTTTAAGGTTAATGCTAATAAATACTTTTTTATTTTGTTGTAATGCAAAAACAACTTTTCTGCTTAAACCAAGTATAATAGGTCCTGTTATACCAAAACCAGTAAAACTCATTTCACCAAAGCTTTCTGCAATTTTGTTGCCATCAACAATAATACTAGCTCTTACATTTCGCAAATCAAGACCATTTAAATTTTTTGCGATATCCTCAAGAGTTTCAAGAGGAACCAAAGCAGGAAAAGTGGGAGATATCTTATGCCCAACAGATTCAGCTAATTTGTATCCATCGCCTGTAGAACCTGTTGCAGGGTATGATTTACCACCGGTAGCAATAATTATTTTATCGGAATAATAGGAGAGGGGTTGATTTTTTTCTTTATTATACCCAAAACCTTTAAGGCCTATTACTTTGTTTTTCTGCACAATTAGCTCTTCAACTTTAAACTTATTCTTTACCTGGACATTATTCTTAACACACCATTTTTTAAGGCTTTTGGCAAGTTCAACAGCGCTTCCGTTTTTTGGAAAAACTCTTTTGCCACGTTCAATTACTGTGTCAACACCAATTCTGTTAAAGAAACTAATAAGTTCTGTTGAGAAAAACTCAGAAAAAGCAGCTTGTAAAAATTTGCCATCAGGCTCTACTTTGCTTATAAAATCTTCTAAAGAAGCAGTGTTTGTAATATTACATCTGCCTTTGCCGGTAATTCCAAGTTTCCTGCCAGTATAATTCATTTTTTCCAGTAGGAGTACTTTGTTTCCAAGTTCAGCACTTTTCCCGGCAGCCATCAAACCTGCTGCACCACCGCCTATAACTATTGTGTCGAATTTTTGCATTATATGGCGATAAAGATAATGACTATTCTTTAGTATTTTAGTTATTACATCAAGATTAGCGGTAAACGTCAAAAAATCAGGTTCTTTCCTGAAAATAAAGCAAACTGCTTTACCGACTGGATGTTAAGCATGGCATAGTATAAGAGATAGATTTTTTCTAAATTTGTGAAATTAAAATCCAAATAAATGAAAAAAGTAATGTTATTTACAGATGGAAGTGTTAATACACAAACCAAAATCGGATTTGGAGCTTATTTATCTATTACAGAACAGGAGTTTGTAACGAATTCGTCTATTGTTAAGGTAAAGCGTTTTGAAAATACGTCTTCAACAAAATTAGAACTACAAACATTATTATGGGCCTTAAATGAAATTCAAGTCTTGGATAGCAAAATAATAGTATACACAGATTCTCAAAATATTGTGAGGCTAAAAGGCAGGAGAGATAAACTTGAGAAAAATAATTATCGTTCAAAAAAAAACAGGCTTCTCAATAATTATAAATTATATCAGGAGTTTTACAAATTAACAGATAAGTTGGATTGTGAATTTTATAAAGTACGAGGACATTTAAAATCTAATCAAAAAGGTGATATCGATAAGTTATTTACACTTGTTGATAAGGCTTCTAGAAAGGCACTTAGGGAAGATAATCCATAATTTCTTTTCCCAATACTAATGCCCTATAATTTATATTATGTTAAATAGGTTTTTAAAAAATATTAATCTATCCCATTAGCTTTCATTAATACTATAATTCTCTTGTAATCATCATCCCTATTTAATAGTTTATACACCTCAATTAAACAATAATTTAATTTTCTGTCTTTTTGGTTCATTTTATATGCAATTTCCAAATATTTTAATGCTTGCATTATTTCTTTATTGTATTTATTAATTTCTGTTTTATATTTATTTAAATCGGAGTTTTTATATTTATCAGCTTCTATTTTGTGTTTTATGGCGCTATTATACAGGATTAATCCCAAGTTATGATTTGCATTATAATTATTGGACTCATATTTTAATCCATTGATATAAGAATTTCTGGCTTTATTCTCTTGCTTTTGTGTGTTGTATAAATCCGCTTCATAAAAATAAAGGCCTGCATTATCCGGTTCCACAATTTTACCTGCAGTTATATATTTAAGAGCTTCACTTGTTTTTCCATGAGTTAAATAAATATTTATTAATCTGTTAATTAATTCCATATTTTTCTGATTTCCGTATGAAAATCCTTTTGAATATATTTCTGCAGCTTTAGTGCTATTATTCTCGTTTTTATATATATCACCAAGATTAATATAAACATCAGAATTTGAATATTTTAAATAGACCAGTTTATTGTAATGTTTTTTTGCTTTAGAAAGTTTATTAGAAAATTGTGCAGCCTTAGCTGAATAAAAAATCAGCATTGTATCTGCCTTGGCAACCAATGGTGTTTTATTTATATCCAGAGCTTTTTCAAATGATTTGTATGCCAAAAAATACTTTTCATTGTTAAAATCAATTGCTCCTCTCCTATAATAATTAGATGATAATAACTTAAACTGAATTATTATATTTTTTAAATATTTTTTGTCTTTGTCAAACTTTAAAGCTTTTACAAGTGATACATAGGCAGAATCTAAACCATATACCTTATTCTCATTTTCCTGATATAATGCCTGATATATTTGTCCTCTGTAGTACCATGTTATTGCAAGATCTTTTGAATATGAGTTGTTTGCAGCAAAATTAATTTCCTTAACTGCCTGTTCAAAATTCCCTTTTTCATATAAATTAAAACTGTTTTCTATTTTGTTTATCTGAGATAACAAAACAACAGGAATAATAATTAAAACAATAACTATAAAATTTTTAAAACATATAAACATTCCTTCCGCTAATTTATGCTATAATATTACATATTTAATTAAATTTATGATGTAAATTAAACAAGTTTTTTTTAATTAATACAATTTCTCTTCCATTTCTTTTGCCTTATCAGTCTCATTTAGACACTGATATATTTTCATTAATATGTTAATAAGTTTTTTATTTGATGTTTGATATTTATGAGCCTTAGTTAAATATGGTAGTGATGAGTTAAATAATTTAGTCCATTCTTCAGTATTGCTCTCATCGTGTTTAATATATAAACGTACTCCTCTATTGTAATATAAAAGACCACAATTATAATTTATTTTAAATAACAAATCATTATCGCTTGGATTCAGTGCAATAGCTTTATTATATGTTTCTATTGATTTAGCTCTGTATTTATCAGCAGTTTCATGATATCCGCGTTTAATATATTGTTTTGATATTTTATTATAAGTCCCTGCAAGTACTGTAAGCAATTTTATGTCTCTAGGCTTGTTTTTGATAGCAAGTTCAAGGATATCTGACAGTTCATCTGTCCTGTTTTCCTGAAATAATAAATTAATGCACGAAATAATTAGGTCTGTATTATCAAGGAACAATTCAGTTCCTCTTTCAACAATGATAATTGCCTCCGAACTCTTGCCTTCTGCTATCAGAATATCAGAGTAATAAATATATGCAAGAGCCAGTCCTTTTTTTCTTGCTGTACTAATATCCGATTTTAAATCAATAAGTTTTAGATAATATTCTTTTGCTTTATTATAATCACCAATAGATTGGGCTGAATATCCTGCATAAATTATTACAGAATTGGAATTTATATCGTTGAATTCAAGTAAATGTTTAATTATTTTCTCATCATTACCCAGTGTTTCTAATGTTTCAAAAAACATTTGAAATTCAGCTAAAGCTTCTTTAAAATGCTCAATGTTTTTGTTATTAATTCCTGAATTATACAGCTTGATTCCTTTATCATAAAATATTGTACTTATATCAAATAGAACATTAAGGCATTCTGAATATAATATGTTTTCAGAATCTAATTGTTTACATTTCTTAATTGCATCTAAAGCATCGAATGATGGATTATTACACAGAGATTTATATACTTCGGTTTTAGCAATTTCGGTATATATATATCCTTTTAAATACCATGTTTCAGCTTCAGCTTTTTTTTTAATATCTATACAATCTTTGTCAATAGCTTCTTTTGCTTTATCTAATTTGCCGGCTATCTGACTAATATAATTATCAGCTATATTACTTTTTGATTGTGAAAAACTTAATTGTAAAACAAAAAATATCAGTATATTAAAAATAATAAACTTTTTCATAACATTATATTATTCAAGGCTTTTGTATTTTTCTTTCATTTCAGAAGCTTTATCCATATCTCCAAGAATTAAATAAATTCTTGTCATCATATCTATCAGTTCCTTATTGTTATCAATAACTTTATTAGCATCTTCAAATGCCGAAACAGCTTCTTTAAAAAGCGGGGTATATCTTTTTTCCATAGCCTCTCTCCCACTTTCGTCCTTAATTTTTATATATTGCTTATAAAGGTCAACTGCAGGGTTGTAATATAAAATACCAAGATTATAATGTAAATTGTATAAAACATTCTTATCTGCAGGGTTTAGCTTTATTGCTCTCTTGTATGTTTCTATAGCCTCTTCTCTATATTTATTGGCATTAACTACGTCATTTGTCTCTGTGTAGCCCTGATACAAACGATCAAATTTTTCAGCAAGAGCTATCATTAATTTAATATTTTCAGGATCATTTACTATAGCTTTTTCATATTTTTCAGTTAAAATATCTACTTTATTTGCATTTTGATATATTTTCAATTCCGAAATAGCAAGTTTTTTATGTTGTGGCCATATATTTAAAGCCTTATCAATTAAATCTATAGCTTTTTCATGTTTACCTTCTCCAGATAAAATATTTGAATAGAGAATAAATGCATACGAAATTCCTTCTAAATCATGGCTTAACTCGTTTTTATCCATTGAAGTTAATTGTGCATAGTATTTTTTAGATTTTTCAATATTACTTGATTTATATGCCGCATAGCCTGCATATACAAGAATATCAGTATATGGCATATTGTTTATTTTCAAAAAATCAATTACCTGTACACTATCAGGTCCCAGGCTGGTAAGTGTAATAAAAAAATTATCGAATTCTCTTAATGCTTTTTTATGACTGGCAACATTGTCATTTTTTATTGCATCATTATAGTAAACAGAGCCTTTGTTAAGAAACATTGTACTTAAATTCAATAATTCATTAAGATTTTCATTAACGAACAAGTCTTTTTCATCTAATTTTTGACTTTGTATAATTGCTTTATAGGCAACTTCAGAAGGATAATATGTAAGTTTGTTTTCTTTATCATTTTTTGCAATTTCTTTATAAATTATAGCTTTGAAATACCATGTCTTAGGATGATTCTTAGTCTCTGATTGATAACAGGTTTCATCAATTAATCGTTTTGCATTTTCAAGGTCACCTGCTTTAAAAAGTTCATAAGCTTTACTTCTTTTTTCATTTTGAGCATTGGAAGAAAAATGAACAATTGTGATTAAAATCAGAATTAATAATTTTTTCATAATAATTGAAGTGTTTAATTATGAAAACAAAAATAGATATAAATACTTAAAATAAAAATTATTATACCGAGTTGCGTTCATTGATATAATTTCAATGCAACTTCAGAGGAAGGTACAGAGCAAGTTGTTTTTGAAATTATAATAAACAGCATCGGCATAATTCCAAATAAGCATTCATTTTCGGATATTTCCTCTATGAATACAACTTTGTATTACAAGCTTACTCTTGTTTTTCAAGTTTCAATTCTATTTCTTTTTGTTTATCTTCTTGCTTGGTAATCTTGTATAAACTAATTAATAGTTTCATTGTTGGAATATCAGTTTGCTGTAATTTGTGAACTTTTTCAAAGTATGGCAAAGCTTTTTCGAATTTTTCATCTGCAACAGCTCTTTCCGTTTTAGTTTTGGCATCATTTCTTATATCAATTCCTTGATTATAATACATAGCACCAAGATTGTATAGTGCATCAGTATGATTAGGATTATATTTTAAAGCCTTATTATAAAACTTTTCAGCTTTATCTGCTTCTTTAATCTGATTAAACAAGCTGCCTCTAACATAGTAATTATTAGCATTGTCGGGTTCTTGCAGCATCGCACTTTCAAGATACTTTACAGTATTTTCATTGTCGTTTACCGACAAATAATAATTAACTAATTCAATTATTAAAGCATTATTATCTTTAGAACAAATATCAACACCTTCTTTTAATATTTTTATATAGTTCTCAATATCACCTTCTTTTTTTAATAATAATGCGAGCTCATTATACATTCTTGGTTTTTCAAAACCCAGAATAATTAATTCTTTATAATACTGTTTAGATTTGTCTATTTCGTTTGCTTTTTCGGCAGCAATTGCAGCATTGTAAATTATCATTGTATCTAAATACATTATTGCAGGCATGTTGTTTATTGAAATAGTGTTTTCAAAACTTTGTAATGATTTTGAATATTCTCCTGTATTAAATTCATCAATTCCTTTTCTAACAAAAAGATTTGCCAAAATACCAAGGCTATTCAATGCTGCTTGCATATATTCCTTACTGCTATCTAATTCAATTGAGTGCATATAGCTTTTATAAGCTATGTTTAAAGGGTCATCATTAATATTTGGTATTGTTACTTCGCTTTCAAATATTGATTGGTATACAGCGCCTTTAAATAACCATGCTTTTGCAGATTCAATTCCCGGTTTTTCGGCAACAATTTTTTCAATTGATATTTGAGCCTCTTTTAATTCCCCATTCTTAATATTTTCAAGCACTGAATTTAAATCCTGTGAAAAAAGTATTGAGGATAACATACTGAAAATAAGAAATATTTTTATTTTTTTCATAATGTGTTTTATTTTATAAAATTTAATTATAGACAAAAAACATACAAAAAAGGAGAAATCAAAATTTAATTTCTCCTTTTATAAATTACATTATTATATAATATCATTGCGTTTTTTCTTTTAATAGCTTATCAAGAGCTTCATATTTTTCCATTTCACCGGTCTTATAATATATAATTTTTAATGATTGCATAGTGGCAAGATCATTAGGATCTAATTCATGAGCTTTTTCGAGGTATGGTTTAGCTTTTTTTAATGTTTCTTCATATTTAAGAATTAATGCATCATACTTTTTATTATCTTTTTCTTCTTGTGCAACTTCATGGATTTCTGCAGCAACATTATTATGTAAAGCACCAAGGTTATAGTTTGCCGATAAATGATTAGGGTCACTCTCTATTGCCTTAGTATAGCATTTTATAGCATTTTCAATATCATTTTTTCCTTCATAAATAGTACCCAGATTGAAATGTAATAAAGCATTGTTAGGATCACTTCCTATTGCTTTAATTATCATATCTTCAGCTTCTTCTGCTTTTCCTGCTTCAATTTTAAAGTTTATTAACTGAACCAGTAATAATGATTCATTTGGATATTTTTCAATACCTTTTTCAAGATTTCTAATATATCTTACGGTATCTTTTTCTGATAAGAAAATATTTGCAATAAAATAATACATTGTAGCTTTTTCTTTATCATCTGCTCCGTATTCTAATTTTATTAATTGTCTGAAATGTTCTTTAGCTAATTTGTAATTTTTAGCTTTTTCTGCTGATAAAGCAGAGTAATATATAATTGCAGTATCAACTTTACCTATCATGCCTGAAACAAATAAAGAACCTTCAAAAGATTTGGATGCTTTACTAAAATCTTTATTTTGAAATTGCACAACACCCCTATTTACCATAATATTTGCCAATGCAGGATACCTGATAGTTAAAATATCTGTTAAAATTTCTGTTTCCACTAAGTTTTTCTCAATATTAATATCAGCAAATAATTTCATAAACTTTATTTGGTCTTCATAATTATTTTCAATATCAAGTTCTGAATAACCTTCTAATTTAACATTATAAAGTAAAGCTTTTTTATAAGCTAAAAAAGCAACATCAGCAGCATCAAGGTCTAAATTTTTGTATTTTTCATTGTCAGATGCATTTATTGCTTGATAGATTTGACCTCTGTACCACCATGTTCTTGCGTCTTTTATAGTTTTGGTGTGTAAAATGCATCTATCAATAGTTTTTTTCGCATTATCTAATTCACCATATTTTAAATAATTCTGTGCAGTAGCTCTACATGAAGGTTGAGCATAGGCTCCAAAATATGTAAAGAGCATTAATAAACTAATAACAATTAAATTTTTCATAATTAAATAATTTTAAATTTCTACTAAACTACTTTTATTACTGAAGTTATCAGTATTACTATCAAATAATTTGCCATTATTTATTAAATAGATGTCAAAAATATAAATAATTCATAAATTATTCAGAACTTTCAGTGTTTCCTTCAGATTTGTTGTCTTCCTCTGTATTTTCATTCGAGTTATTGATATCTACAACATTTTCGTCAGAAATAATTTCTCCGGCATTATTTTCTGTTCCTTCTTCAACAACAATATCTTCATCATCGCCTGCCTGTACCTTTGTAACAGCAGCTATTGAATCTCCATTTCTAAGGTTTATCAATTTAACTCCTTGCGTAGCTCTTCCCATAACTCTCATTGAGACAACAGCCATACGAATAGTGATACCTGACTTATTAATTATCATAAGATCATCATCATCTGTTACATTCTTAATAGCTATAAGGCTGCCCGTTTTTTCTGTAACATTAATTGTTTTTACTCCTTTTCCTCCTCTGTTTGTAATTCTATAATTTTCAAGTGCAGAACGTTTCCCATATCCTTTTTCTGAAACAACAAGAACATTATCTTCCTTATTTTCAATACATATCATTCCTATTACTTCATCTTTATCGTTATCCAATTTAATTCCCCTGACACCGGAGGCAGTTCTGCCCATAGGTCTAACTTTCTCTTCAGGAAAACGAATTGCCCTGCCTGTCTTTATTGCTATAAGAACTTCATTTTCGCCATTAGTCAATTTTGCTTCTAATAATGTATCTCCATCTCTCACAGTTATAGCGTTAACACCATTTTGACGAGGTCTTGAATAAGCTTCCAACTTAGTTTTTTTAATAATTCCTCTTTTTGTACAAAGCACTATAAAATTGTTATTTATATATTCTTCATCTTTAAGATTTTTAACATTGATATATGCTTTTACTTCATCTCCCTGTTCAATATTCAGAATATTTTGAATTGCTCTTCCTTTTGATGTTTTAGAGCCTTCAGGTATTTTATACACTTTTAACCAATAACATTTTCCTTTTTCAGTAAAAAGTAAAATGTAGTTGTGCATTGTTGCAATAAACATGTGTTCGAGAAAATCCTCATCTCTGGCAGTACTTCCCTTAGAACCAATTCCTCCCCTATGTTGTTGTCTGTACTCGGTTAACGGAGTACGCTTAATATACCCTAAATGGGAAATAGTTATAAGCATTTCATCATCAGAATAAAAATCTTCAGGGTTAAATTCTTCAGCGGCATGTTCAATTTCAGTTCTTCTTTCGTCACCGTATTTTTCTTTTACTTCAATTAATTCTTTCGTAATAATCTCCATTCTTAAATCTTTGTTACTAAGAATATTATTAAGATGCTCTATAGTTTTTAATAGTTCTTCGTATTCTGCTCTAAGTTTATCTTGTTCAAGTCCGGTTAATTGCCTTAATCTCATATCAACAATTGCTCTTGACTGTATATCAGACAAGTTAAATCGTTCCATAAGAGATTCTCTTGCAATATCAGGGCTCTTAGATGCTCTGATAATTTTAATTACTTCATCAATATTATCACTTGCAATAATTAAACCTTCTAATATATGAGCACGTTTTTCGGCTTGTTTTAGTTCGTATTCTGTTCTTCTAACAACAACTTCATGTCTGAACTCAACAAAATATTTAATCATATCTCTTATGTTGAGCATTTGAGGCCTTCCTTTTACTAGGGCAATGTTGTTCACACTAAATGAGGACTGTAACTGCGAATGCTTAAATAATGTATTTAACACAACGTTTGCAGGAGCATCTCTTTTAAGAATAATTACTATCCTCATTCCGTCTCTGTCAGATTCATCATTTATGTATGAAATGCCCTCAATTTTCTTTTCATTAACCATGTCACCGATTTTCTTTATCATATCGGCTTTGTTAACCATATAAGGAATTTCTGTTATTACTATTTTCTCTTTTCCTGTATCTGTTATTTCAATATCGGTTTTTGATCTGATAACTATTCTGCCTCTGCCTGTTGTAAAAGCATCTTTTACTCCCTGGTAACCATAAATAATGCCTCCTGTAGGAAAATCGGGAGCAATTACATATTTGGTAATTTCATCTATTTCAATTTCCGGATTATTGATATATGCAATAGTTGCATTTATAATTTCAGTAATATTATGCGGAGGCATGTTTGTAGCCATACCAACAGCTATACCTGATGCTCCATTAACAAGCAAGGTGGGTATTCTTGTTGGCAATACAGTAGGCTCTTGCAAAGAATCATCAAAATTTAATTGAAAATCAACTGTTTCTTTTTCAATATCAACAAGTGAATCTTCAGCAATTTTTTTCAAACGCGCTTCTGTATAACGCATTGCAGCAGGAGGATCTCCATCAACTGAACCAAAGTTACCTTGTCCATCTACCAAAGGATATCGTAAAGACCATTCCTGTGCCATTCTAACCATTGCATCATATACAGAAGAATCTCCGTGTGGATGATACTTTCCTAATACCTCTCCTACAATTCTTGCAGATTTCTTATATGGTTTATTTGAAAAAACCCCTAAATCACGCATTCCAAATAAAACACGTCTGTGTACAGGTTTCAAGCCATCTCTAACATCAGGCAAAGCTCTTGACACAATAACCGACATAGAATAATCTATGTATGCCGATTTCATTTCATCCTCAATATTAATTTTGATAATTTTTTCTTCTACTTCCGTCATTTAAAATAATGTATTAATTTAATGATTTGCTTGCAATTATATGCTTCAATTTCTTTTAAAAAATAAAAATCTAAATTAGAAAATTTTCATATTTTTATGATAAAATAAATGTTATACTTATTAACAGTTTTATGTTTATAATTGAAGGTTTTTCAAAATTGTTATTTAACTTTGTATTTTTAAATTTGATAATTTATAAAAGTCATTATATAAAAACAAAATGGACGCTAAATTTTCACAAAAAATTAAAGAAGTTTTAACTTATAGCAGAGAAGAAGCAATTCGATTAGGTAATAATTATTTAAGTCCCGAACATTTGTTTTTGGGAATATTGCGTGAAGGCGAATGTATAGCAGTAGAAATTTTGATCTCTCTGGGATTGGATCTTCATGAAATTAAAAAAGATATTGAAGAAAAAATTAGAGAAAATAAGCCTTTAAGTGAACAAAATATAAGCAATTTACCTCTATTAAAAACATCTGAAAGAATTCTCAAGCTTATTTATCTTGAAGCGCAAGCTTTTAAAAGTTCAACTGTTGGGACAGCTCATTTGTTATTAGCAATTATAAAAGTTGATAATAATTATATAAGTCAATTATTATCTGAAAATGATATTAATTATGAATCAGTAAAGGACCAAATAAAGAAAATACAACCTATTGCTAAATCTGATTCTCAATTTGATGATGACGATGATGATGACAAATCATCCGATATTAAAGGAAAAGGGGGAAGTGCTTTTTCAACAAAATCTTCGTCAGATACTCCTGTTTTAGATAATTTTGGAATTGATCTTACAAAAGCTGTTGAAGAAGACAAACTTGACCCTATTGTTGGCAGAAACATTGAGATAGAAAGATTAGCTCAAATATTAAGCAGAAGAAAAAAGAACAATCCTGTTTTAATTGGAGAACCCGGTGTCGGGAAATCTGCTATTGCAGAGGGATTGGCATTAAGAATAGTTCAGAAAAAAGTATCTAGAGTATTATTTGGCAAAAGAGTTGTTACTCTCGACCTTGCTTCTATTGTAGCCGGGACAAAATACAGAGGACAATTTGAAGAAAGAATGAAAGCTATTATAAATGAACTTTCTAAAACAAATAATGTAATATTATTTATTGATGAAATTCATACAATAGTTGGTGCAGGAGGAGCTTCAGGTTCTTTAGATGCAGCAAATATGCTTAAGCCGTCTTTGGCAAGAGGTGAAATTCAATGTATTGGAGCAACCACATTAGATGAATACAGACAGCACATTGAAAAAGACGGAGCTTTAGAAAGACGCTTTCAAAAAATAATGGTTGATCCTACTACTCCTGAAGAAACCATTGAAATACTTAAAAAAATTAAAGATCGCTACGAAGACCACCATAATGTTGTATATACTGATGATGCTTTGGATGCATGTGTAAAACTCACAATGCGATATATTAGCGACAGACATTTGCCTGATAAAGCAATTGATGCACTTGATGAATCCGGTTCAAGAGTTCATATCTCGAATATTCATGTTCCTCAAAAGATTTTAGATATTGAAGTGCAGATCGAAAAAATAAAAGAGGATAAAATAAAAGCAGTAAAAGAACAAAAATTTGAATTTGCTGCGAATATGAGAGATAAGCAAACAGAATTAGAGCAATTAGTTGAAGAAGAGAAGATTACGTGGGAAAAAGAACTAAACAAGAATAGAGAAGTTGTTTCTGAAGATAATGTTGCAGAAGTAGTTGCTATGATGACAGGTGTGCCTGTTAAGCGTATAGCTCAAGAAGAAGGCTCCCGATTACTTAAAATGTATGATGAGATAAGAAGAGGTATAGTTGGTCAGGATGATGCTATTCGCAAAATTGTTAAAGCTATTCAGCGGAATAGAGCAGGATTGAAAGACCCTAATAAACCTATTGGTACATTTGTTTTTCTTGGACCTACCGGAGTTGGAAAAACCCAATTGGCTAAAATATTGGCAGAATATCTTTTTGATAATAGAGAAGCCCTTATACGCGTTGATATGAGTGAGTATATGGAAAAATTTTCTGTGTCGCGATTAGTTGGAGCTCCTCCAGGATATATAGGATATGAAGAAGGTGGGCAATTATCAGAAAAAGTTAGAAGAAAACCCTATGCAGTTGTCTTATTAGATGAAATTGAAAAAGCACACCCTGATGTATTTAATATTTTATTACAGGTGCTTGACGAAGGCAGATTAACAGATAGCCTTGGACGTAAAGTTGATTTTAAGAATATCATTCTAATTATGACTTCAAATATTGGAACTCGTCAGTTATCTGAATTTGGACAAGGTATAGGATTTGACACTTCTGCCAAGCAAAAAGAATCAAGCTCTTACACAAGTAGTGTTATACATAATGCTTTGAAAAAAACATTTGCACCGGAGTTTCTTAACAGAATTGATGATGTGGTTATTTTTAATTCATTAAGCAGGGAAAATATTCACGAAATTATTGATGTTGAATTAAAAGGCTTATATCAAAGAGTTGAAGACTTAGGTTATAAGTTAAAGATATCGACTGCTGCAAAAGATTTTATTTGCGAAAAAGGTTTTGATCCTAAATTTGGTGCCAGACCACTAAAACGTGCCATACAAAAGTATTTGGAAGATAAAATGGCAGAAATTATTATTCAGTCTACTGTTAAAGAAGGTGATGTTATCCATATCAACTACAATAAAAAAACTGATGATATTAAAGTTGATATTAAAAATGTTGTAAAGAAGAGTTAACCAAAAAAATTCATAAATTTTGCTATCTATGATAGTAACTAAGATTATCCAACATTTTTGATGCCTAAAAATTTATATTTTGATTACTAAAAAAATATAAAATGTAGAATAATGAATATCCAATGTAAAAGTAAATTCCGAGAATTCGAGACTACATTGAAGATTTTACATTTATTGTTCGGAAGGCACATTCATAAGTAAATAAATAATTTGTATTTTTGACCATTAAACCTGTTTTTTAATTTTCAGGAGGTCTACGCTTGCGTAACCATAACTTATCTCCAACTTTTACTTTAGAGCCTGCAGGAATATTATTTTTAAAATATAGTTTGTTTAATTTTATTCCGTACTTCTGCGATATAGTGTATATTGTTTCGCTTTCTGTTACTACATGATATTCTTTTCCAAAATCAGCTTTACTCCTCTTTGGTTGTATATATAGAATTTGTCCTTCTTTAAGACTGGCATTTTTATCAAGTTCGTTGTAACGATATAATTGTCCGGCCATCATTTCAAATTCCTGAGCTATTTTAAGAAATGTATCACCTTTTTTTACTTTAATGTACTTAATTCTATTGTTGAGTTTTACTTCTCTTTGAAATAAGTTAACTGTATAATTGTCAACATCACCAAGATGATGTGTTTTGCGCTTTTTATGTCTTTTATCTCGTTTGGTTTTAGGGTTTTTGCTATCGGTAATTAAATTGGTATTGTCATTATCGTGTTTAATAACTTTACCTCCTTTATCGAATTTATAAAGCTCATTATCCTCAATTATTTTTATCAGTAACACAGGATATTTTGGATTAGTAGCATATCCCGCTTTTTTCAAACCTTTAGCCCAGCCTTTGTAATCGGTTGGTTTAAGGTCAAAAAGAAATGCATATCTTTTACCGTTTTTTAAAAAATCGGAATGGTCTTTATATGATTCGTGTGCCGATTTATACTTCCTGAAACATTCATGATTTTCATCATCGTCTTTATATATTTTTTTGCCTGTCCACGATGAATGACATTTAATTCCAAAATGATTGTTTGCCTTTACAGCTAACCTGCTGTTTCCATTATTCGATTCCAGTATTCCCTGCGCTAATGTAATACTTGCAGGAATACCACTGCTTTTCATCTCTTTAACAGCCCATCCGCTATATTTTTCAATATACTCAAATCTTGACATTTTATTATCCTGTGCTGAAATTTTTAAAAACGATAATAATATTAACAGCAATAAAATTTTTTGCATAATACTTTAAACTTTGTAACAAAAGTAAAAGCAATAGGAACGCAAAAACCAGAGAAAGAAAATAAATATTAATAAAAGAGTGTTAATAAACTTATCCCAATTTATTCCCGCTGAAATACAAGGATGCAAACAAAATCATTTGGTATAACTTGACTTGAAATACATTAATAATGAATATAATATAACTTTTTATCATTTTTTTCTTGATAAAAAACCCTGCCTACCGGCATGCAGGGAAACAAAAAAATCAATGCGAAATTATGCTTCAACCCGCTCTAATGAAAACAGAATTTCCTAACAACAAGGACTACCTCTTGACAAGAAAATTTAGCTGTTTTCTTTATTCACGCCATCGCATGGCTCGCAATTTTGCAGGGCAAACGCACTTTACATTCGTCTTCAGTCAAAAACAAATACATTATAATTGAACTTTGTTAAGGTGTTTCTGTGTTGAAAACATGACTAATTTTTATGTTAAACAATAAAAGTATGCAACTGACAAAATTTATTTCTTTGTCTATTGTTAACTGTTTGTTGTCAACTTGTGGATAATGTGCTATATAGATTATATTTCAATAACTGGTTCACCAAGTAATTTGCAGAATTTTTCATACTCTTTAGTATTCATTAACTTGGTATTTTCATGGATTCTATCAATAAATAAAATTCCATTTAAATGATCAATTTCATGTTGAAATATTATTGAAGTAAAATTTGAATAACCCCATCCTTCAACTATTTCAACATGGTGACTACCGTCAATTTTGTCGTATTCTACACAAACAGCAGAATGTCTATCTGTTCTGCCGCTAATGCCAGGAATAGATAAGCATCCGTCATAATTAAAAACAACTTCTTTGGTAGAATAAACAGCAAGCTTTGCATTTAAATAAAGTTCATAAGGATCCCCTAACAAATCCATTCTTTGCACCCAAATAACATTTCTGCTAATTCCAACTTGTGGTGCAGCAATACCAACGCCGGGGTGGTTCGGGTCTCTTACTGTTGTATATAATCTATCAATTAACCTTAATAAAACAGTATCTGTAGAATCTGCTCTGACATCCATTGATATTTTTCTTAAAATAAGAGAATCTTCATAATTTGTTATAGTATCAGTTCCTGTAATTGTATGTATTGTTAAAACTCTCATTAAATCGGCAGAATCGCCTTCCATAATTAAGTTTATTTCTGCATCAGTAAATGCTAATGAATCAACTTTTTCCGGTTCAATGTAAGAAATATCATCCTGTTTTTTACAGTTTTCTAAAAGTATTGCTGCAATAGAGAATAATATTATAATTGGTGCCAATAAAATCTTTTTCATATTATATATTTTTTCACAAAGGTATGATAAATAATTTTGTAAGAAAAAAATGTTGAAAACTTATGCTAAACGTGAATTTTGTATATTAGGGTAAAACCACTAATATTTTCTTATTCACTTATTTTTTATTAAAAATTGACATGAGTTTGTGCAAATACTCAATAAACCCATTGTTAATATCTTCCGATATTTTAAAAGAAAAGATTAAAACACCAAAAAGCAATGTTATAGCACTGCTTCTAACTATAATATCAATATAAAATAACTCAAATTCAGGTATTAAATATGTAATGCCATAAACTGATATTGCAATAATGATCACTAATAAACTTCTATAATCAAAAGGCTGTAGTTTAAACCTGTACCACAAATAAAAATATTTAATAAGATTAAAAATAAATTTTGAAATAAACAAAGCAATCGCTGCTCCAACAATATGATATTTTTGAATAAGAATGAAATTTGCTGAAATCAGTAACAATATCATTATTATTAGAAATACGGCTTGAATTCTATATTTTTTGGAATTTGTCAAAATAGCACTACTAACACCAGATGCCATATCTGTAAAGAAAGCTAATGAAACAAATAATATTACATAACGACCGGCTTCAAATTTTTCTGTCATAAGTATAATAATATTATCAATATTTCCCCAAATACCTATAAGTAAAAAAGAACCTATTATTAGCTGAGTTAAAGTACTTTTATAATATATTTTATTAATATTTTCAATATCATTATTTTTCCACGAATCTGAAATTACAGCCGATGATATTTTATTTAAAGACCTTGCAGGTAAAATTATAAAAGTGCCAAAGAAAAAAGATGTGGCATAAATCCCTGCACTGCTCAAACCAAGCATTCTTTCAATCATAATACGGTCAATATTCAATATTACAATTCCTATTGCACTCGTAATTATTCCAAACAAACTCACACTTAATAGTGTTTTTTTCATATCTTTTGTAAGGAATTTAAAATTAGGGCGTAAATTAAATTGTTTGTCTTTTATTAGTAAAATCATTATAATAACTGAAGGAGAACAAAATGCACATACATAAGAAAAAACAAACTGGCTAAAATTTAAAAAATCAAAAACATAAAGAATTATTACAATCAATATCAACACCTTGGGAACAAACTCTCTTAAAAAAGTTCCCCTAACAGCATTAAAAAGCACTTTATTGTAATGATCGAAAGCATTAAAGAATAAAGTGAAAAACAGTAAAGGAACAATATAGAAAAAGTATTTAAAAAGTAACTGGGAACTATCTGCATTATCATTATTTGAAAGCAGTATTGGTTTTAAAAGCATAAATACACCAAGAACCAATAAAAACCCTACAAGAGAAACAATTAGATTAAGGAATAAAAAACCATTATGTTTATTATCGTCGGTTTTGAAATATGTAAACATTCTGGTAGTGGCACTATTGAAACCCAAGCTACCAAATTGAGATAATACCATGGCGTAAGCAAGCAAAATATTGATTAAGCCTATTTCATCAGTACTTAAAATACGGGGAAATAGAATTACAACATTTATTAAACCCAAAAAAGCGCCTATATAAGTATAGACAGTTCCTTTAATAGCCTGTTTTTGAATTATTCCCAATTTTTTCTTATTTTAATATTATATTAATCAAACAAACATACAAAATAAGAAATTATTATTGTTGAAAATGTTAAAGAATGTTATTTTTTTTGAAAATCAAACATTGTAATGGTGAGTTTGTTCACAATACGCTAATGCTATCGGGATTAATTCGACTATAATTTTTCAAATCATTAATTTAAAAGATTAGTCTCATTGAAACTGCAATAATATGGCGATTTGAAAAAGTGTTTTCCTGTAATTGGACTAAACTTGGGTATGTAAGTTACTCGCATAGGGCATAATTTTAATAATATATGATATGTGAGTAAGTAGCGGTGGTGTTTTGGGAGTTTTAACATCCGCTAAAATGCAGTAGTGTTTTTTATTTCGCTTGTATCTACACCTTGTTAATTTATTTATAAAAGCCCCTCCTAATCCGTCTCAGGCGGACGAAAGAAACAACCGACAATAAACGTTTATTGTTGGACAATACTGTTTTAAATATTTAGCAAATATACATTATTTTGGTTTGTTTTCCTAATTGTAGTTATGACCCCTCTTTAATTCTCCTCTGTCAGGGGAGAAAGTCCTCCTCTTAGAGCCTGTCCCGATTTCTCGGGAAGGATTTAGGAGGTCATAATAATCTACTGTTTAATTATCCTCTTAGTTATTGTGCGTTTGTTGGTAGTTATCTCAACAAAGTATATCCCGGGCTTTAGGTAGTGCTGGAATAATTTTTCTAATACTTTATTTCTATAGTATGTCCTACATAATCAAAACACCCACTACTTGTTGTAGATACTAAAACAACTTGAAAAGTATCAACAGATAAATATGTGTGATTTGGATTTTGTTCTTGAGAACTTGTTCCATCACCAAAATACCAATCCCATGAACTAACAGGAGTTGATTGATCATAGAATTCAATGTTTGCATCTAAAATACTTGAAACTTCAGGTGTAGCATAAAATTCAGCTTCTGGCACTTCATTAATCATGATATCTTCAGTTCCAATGTAAACTTGAGCACCAAGAGAATCTGTTATTGTTAATTCTACATGGTATATCCCCGAATTTGAGTATGTATGTGATGGTTCCGGTAAAGTTGAAATATTACTACCAGAACTTATATCATCAAAATTCCATAAGTAATTATCATATCCTTTATATGCATCATCAAGATAAATATTTAAAGTAAATGGAGTACATTTATTTCCATAATAATACCAAGCAACATTATCTAGTATATTGACAGTTGAAGGTGTGGATCCTTGTTGAAGTGAAATAAGCTTAGTTACTTCATGCGAACCTAATGAATTTGTTGCAGTAAGTTTAACAGAATATTCATTGGTAGGATACAAAGTCCTTTCAATTATTCTTTCATTCGATTTCATACCATCTATAAAATACCATTCTACAGATTCATACTCTGTGCTGGTATTAATAAGTAATAACTTTGGTGTTTCTCCATATTCAATATGATATGAAAAATTAGCCTGTGGTATATTCATAAAATTATTTTCGTCTGCGGTAGGATTATTTATTTTTACTTTATTACAAGCACTAATAAATAACATTGATAAAATTACAAGTATAATAATTGCTTTCATTATTCTTTATTTTTAATTATTGAACATAATTTCATTTGTTGCATAAATAGTCCCATATATAGGATCTAACATATCGGGAAATACACAATTAGATAATTCTTCATCAGTATATTTTTTCGTATTAAAAAGATATACATATGATTCTCCTTCATGACTTTCGCCATGACCATCGGTATAGCTGATTTTTACTTTATACTTTCCATCATTATGCATTTTTCCTTTCGAGTTTGTTCCGTCCCAACTTAGATTATCAATAGTACCGGTTCCATCAAAAATACAGAGTTTGTTTCTGTATATCTTCATTTTAAAGTTTTTTATAAATGAGCTTACACCAATAGCTTTAAAAGCATCGTTAATACCATCATAATTTGGAGAAAATCCTGATGGTAAATAAAAATAAGTGCCAGAATATGGTAAAGGCATACGATTTAAAGTACTCTTTTTACAGTTTGTTAATGTCAATAATGATATTGAAACAACAAGTAATAAAAGTGATATTCTTTTCATAATTTATTCTTTAACAATTTTAGCATTACCAATTAATTTGTATTTATCTCTTAACTCAACAAAGTATATCCCGGGCTTTAGATTTGCTCCATTAATTATAATCTCATTATTAGCTTTCTCTGTTGAAGCTTTAATTTGCTTACCTAAAACATTGTAAAGTGCAATTTCAATATTATCTGCATTTGTGTTATCAGGTAATAATACACTAAGCTTTTCTTTGAATGGGTTTGGTGCTATCTTTAGTTCTTGTGTTTTTAATTGGTTTGGGATACTTGTAGGACAATCATTACTAAAATATGATTGAGGGTCAATGTTAAACCAGTTATTTGCTGAATAAGCAGAATCGTCTACTTCTATACAATATAAATTTGGATTATTAAAAACTTTAAAATAAAAATCTGTTATAGCCGTATTATTCCCATTTTTAACATTTAAACTGCTTAATTGATTACCAAAGCAATATAAATCAGTTAGTGCAGTATTATTACTGACATCTAAACTACTTAATTGATTATTATAGCAATCTAAACCTTCAAGCACAGTATTATTGCTGACATCTAAAGAGCTTAATTGATTATTATCGCAACCTAAACCAGTAAGTGCAGTATTATTACTGACATCCAAAGAAGTTAATTGATTATAATTGCAAGCTAAACCTTCAAGAGCAATATTATTACTGACATCTAAAGTGCTTAATTGATTTGAATAGCAAGCTAAACCTTCAAGAGCAATATTATTACTGACATCTAAACTGCTTATTTGATTATTATAGCAGTATAGTACAGTAAGAGCAATATTATTACTGACATCTAAACTACTTAATTGATTATTATAGCAGTGTAAATTAATTAGATCATCATTATTACTGACATCTAAACTACTTAATTGATTATAAAAGCAATATAAATAAGTTAGAGAAGTATTATTACTAACATCTAAACTGCTTAATTGATTATCATAGCAACGTAAATAAGTTAGAGCAGTATTATTACTGACATCCAAACTGCTTAATTGATTATAAGAGCAAGCTAAATAAGTTAGAACAGAATTATTACTGACATCTAAACTGCTTAATTGATTATTATAGCAATCTAAATCTTCAAGAGCAGTATTATTACTGACATCTAAACTGCTTAATTGATTATTACCGCACCATAAAGAAGTTAAAGCAGTATTATTGCTGATATCTAATGAGCTTAATTGATTATTCTCGCAATTTAAATAAGTTAGTGCAGTAAAGGCTTCAATCCCTGTTAAGTCAGAAATATTTTGATAAGGAACTTCAATTGTATCTGTAGCCAATGCTTCACTAACTTGTATTTCCCCATCTCCATTAGTGTCAATTGTATCTGGGTAATAATGATTAACTAATGCCGCTTTAAAGTTAGCATCAGGTATATTCACTATTTGTGCATTGGCAAATAGCATTAATAATATTACTGCTAATAGTAGTATAAGGTTTTTCATGCTTTTATTCTTTAACAATTTTTAAACTGTATTAGAAACTGCATCCAAGAGTGATATTTATACTCTGTAATAATTATTTACATTTGCCACCAGCATCTTCAATTTCCTTAATTGCATCTCTATAATCAGCATTCGAATCAAAATCATCTTTACATACTTCCTCACTTATTTCCACACCAAAAAAAGTTATAGTACATTCTTGACATTTTTTACAAGATGATAACAGAGCAGTACATACCGCCAATACAACTATTGCAAAACATATTTTTCTCATAATAAATAATTTAAATTAATATAATTCTTTAACAATTTTAATCTTTCCAATTAATCTATTTCCCTCTCTTAACTCAACAAAGTAAATCCCAGAATGTAGATTAGCTCCATTAATTATAATCTCATTATTAGCTTTCTCTGTTGAAACTTTAATTTGCTTACCTAAAACATTGTAAAGTGCAATTTCAATATTATCTGCATTTGTATTATCAGGCAACAATACACTAAGCTTTTCATTAAATGGGTTGGGTGCTAACTTTAGTTCTTGTGTTTTTAATTGGTTTGGGGTGCCAACAAAATTACTACAATCATTACTAAAAGAAGCCCAAGAATCAATACTTGTCCAGTTGGCTGTAGACCATGTAGAATCATCTACCTCTATGCAATATAGGTTTGGATTATCATATGAATAAAATCCAATAAAATTAACATTATTCCCATTTCTTACATTTAAGGAGATTAAGTGATTATTCTCACAAAACAGCGATGTTAGAGCAGTATTATTGCTAACATCTAATGTGCTTAATTGATTATCCCAACAACAAAGTCTCTCTAGCACACTGTTATTACTTATATCTATTGTTGTTAAATTATTGTCCCAACAATCTAATTCTGTAAGAGCAGTATTATTACTAACATCTAATGTAGTTAATGAATTTCCACCACACCATAAATGAGTAAGAGCAATATTACTGCCAACATCTAAAGAGCTTAACTGATTATTTTCACAATATAATCGAGTGAGAGCTGTGTTGTTGCTGACATCTAATGAGCTTAATTGATTATTGTCGCAATTTAAGTTAGTAAGAACAGTATTGTTGCTTATATCTAATGTAGCTAATGAATTTTCATCACATTGTAAATAATCAAGAGAGGTGAAAGCCTCTATTCCAGTTAAATCTGATATGTTCTTGTAAGAAAGATACATTAACAAAGTAGCTTGTGCTTCTGCTATTTGAATTTCACCATCTCCACTAGTATCAATTACAGGACTATGATTAACTAATGCTGCCTTAAAGTTAGCATCAGGTATATTTACTATTTGTGCATTGGCAAATAGCATTAATAATAATGTTGCTGATAGTAGTATAAAGTTTTTCATAGTTTATTGTTTTATAAGTTTTGCATTACCAATTAATCTGTTTTGCTCTCTTAACTCAACAAAGTAAATCCCAGAATGTAGATTAGCTCCATTAATTATAATCTCATTATTAGCTTTCTCTGTTGAAACTTTAATTTGCTTACCTAAAACATTGTAGAGTACAATTTCAATATTATCTGCATTGGTATTATCAGGCAATAAAACACTAAGCTTTTCTTTAAATGGGTTGGGGGCTATCTTTAGTTCTTGTGTTTTTAATTGGTTTGGGGTGCTTACCATACAAATTTCACTAAAATAAGATTGAGGGTCTATATCCGTCCAGTTTGCTGTTGACCATGTGGAATCATCAACTTCAATACAGGTTAAATTAGGATTATGATTGGCTATAAATAAACCAAGATTTGTTGTGTTAGTTCCGTTTTTTATACTTAAACTGCTTAATAATGGATTATAGTAAAGATGTACTTCATAAAGGTTTGGATTATTACTTAAATTTATTAATGGTAATTGTGTATAAAGACAAGCTATTACTCTAAGTTTATTATTATAACTTAAATCCAATGTTGTTAATGGATTGTATGAGCAAACCAGGGTTTCGAGAGAATCATTATTACTAAAATCAATATTTGTTAATTGATTTGATATACATGCTAAATATTCAAGATTTGTATTATTGTTTACGTTAAGAACCGATAGTTGGTTTTTATTACAACTTAAATTTGTAAGATTGATATTATTGCTTATATCCAATGTTGTTAATAGGTTAGAATCGCAATATAACTGAATGAGAGCAGTATTATTGCTTACGTTGATATTGCCTAAGGGATTGTATGAACAGTGTAAATATTTAAGAGAAGGATTATTGCTTACATCCAAAGTAGTTAATTGATTTCCACCACACCATAACGATTCAAGAGCAGTATTGTTGCTAATATCTAGGCTTGATAAATTGTCACCACACCCTAACTCAATGAGATCAGTATTATTGCTTATATCTATATTGATTAATTGATTTTCACCGCACCGTAATACTTTAAGGGCAGTATTGTTACTTACATCTATGCTTGTTAATTGATTAATCCAACAATACAAGCCAGTAATTTGAGTAAAAGCTTCTATTCCTATAAGGTCAGAAATATTTCCATCTCCAACATCTATAGAATCAGTAAAATTAACTGCCTCACTTACCTGAATTTCTCCATCACCATTGGTATCAATAACAGGAATGTGATTAACCAATCTATATTTAAAATTTGCATCCGGTATATTTACTATTTGTGCATTGGCAAATAGCATTAATAATAGTGTTGCTGATAGTAGTATGAGGTTTTTCATGGTTTATTATTTTATATTTTCCATAAAAATACTAATTAAAAGCTAATTTGCAAAATAAAACCAGCAATATAGTCATCGGATGACTCTTACCAATGTTACCAAAGGCAATTAATTTTCAGAAAGATTTTTCAAACATTCGCTTTTTATATCATTTGTATTATGATTATTTACTATCTCGGTAATCTTCTCATTCTTCAATATCTTTTTCGATTTCTTTGCATGATCAAAGATAGCTTTAATAAGCTCTTCTTCAGCTTTTATGTTTCTTTGCTCCAGCCAGAATATGATATTTGATTTTCCGCTCATAGGACCAACCTCTATCAATTGTTTTTTACCAATCATGCTGGCAGGAACACCTGAATAAACTGCATCGGCTAACCATGCTTCCCCTTCCTTTTTCATTGCTTTAATAACTGCTGTTGCATGAACGCCAGTTGCTGTTCTGAAAGCATCTTCACCAAAAATAGGGTAATTATATGGCATTGGAATATCACAAGCTTCAGAAACAACCTTGCAATACGGAGTAATTTTTGTTAAATCTTTTTCAATCCATCCCATTAATTGTAAGTTTACAAGAAGCTGATCCATTGGTGTGTTTCCACATCGTTCACCAATTCCCAGTCCGCAACCATGTACCCTGTCAACACCGGCAATTATAGCTGCAATAGTATTTGCTAATGACAAACCCCTGTCTCTATGACCATGAAAATCAATTTTTATATTTTCAACACCTGTTTCTTTCACAATTTCTTGTACAAATTTAATCAGATTACATATACCGTATGGAGTTGCATGTCCTACTGTATCACATACACATATTCGTTTTGCACCATGCTCAATAGCTGTTTTGTACAAAATACTAAGTGTTTCAGGGTGTGCTCTTGTTGTATCTTCTGTAACATACATTACAGGTAAACCTTCTTTTATCGCAAAATCAACTGCACCTTTAGTGTTAGCTAACATTCTCTCAATAGACCAATCTTCTGCATATCTTCTGATTGTGCTTGAACCAATGAACATATCTACACACAAGGGGAGTCCTGTTTTTTGGGAGATATCAATTATCGGGACAATATCATCTTTAATAGTTCTTGCTGCACAACTACCTGTGATATTTAGTTTGTTGTCAACAATTTCCTTTGCAAGAACGGTAACATCGTTAACAACATTGATGCCGGCACCGGGTAAACCAAGGTCAGCAGAGTTAATGCCAATCTCTTCCATCAGATTAAGGATTTTCACTTTATCTGCTATTGACGGTTCCTTAATAGTTGGACTTTGAATGCCATCGCGTAAAGTTTCATCGTCGAATTCAATTATTTTTTTTGGCTTTTCCGGAAAGATACCCTGAACGTTCCAGTCATAAATTAATTCTTCTTTTTTCATCTATTTTTATTTTAGCAGCGAATGCGCGAATGTTTATAAAAAGTTATACGAACCATCAGTTTGTGTGTTTGAAACCAATCATGGTTGTTACATTTTATTATTGTTTTAAAATATTCATTAACCGTGTATCATTCGTATTCCTGTTATTACTTCAACAGGTTTAAGTATTTCAGCAAATTTATTACGTGTTTTGTTTAATATTTCCGTATTTAGCTCATCGTGTTTTGCAAATTGATAATTTCTACATAAAGCATTGTATTTTGCATCTCCCAATGGATGAAACGGAAGAATGGAAACCTGTTTTATTGCTTTTCCTGCCTTTTTAATCACTTCTGCCATTTCTTTTAATAAGTTATCCAAATCATTATAACCAGGTATCAAAGGCACTCTAATCCATATATTGATATCCTTAATAGAAGAAAGCTTTAACAGGTTCTCTAAAACTAAAACAGATTTAAGTTTACTGTCATACAAGTGTTTTATGTCAATCATCCATAAATCAATTACAGGCAAAAATTTCTCAAGCAATTCCCATTCAAATGCTGCAGTGGTATCTACGGCAGTATGAAAGCCCGCAGATTTTGCTTTGGCAAACAGATTGTAGGAAAAATTTTCATGAAGCAATGGTTCTCCTCCTGAAATGGTTAGCCCACCTTTTGTACGATTGTAAACAGTACGGTATTTTTGCATATCGTCAAGAAGTTGTGAAACAGAGAATTCTTTCCCCGCATATTCAAGGGCATTTGTAGGACAATTATCAACGCAGGAATAATACATTTCTGCTTTGGTATTATCAATTATTATCGGCATAACATCCTTTTCAGGGTTGCCTCCAATTGCTTTAACACAATTTCCACATTTAATACAGAATTTAGGATATCGTAATATTTCTTGTTTAAGCGATTGTGTTTCGGGGTTATGACACCACTCACACCGCAAATGGCAACCTTTTACAAATATGGTATATCTGCATCCGGGGCCATCAAGTATAGAATCTCTGACGATTCTAGTAATTAAACATTTTTCCATGAACTATTTGTTTTGACAGGTTCTTTCAAGTATCATTTCCTGCAGTTCAGGGGTTAGTTTCACCCAGTTGGCAGTATATCCTGAAATTCTGATAGTTAAATGAGGATATTTTTCGGGATATTTCTGAGCATCTCTCAGAACTTCTGGGTCAACAACATTTACCTGTAACTGAGAAAGATTATTCTCATGCCATAATTCAAGGATGGACTTCATCCATTCTATTCCTTCTTCACCTGCAAGCATTTCCGGTGATATCCATTGATTTAAAAGTAATCCCTTAGTAATATCATGGTCGATTTTTCCGGCAGAGTTAAGAACAGAAAAAATTCCATTATTATCTGTTCCATGATCGGGAGAAATACCACCATCAGCAACAGGTTTACCCGACAATTTCCCGTCAGGCATAGCTCCTGTCATAGCAGCAGTTGCCTGATAAATCGAAACGCTTTGTGCTAATATTGACCAATAACCGCCATTTATATCATAAGTACCTTCAGCCACTTTTGAAGAAATCCTGAACACTTCTTCTGCAATCTCATTGGTATAAGGGTCATCGTTACCAAATTTTGAAACTTTATTAATAACTTCTTGTCTCATTACTTCAAGACCTTCCCAATTAGTACGCATGGCAGTAATAAAGTTTTCCATGCTATATTTCTTGTCTTCAAAAACAAGTTTCTTTATTACGGCTAATGAGTTAACTATGTTTATCATACCTACCATATTCAACCAGTAATTATTTGGCTCATCTTCATAGCTTACTGCGTCAATACCTGTTATAAGTGGTGAACGATGTAAAGCAGAAGCCAATGGATTTGGTCTGTAAGTTTTTTCATAATGTCTGGAAAGATTTCGTACATTAACAGCAGTACGGATGGAAAATTTCAACTGTTTTTCAAATGCAGCGACCACCTCTTCGTAAGTAGTAAATTTATCTGCCTTAATTTCTTCAGGTCCCATCAATTTTCCGGAAACAAGACATTTCCCTTCATTCAAGGCAAGTTCCAATGCTTTTACAGCAATGATGGTTAAAGCGAGTCTTTTGGTTGTGTTGCACGAATCAACAGGACAAACAGAAACACATCCTACAACGCCAGAATTTCTTGCAATCTCTTTTGCAATTCCCTGTCTTTGCAGGCTGCGAATCATCCAATCTGTATTGGTTATTGACGGATAACCTAATCCATCACGAATTGTTTTTATTGCTTCGGTAAGTGAAGAGTCACGCATATTTTTATGATACATAATTGAAATAGTAGGTTGATTGCAACGTATGCTGCGAGCTGCCATCAAAATAGTATCGGTCATTTCGTTACATGCATCAGTTCCATCAGGCTTTACACCACCAATGCTCCAGATTGGCAATGCTCCGTTACCTTCAAAATGAAGTCTGCGTTTTCTTGAGAAAAAACCTCCCAGTACCTGAATCTTTAATATAAGAGTCTCTATTATTTCCTGAGCATCCTTTTGGGTAATTGTTTTTTCGTCAATAACATTTTTCTTATATGTTGTCCAAAATATCTGGTCTATACGTACAAGTGAGCCAAAAGCAGCGCTATCAATACAATTTAAAATAAGGTGCAAAAAGAAAAACGACTGACATGCTTCATACAGGCTTGATGGTCTCTCTTTTAATACTTTCGACAACATAGTTGCCATATCGCATAATTCCTGTGCCCTTTTACTGTCAGATTCCTTTTCTGCCATTTCAATGGCTAATTTCTCATATCTGCCTGTAAATAATTCTACAGCTTCAAGGGAAATAATCATTGCCTGATATTGGTAACGTTTTTCAATAAGCTCTGATAGTTTTGTTGAATTACCTCTGTCAATTTCATTGAAAACCTCATCTAATTTTGTCTGAATTTTCTTTTTAAGTTCAGTAGTGCCATTTTCAAACAAGTAATCCCAGTTTGGAACACAATGTTGAATTCCGTCTTTCCATGTGGTGCTGATAAAAGAAGAGGATGTATTTACCACATCTTTAATCCAGTCGCTCATGTTTTCTGCTACTTTACTGGCAATAGTTTTTCCATCCCAGTATTCTAATAATTTATTAGCATCATCCAGGTCTTCCTTTCTTACATAGCCATCGTCAATAGCTTCGGTTAGAAGTCCTGTATTTATCTCAGGAAAAATCGGAAGTGCATGAGGGTCAGCATGTGGATTCCCCACAATAATTTCATTATTAAGTATTGATATAGGCAGGTTGCCCAAAACATATTTTAATGCCTTTGCCCTTTTCATTACAGGAGCATCTGCTTCGGTTGCTTTATAACTTTCCATATACAACTTTGCTCTGATAACATCAACAAAAATACCATCAGCATATTTGCCAACATAACAAGCCTTTGTTATAAGGTCTTTTTTTAATTGTTTGGTACGTTGTGTAACGCCAATTTCATATTGTTGCGCATCAATCTTTTCTTCAGTAATAATTTCTTCCATAAAATATTAAATTTAAATTTATATATCTATCAGTTAATTTTTTATCCCGAGTACCCGGGATTGATAATGGTCAACAGAGCCGACAGTAAACGTATATTAAATGTTTAAGTATACAGATAATATTATATTTAATTATCGGACAAATCTATAATAAATTTTTCTTAAAATATATACAAACGACAAAAAAAAATAAACCGCTTTATGCTTCGACAAGTTCAGTAACTAAAACGGTTTATTTCAAGTGCTAATCTAAAAATTTAAGTATTATAAAAAATCACAAATTACAAATAAATTCCAATGTTTTAAATTGTGAAACCTTTGTAAAACCTTGGTAGTTTTTTTAAGAAAATGGGGTAATAAGGACAAATTATTATATTAAGGTATTTCTTGTATTGACCCTTCTTTAATCTCCTCCCGAGAAATCGCATGTGCTTAAACCTAAGAATGTTTATTCACAATAGATTCTTAATAACATTTTTGTTTTAATGTATTAATAGTCAGAAGAAGATGGACTTTTGCTTTTAATCAATCTCATAAATCCTATACAATTCATTTTCGGAAATAATTTTGAAATCCAGCTTATGTTCTTTGAAAGTCAGAATGTGGCTTATTTGGTTTTTCTTAGCTAAATCCTTAAAAAATTCTTCATTTAAGGAAATATAATATTTGTTTGCAATAGAATCAATATTATATGTTTTGTTGTACGCCTTATAATCTAAATTGTAGAGCAGTTCTACTCTGTTGTACCATTTGTTTAAAGCAGCTTTTCGGTGTACCGGTGTTTTATAATCTACAAAAGAACTGCGTTGTGCATAAAATTTTAGTTCCGTAAATCTTAATGGCTGAACAAAAAGAGCATCTTTATTGGTAAGCTTTTTTGCATCTAATGAAATAGCAACAGCTTTGTCGTTTTGCAATTGCTTACCAAAATCAAAACATACATTAAAAGGTAACATCTCTGTATTGAATAAAATCAATGACAAACAAATAGCTGATAATGCAAAGAATAAACCTTTGTAAATATTAACGAAAATTCTTTTTGTAAGAAATAAAAAATATTTTTCAACAAATGCAAAAACAGCAATTATGCTAAATAGTTTCAACCATATTGTTGATTTAAACCATTGAAATGAGGCTATTTCAACAGAATGAAAAACTTCTACGCCAATTGTAAAAATTAATGAGATTATGATAACTGTTATATAAAATATGAAAAGTTTTATTTCTTTTTTGTAAAAATATATAAGTCCGAAAATGTTTAATGGTATAAGGATCAAATAACTTTTTAAAGGAAAATAGGATGGCATATAATGATGCGAATTTCGAAATTTGAAAAATATATTAAAAAATTCCTCATTGTTATTTAATTGTTTATCGGCAAAATTAAACTTTAGCCATACAAGCCAAACTCCGGCAGTTAAGAGATAAAACAAAACAGGAAATACAAATTGTTTGACAGACTTATAATTTTGCTTTACAAGTATATCGACTAATATTATTACAGAAAAAATAATAAACAACTGTACTCCTACTATTGGATGAAAAAATGTAGAAAGCGATATCAGAACAAATGCTAATAAATATTTGTTTTTTAAAATATAGTAAACTGCCCACAAGCCTATTGTTTTAGATATTAGACTTACAAAAAAGTTGTTGTAATATAATTCATTCCCCCCCATATTGATATCATACAAAATAATAAACAGAAATATTTGTACAAGCCATTTAAAGCCTTCTATCTTTTTTATATATAAAGATGTAATTTTATCTACTGCAAAAAATAAAAGTAATGACATAATAAAATGCCCAATTAGTGTTATGTATTTTAAGTTGCCGAAAAAACTTAGCAGTGAACTAAAAAAATATCTTTCGTTTGGAATGGTTTTGCTTATTTCCTGAATATAAAGGTCGTTTGGGTATAAAGTATTATCGTGCAAAAATACCGAATAAGATAACTGCATACTGTCATTACGTCCATATTCATAGCCACCTCTAACAATTAACAGAATATAAATTGAGATCAATACCAATAATATCTGAATGGCTCTTTTTGTAATAGTGTTTTTTGTTATTTCTTTAATCTTATTCATGGAAGTTTACCATTCATAATAATAATCTATATATCCAATAAAATCAATAGGATAAACATACGAAGAGTAGCCTGCAAAAATGCCAAGTCCATTAGTAATATTAGAATAAACTCTTACAGGTTCGGCAAAAGGGTCGCCATTAGTACGTTGATATTTTGCCAATGAAAGAGTGTACAGATAATATTCGTAACTTATAGAGTTTAAATGATAATATAAAATTGTAGCAGTAGAATCATAACTTGTAACATCCCATTTATTGATTTCTATATTTAACTTGTAATTTGTACCGTTAAAGATATTGTCTGAGAAAATTGCACCTTGGTCCCAGTTTACCCATTCTTCAATAACAGGATCGTCGCTATCAATATATAATGCCGAATTTTGGATACTTGATTCCATATCGTAAAAGTAGTCATAGTCCTGTTTATTAGAAAAAACCTGTAAATAATAATAGTTTTGTACATTGGCGGGATCGTCAATAGATATTATACATTTTATTAGTTCTTTTCCTTCTTTATTTATAAGCATTGTATCTATTCCGCTTATAGCAACAGGTGTAGGCAACTGGTTTGTACTTTCAACATCATCAAGGTCGGGAGCACTTACCGTAAGTTTATAGTTTTTTCCGTAAACCGGTACAAACGAAACTGTAGTATAATTGCCATTAGCCTGATAAACTAATGTTTCAACATACTCATCATTTTCATATATCTTAACAACAGCATTTTTTATAAATATTACATCTGCATTATCTAAAACATTAAGACTTTTGCTGATATTTACAGTTAAGATACTATCGGCAGAGAACATAGAATTTACTACTATTTTTCTGTAACTGTCTTCTAGATTTACATCAATTTCCTTTATACATGATGAAACTATTATTACAAAAAGAATTAGCACCAGCGATATTTTATTTTTAAAATTCATAATACTTAGAATTTAAAGCTATATTTTATTGATGGTATTATTGGGAATAAACTTATTTGGTAAAGCCCCATATTTCCACCATCATCATAGCCAAAATAAAGATAGAAAGGATTTTTTCTGTTATACAGATTATAAACTCCTACACTCCATGTTCTCTTTCCCCATTTCTTTTCTTTATGGAAATTTACACCAATATCCAGTCTGTGATATGCCGGCATACGATAATTATTTCTGCTCTCGAGATGTTCAACAGTTTGATACGAATTCAAATTCAAATTAGAAATATCATTAACGGTTATATACTTTTCCAATCCAAGCGTAACTGCATTACCTGTGCCATAAACCCAAACACCCGAAATATCTATTTCATCATTAATTTTATGAGTAATGGCTATTGATATATCGTGACGCCTGTCGTACTTATAAGGATAAATCTCGCCAAAATTGATATTTTCGAATTGGCGTTTCGACCAAGAAAGTGTATATCCTATCCATCCGCTGGTTTTGCCAACACTCTTTTGTAAAAGCACTTCCACACCGTAAGACCATCCCTTACCCATTTCCACTTTATTCTCCCATTCAGTATTGTTTTTAAAAAAACTAGCACCTTCTTTATATTCAATAAGATTGTCCATTGTTTTGTAAAAACCTTCTATGCTGATATCGGTATTTGTACTTAATGCATAAACTCCGCCTATTGCAAACTGGTCGGAACGCATTGGCTCAATACTATCAGTTACCGGCAACCATAAATCTGTCGGCAAACCTATGCGCGATGTTGTAAGCAAATGTATGTATTGATTCATTTGCGAGTATGCTGCTTTTACAGAAAAGAATTCGTTTATCATATATCTGGCAGAAATGCGAGGTTGTATTGAAGGGTAATTTTTATCTTTTACAAAAAAGTTGGAAAAATGTAAACCTATATTAGTTTTAAAGTTTGCACCAATTCTTATGTCATCTTCAATATAGGCACTTGCTTCATTTGCATAGATTTTAGTATTTCCATATGAGGTGTCTATATTTGCATCAGCAGTAGTAGAAAACTCAAATGTGGTTATACCCGGATTAAATATGTGATAAATATTGCTTACGCCGAAACGTACAAAATGATTTGTGTTTGGAATATAATCATAGTCAATTCGAGCTGTGAAATCTTCAATTCCCGAATTGTAAACAAAAGCAAAGTTTGTTATCTCATCAATGTTTGGTCCGGTTCTTTTTTCTTCAAGTTCTTGACCAACACCAAATCGATACTTGCTATAAGTTAAAGTTGTATTACTGAAAAGCTTTTTATTTAGCTTATAGTTCCAACGAAGTGCTGTTGTGATATTTCCCCACTCAAGATCTGCCACGGTACTTTCTTCGTATTTTATATTATTATAAATATAGTCGTACTTCATTTTAGTATATGCCCTGTCATTTCCCATATATGCCGACAAAAACAATCTGCTTTTATCAGAAAATTTGTGATTAATTTTAGCATTAAGGTCGTAGAAGTAATATCCTGCATTTATCTTTTCTCCTCGTGCAGCCATTCTTATAAAAGGTTGTGTAAGTACATCAATATAGGTTCTTCTGCCGGATACAATAAATGAAGTTTTATCTTTTTGAATTGGGCCTTCAATACTAAGTTTTGAGGAAATTAAGCCAATTGAGCCATCAGCTTTAAATTTTTTATTGCTGCCTTCTTTCATTCTAATATCAATTACAGAAGAAAGTCTACCTCCATACCTTGCGGGAAAACCACCTTTTATAAGTTTGACATTAGATATTGCATCAGCATTGAAAACTGAAAAGAAACCAAAAAGATGGTCGGCATTGTAAACAGGAACACCATCTAACAGTATTAAATTTTGGTCTGGTCCTCCACCCCTAACATACAAACCACTTGTTCCCTCACTACCTGACTGAACTCCGGGAAGCAACTGAATTGTTTTTAAGATATCAACTTCTCCCAATAGAACAGGTAGTTTCTGAATATCCTTTATTGGAATTTCAATTGCGCTAATCTGTGTGCTTTCTACTTTATTTTTCGATTTTGAATCGGTAACAACAACCTCTGCTAAAGTAATAGAAGGTTCAATGGCAATATTTAATTCAATATCTTTATTTAAATCTATTGTTTTACTAAAACTTGAATAACCTACATAAGAGACAGTAAACTTTATTTCCCCTTTGGGTAATGTTATACTAAAAAAACCATAATTATTTGTAATTGTTCCTTTTAAGGTATTTGCGTCGAAGACTCCGGCACTAATGAGTTTTTCTCCTGTTTCAAAATCTTCTACATAGCCACTTATTGTGTATTTTTGTGAAAAAACACTTAAGCAAGAAAAAATTAAAATAATATGTAAAAAATATCTTTTCATCAATTTCAAGTATACGAAGCTAAACGTAAAAAATTAAGATATTGTATTATTAAAAATATTCTTTTAAAGCATTGTATAAGTTAGCTGGAGGTCTGCAAGGTTTAAGATTTTCTTTTTTAACAAAACTCAAGTCGGTATAACCTTTATTAATCAGCTCATTTTTATCATTATAGATTTCGTAATAAAATCTTATTATAGCTTTTGGCATTTCTTTTACAATAGTATTCACTGTAATTAAATCATCATAATAAGCGGATTTAAAATATTCAGCTTCTAACTTTACAACCGGCATTATTACACCTTCTTTTTCAATTCTATCGTACGAAAATCCAATTTTTCGCATCAATTCTGTTCTGCCAATTTCATAGTATTTTGGATAATTTCCATAATAAACTACTCCCATTTTATCTGTATCACCATATGTGATCCTTATCTTTGATTGGTCTGATATCATCATTTTTTACTTTTTTAAAGGCGAATCATCCTCTTTTGCCATACTGTTATATATCATTTTATCCATAAATCGCGGAAACCATTTATTTAGAAACACTACTAATTTCCCTTCCATAAAAGTAAGTATTAATTGTCCTTTTCGTTTTTCAACAGCTTTTGCAATTTTAAGAGCACATACTTCTGCTGTCATCATTTTTTCTTCGGCACGAGGTGTTTTTCCTTGTTGTGAGCCATCTTCTGTTAATGCAACTTCGCGAACTTCAGAAGCAGTAAATCCCGGTGCAGCAACCAAAACATGCAATCCTTTTTTAAGATTTTCGATACGAATAGTATCCAAGAAACCTCTAATTGCAAATTTTGAAGCAGCATAACCTGTTCTGCCCGGTAATCCGACATGACCAACAATTGAAATTACACCAACCAATGAGCCTTTTGCTTCTAATAGGTGCGGTAATGCATACTTTGAACAATATACAGTTCCCCAAAAATTCACATCCATTAATCTTTTAAGAACATCAATATCAACTTGGTCAAATAACGCTCTCATAGAAATTCCTGCATTGTTTATCAATACATCAATTTTGCCAAAATGTTCTTTACTTTTGATTATGAGATTTTTACAATCATCTTCTTTTGAAACATCAGTTTGAACCGTTAACACTTCAATATTTTTTTGAGCAAGTTCTTCTTTTAAATTATTTAGTTTATCAATTCTTCTTGCAGCAGCAACTATATTAAAATTTCTTTCTGCGTATTCTCTTGCCAATGCTAATCCAATTCCAGAGGATGCACCTGTAATTATAACAACTTTTTTACTCATATCTATAAATTTAAATTCAAGCAAAATTAAAACAATTAAAAAAATGAAAGTAGTAAATATGAAAAAACATCAGTAAAATAATTAAATTTGTAATTCGAAAATAATAAAAACAATATATAATGGACCGTAGCAGTTGTACGACAAGAGGCTGTCCTTCACCTCAGATTGAAGAAAATAATAATTCACAAACTGTTTCTAATAGTTGGAATAAGCTTAATGTACATAATTGGTTGCATGATGCTCCTGCATCAATAAATGCAACAGATATTATTGAAATAAGATTTAAAAATACAAGAAAATTATTTTTCAGAAACGTAAATAGCATTAAACTTAAACCTGGCGATATTGTTGCTGTTGAAGCTTCTCCAGGACATGATATTGGTATTGTTTCATTAACAGGCGAACTTGTTTTAGAGCAAATACGAAAAAATAATAACAATGTTAATTTAGATGAACTAAAAAAAATATATAGAAAAGCAAAACAAAACGATATTGAAAAATGGGTTCAGGCAATGGATCTTGAAAATAAAACAATGTTAAGGTCAAGACAAATTACTCAAGATCTTAATTTAGAAATGAAAATTGGTGATGTTGAATATCAAGGAGATAAAACCAAGGCTATTTTTTATTACATTGCTAATGAAAGGGTTGACTTTAGAGAATTAATAAAATTACTTGCCGAAGAATTTAAGGTAAGAATTGAAATGAAACAAATTGGAGCCAGACAGGAAGCGGGGCGAATAGGCGGAATTGGTAGTTGTGGCAGGGAACTTTGTTGTGCTACATGGATGACTAATTTTGTTTCGGTTGTTACAAACTCGGCAAGGCATCAGGAGCTTTCTTTAAATCCTCTGAAATTAGCGGGACAGTGCAGTAAATTAAAATGTTGTTTGAATTACGAACTTGATAGTTACATTGATGCACAAAAAGATTTTCCTGATAAAGATATAAAATTAGAAACTGAAAAAGGAAGAGCATACCATGTTAAAACAGATGTTTATAAAGGTATAATGTGGTATTCTTTCGATAACGAGTCATCTACAGGTTTAATCCCTGTACCAATTGAAAGAGTTGAAGAAATAATTAATCTTAACAAAACAGGTGTTAAAATTGAAGAACTTAATGATATTATTGAAGTAACCGAAGGTAAAACACTAGATTATAATAGTGTTATTGGTCAAGATAGTCTTACTCGATTTGACGATAAGTATAAATCTAAAAAGAGAAAAAACAAAAACAGAAGGAGATAATAAATGAAATCATTTTTAAAAATTCTTTTTTTTCTAATTATTATATTTTTTCTGAATTCTTGTGATACAAACAGAGTATTTGAGGAATATAAGTCATTAAAAAAGAGTACATGGAGCAGGTTTGATAATGCAAAATTTGATGTTAGAATAACAGATACAAAGTCTCCACATAATGTTATTATAAATGTACGCAACGAGGGGAATTACAAAAGCAGTAATCTTTACTTGTTTGTAACTATATCATCACCAAATGGTAATTCTGTAAAAGATACTGTTGAACTTTTTTTAGCTGATGAACATGGTAAATGGTATGGAAGTGGTATTGGGGATATTTTTAGTCATCAGATATTATATAAAAATTTTATTTACTTTCCCGACACAGGAATTTATACTTTTGAGCTTGAACAAGCTATGCGAACCGAAGAATTGGAACACATAAGCGATATTGGAATACGAATTGAAACTGCAAATTGATTTGATCTTTTAAAACACACGAGGTATTTCGCTGAATAATAACAAATAATGGGGAAAAAAAAGCTTAAACGATTTAAAGAAGTAGAAACTTTCAATAATGTTTTTCAACCCAAGTATGATGAAATATTAAATAAGAATTTCAAATTAAAGGGTAAATGGAATTCATTACACTTCAAAAATAATAATCCAATTATACTTGAACTTGGTTGTGGTAAAGGGGAATATACTGTTGGTCTGGCACAAATGTCTTCTGATAAAAATTTTATTGGCATTGATATTAAAGGAGCAAGAATGTGGAAGGGAGCTAAAACAGCTAATGAAAAAAATATAAATAACCTTGTATTTATTCGAACTCGCATTGAGTTTATTAATTCGTTTTTATCAGAAAACGAGGTTGATGAAATTTGGATAACATTTCCCGACCCTCAATTGAAAAAATATAGAACAAAAAAGCGACTAACATCTTCGAGGTTTTTAAACTCCTATAAGAGTATCATTAAAAATAATGGTATAATTCATCTTAAAACAGATAATAAACTTTTGTATGAATATACTCTTGCAATAATTAAAAAAAACAGATTGAATATTTTAGAAAACACTAACGATTTATATAAGTCAAGTATTTTTAATGAAATACTATCAATAAAAACATTTTACGAATTACAGTATTTGGAAAAAGGGCAAAATATACATTATATAAAGTTTCAGCTTAACAACTCCTCTCCCATTGTTGAACCTGATATTGTTTATAGGATATAATGTCAATGATATATATTGGAAGTTTATTTATTAATACCTGCTATAAGTTCTTTTATAATAAGGGTCATTTTTGGTTCTGTTTTTTCTGCAACTTTCTGAACATCTTCATGGGTTACTTTAACAATTTTGCCTGGGACACCCAAATCGGTAATAATTGAAATAGCAAAACAAGGTATTCCCATTTGCCATGCCGCTATAATTTCAGGCACTGTTGACATTCCAACAGTATCTGAACCAATAATTCTGAAATATTTATATTCTGAAGGGGTTTCAAGTGTTGGTCCTGTAACAGCAGTATAAACTCCTTTTTGTATTTTTATATTATGTTTAGAAGCTATTTCTTCGGCTTTAGCAATAAGTAATTTGTTGTAAGTTTCGCTCATGTCAGGAAAACGTACTCCAAATTCAGGATAGTGTTCTCCAATTAATGGATTTGGTATTAAATTAATATGGTCATTTAGTATCATTATATCACCTATTTCAAAATCAGGATTTACTCCACCACTTGCATTTGAAACAATTAAATTTTTTATGCCAAGATATTTCATTACCCTAACAGGAAATATAACCTTTAAAATATCATTACTTTCATAAAAATGGAATCTGCCTTGCATTGCAACTACATTTTTATCGCCAATTACTCCAAAAATTAATTTGCCGCTATGTCCTTCAACTGTTGAAACAGGAAAATCGGGAATATCTTTGTATGGCAATATATGTTTAATAGCTATTTCTTTAACAAGGCCGCCAAGTCCTGTTCCTAAAATAATACCTATTTCCGGTTTAAAACCGGTTTTATTAAATATGTAATTTGCCGTGTCTTTTATTTGTTTTAACATAATTTTTAACAATTTTATTAAAATCCTCTTGTTTTGATTTATCTAGAAATTCCACTTCAATTGGAATGTAAAATAAAGGTAAATTTTTCAATTTATCTATAAAATTACAATCTTGTATTCGCATTGCATCTTTTTCGGTAGTAATTATTATTTTATTTTTACCATCAATTTTATCATATGCATCAATAATAATACTAATATCTTTTTGTTTATAATAATGATGATCTGCAAATTTTATGTGTTCAATTTTTTCAGTAATTGCTTTTAGATAATTAACAAGTGTAGCAGGCATTGCAATACCTGTAATAAGTACTATTGTTGTATTATTGTTAATTACAGGAATATCAATAATATTATCATTTTTAAATACAGGTATAATTTCTCCATACTTAAATGTAGTAAAGAATAAAGATTGATATGGAAAAATATTCAATTCTGTTTCCATTATTCTTCGTTCAATTGGCTTAAGATCTTTTGGTGTTTTAGTTACAACAATTAAATGTGCTCTGTTTTTTCTCCAAGAGCGCTCCCTTAAACTTCCAACTGGCAACAAATAATCTTTTGTTATAGGTCTGTTATAATCAATAAGCAAAACAGAAAGACCCGGTTTTATTTTTCTGTGTTGATATGCATCATCAAGTATAACAACACTAACATTGTTTTGTTCATCGTTTAATATCTTGTTTATTGCATTTCTTCTGTCTTTATCTACAATAACACAAATTTTAGGAAATTTTTGTTTTATCTGCTTAGGTTCATCACCAATATCATTTACAGTAGAATTTTTTGTAGCTATTTGAAACTTATTTGATTTTCTTTTATAACCCCTGCTTAATGTACAAACATCAAATTCATTTTTTAATGTTTTTACGAAATATTCAACATGAGGTGTTTTACCTGTACCGCCAACACTAATATTTCCTACTGTAATAATAGGAATATCAAACTCGTAAGAGGAAAATATTTTTGAATCAAACATTCTGTTACGAATTGAAACAACTAATCCGTATAGGATCGCAAAAGGAAATAAATACAAACGTATTTTTATTTTTTTATGAGACATTTGATATAAAACTCTCTGTAATATTTAACAAAGTTATAAAAATAATTGCAATCACATAATTTCAGAACTCGTCAAATTTTTTTTTCAAAATGTATTACCTATTTTTACTGCCGTTTTAATTATTAGATAAATGAAATTTGTTGCTATAATACCTGCAAGGTACGGCTCTACAAGATTACCGGGTAAACCATTGATTAATATTAATGGCAAACCTATGGTGCAACATGTTTATGAAAGGAGTAAACAGGTTGTTGATGATGTTTACGTTGCTACTGATGATAAAAGGATTTTTGACGTAATTATAGGTTTTGGCGGTAAAGTTATAATGACTTCAAAAAAACACGAAAGCGGTAC
>CAYTAU010000006.1:0-2123 GCA_964435855.1 uncultured Bacteroidales bacterium | reverse complement strand
CAAAGCGAAATGCTTGAGCAATTGCGCTGGATTGAAAACAATTTTAAAATTAAAGTTGAATTTACAGAACATGAAAGCCTTTCAATTGATACAAAAAGAGATTTAATGAAAATTAACCAAACAGGATTACTTTAACTAGTTGATATATTTATTAAAAAATTAGATTCTTGAACGTAATAATAAACAGGGTAATTGAGACCAAACTATCTGCAATAATTAAATTTCTTTGCTTTATCCAATTTTTGATAAATATCAAAGAAAAGAGAAACCGTAAAATAAGCTGAAATAAGAAAAACAAAAACAATGGAATTCCATTTCTGTTAAAATCTTTAGCGGATTCAATATCAAATCTAATAATTTCCGAAAAACTTCTTGATAAGCCACATGTTTCACATGGAATTCCTGTTTTTTCAAAATGAACACATTTTATTGGATGTTCATTTGACTCAGAAAAAATGCCGGAATAAATAAATATTAAAATTATTATTCCGGCAAATATTAAATTTATAAGAATGTAAGGTTCTTTGTATTTATTCTGTTTTAAGATTTTCCTTGTATTTTTCATCAATTTCATTAAAACGTTCTAACTGTTCAGGGCTTAGATCTGGCATAATTGCAGCCATTTTCATTGAAACAATAGCCAATTTAGTAGCTAATTTCATATATGATGCAATTGCAGACATATCACCGCTTTCAGCTTTTTCAACAAAATCAATATATTGTTTAATCATTTCTTCATATTCGTCAAGCACATTGTCGAAGTCCCCTTCTTCTATTAGCTTGTCCCATTCTTCGCTATCAAATTCTTCGTTTATTTCTTCAGCGGCCTCTTCAAGTCCTTCTTCTAAATCTCCAAGTGCATCTTCCAAATCATCAAAAACACCTTCGCCTTCCATATCTTCCATTGCATTTTCAAATTCGTCAGCCCAATCACCTATTCCTTCTTCAACTACATTAGTAAATTTGTATTTCCAATAATACCATTGATAAGCTGCAACACAGGTACCAATTATTGATACAATAAGAGCTGCTATAATTAATCCTTTAGCTCCATTGTCTTTATTTGCCTGTACTAAAGCAACTGCACTTAAAACTATTGCTACAACACCTGGTATAAATGCCCATGTACCAAGACATGGTATCCACGAAATAATTAATGCAGTAAGACCTAATACAAATCCGGCTATGCCTAGCCCCTGTCCTGCTTTTGTTTTTTGTGCTTGTTCGTTCATTTTAATTATATTTTATTTGATTAATAAAAATTTTTGTAAAGATAGAAAAAATAATTTTGCAAAAAAAAAGCCCTGTTTAATTAACAGAGCTTTGTTTTATGATATGAAAAATTTAAACTTTAATTGTAACTTCATCGCTTTCTTGTCCAACTTCTGTGTCGCCAAGTATATAATATGCAAAATATTTTGTGCCATTTACCATTGGCTCATTATCTACATACGGACTGCGTGTATCGGTAGCAAGATATGTAAAATCTTGTTCTTCGGGGCGTTTGCGGTAAATGTTTACTCCGCTAAAAAAATTGTCAAGACCAAAGTCTAATTCCCAACCGTGTGGTACTTTTTGTGCTTCTAATACAGGTTTTGCTTTGTCTTCATCAATTTGTCTCTCGGCTCCTATAATATCAAATTCTTTTCCTACTTTTTCGGTATAGTCGGAGCTTGCTTTTATACGCTGTGCCACTGCCCTGCATGTTTTTGTTAGTGCTGTTCTGTCTTTTTGTGTTTTCTTTACTTGTGTGCGTTTTTGGTCTATAAGGTCTTTCACTTTGTCTAAATCGGCACCGTAAATTGTTACTACGGTTTCAACACTTTTTATTTCTTCTTGGTTAATACCATAATGATTTACATTTTTTGCAACAGTTATTGCAAAATGTTTTCCCCAGTCGTCTAATTCAAATTTGTCGGTTGGTATATAATCTCTTCGTTTTTTTCCCATGAGTTCTGAATTTTTAGTTAACAACTTCAAAGATAAAACAAATTTTTAAATAAAAAAAATAAATGAATTTATTTTAAAAAAATGGGTTTTAATAGTTAAAGCCCGGCTTTTGGTAAGCAAAGCCCGGCTTTTGGTGAGTAAAGCCCGGCTTTTGGTGAGCAAAGCCCGGCTTT